>JASHQT010000046.1 GCA_030039005.1 Bryobacteraceae bacterium
GTTACGAAGGTGTGGCGCACATCGTGCCATCGTCCCGTGATACCGCAGGCGTTGCGGATGGAAGTCCACACCGTCTTAAAGCTGGTGATCGAGCGCCCCGGGTCGTGCGGCCGCGGCCGTCCGTAAGGGAAAAGGAACCATTCCGGCCGAGTTTCGCCAAACGCAGACAAATACCACCCGGCATGCTGCTTGAGCGCCTGGAGAACTTCGTCATTCATCGGAACCGTACGCCCCGTGCCGGCCTCAGTCTTCGTTTGGTTGCGAACGGTGACCAGGCCCTTGATCAAATCGATATGCGACCAACGGAGAGATCGCGTTTCCTTATCGCGCAAGCCGCAATGCAAGGCCAGCACGAGCGCTGGATATACGGAAGGAGAACCCTTTCGGCGCCGTGCTTCCGTTAGCATGGCGACCTTCTGATCGTCAGTGAAGGCCACCGCAATGGATGGCCCGGTCTCCAGTTTGAGTGTGTGGCGGCGCTTCATTCTCGCGCGGATAACATCACCCTGGTCCTCTAGCATCCGGAGGAGAAAGCCGGTCTCCTCGTTGATCGTCTTCGGTGCGGCCTTCTCTTTGAGCCGCGCATTCTGATATTCGATCACGGCTTTATCGTTGATAGTGGATTTCATCCTTTTGCCGAGCAGGCGCGCCACGTGGCCTACTGCGTACTCGGCGAAGACGGGAGCTCGGTGACGGAGCTTGTATGCTTCCAGGTACCTGTCGGCGATCTCCTGGATGGATTGGATCCGGTCCTGGCGCGTATCTTCGATGCCGTTGAAACTGCGCTCCAGCTCGCCGCGCCGGTTCTTTTCAGCCTCGATCGCTACCGTCTTTTTCTTGCTCTCGCTGGATTCCTGAATGCGGCGGCCGGCGACCGGCGGCCCCCTGTTCGCGTTTCTGAGTATGACAAATGGCCGCCTCGCGATGAACGCGATCCGGGATCTGGCCGCCCGCGTCATCATCGAGCGCCGAGAGTTCGGTTTGGCGCCGTCCTCACGCACCCGTGTCCAAGCCTCGACCGATGGCACCATCGACGCCCTAGAGGCAAAACTGTGTGGCTGATTACCACCCCGACACATGTGCTTACTGTCAGGCCGAGACCTGGTGCGAGATGCGCGCCAACGGCAAGCCACAATGCCGGGCGTGTAAAGTGGAACGCTTCTTTGCGGAAATTCTTTATCCACCACTCGGTTACAAACTGCTCGCCTGGCAGCGGAAAGTACTGCGGGATATCTACGGCACTGTTTTGCCCGGCGATGGCCGGCGACGCTATCGTTCCGGACTCGTTTCCCTCGGCTTTCATAGAAATCAAAAAGTACTTAGTATTTCCGTTGCCTTCATACCCCCTGGGGGGACGTTTTGGGTGACGCCCCGAGCACCTCCCGCAGCCGGGATTCCTCGACCAACTCGACCGCTTGCGGCGACAACGCTGGCGCATTCCCTTGCGTGAGCAGACCCAACTCTTGAAGGTCTTCTATGGCTCGCCCTGTAGTGGTACCGGCTGGGATCGGACGGCCGTGAAGCATGGCCAGCAGCACCTCCCGACGCGCTGGCACGATACAATCCAACGCTACCCGGAACACGTCTCGAAGAACAGCATTGTCTACGGTGTCCTTACCCTGTAACGCCGCATCACCCCGAGCGATTGCTGCGAGTCCTTTCGATACGCGGGTGTTGGCTTCCGGTTCAGGAACATCTTCGATATCTCGGTTCCCGATGCTGGAACGGTACACGTGGGTGCGGCCCACCGCCACCAGATCCGCGATCGCGGCGATTTGTTGTCGCACCGCGCGGGAGATTTCCGGCACATCCGATGAGGCTTCGTCGAACACCGCTCGTACCGCGTCTGTTATCTCGGTGGACATTTCCTTCTCGCCCGTTTGCTGGTCGATCGCGCGTTCTCCGGCAGTCCGCGCCGGTCGATGCCAGCGCACCTGGAGGAAGCGTTCTCCGAGCGTAGAGGACATTGAGTAGGCCCTGTCCAATGCCGGGGTCACCGCCGCGATGATCGTAATCCTGCCGGACCAAATCTTGGTCACGCCGGTTCCGAAATCCTTCCGGTACTGCCCATCGTGGATCTCACGGAGCTGGGAAAGAATCTCAGCGCGGCGGTCCCGTTGCATGGAGAGGACAGTGGTGAAATCCTTCGAGATAAGAATCCCGTCCCCTTTCGTGATGTAGCATTTATTGTTCTCAAGGGTAGGGCCAAGTTTCTCTAGCAAACCGGGCTGTTGTGCTCCATGCATGCCAGATAAAAACGTGCTTGGCGACCACGAGCCAAGGATTTGGACCTGCGGTAGCCCCGCTGCACCCATCACCGTGGTCGTCGTTTTCCCCGAGCCGGGTGGGGCAACCACGAAGATCCACGCAGGATCGCCGAGATTGAGGTAATGCGATTTGATGGTTGCCATCACAACATGGACTGCCTGTGTGTCGGGTTGGTGGAAGTGTGAATGAAGTACTCGGTCGAGTCTGTTGAGGGCTGACGCCGGAGCGAGGATTACAGGTGCGGTGCTCATGCGATACCCCCATCGACGGCAGCGGGAGTGTCTGGCACATCCACGAGCTTCAACGATTGCTCCGTCCGGACCACCTCGATACGGCCGTCACGAAGGGTGAGTGTGATCTTACCGTAGAAGTGATCTTGCATTAGGCGGCGCAAGTATCCGGCGACCCGGTCCGAGGGATGCCGTGCCGGTTGGGTTGGCAGGGCTAACGCAGCAGATGGAACGGTGCCAGGCGAGAGCCGGGTAGAATTCGTAGTTGGTTTAGGTTCAGGTTTTGCGGGATCGGAAGCTCCAGCAGGAAAGCGTTTAACAGTATCTAATAACATTGAGGTTATTCCTCTCATGGGAATTTAATTTCCGATTCGAGAGTTCGACCGTGAATCGGTTAACGGGTTAAGGGGGATACGAGGACTTCCAAATGGAAGATCCTAACAAAACAATATCGGAACGCGGATCACAACGTTGAGGCCGGAACGGTTCACTTGGAATCTCGCAGGGGCCGCCGGGTGTGTCTGAGGACCCCACGAGTACTTAGCTTCATAACGCTAATTACCGTTCGTCCTTTCCACCCCGGCCCTGCTCAATCAGCTTTTCAAGCTCACTCGGCTCGATCAGCACTCGTCGGCCTAACCGGATCGCAGAGATCTTTCCCTGTCTGATGTACTGCCGCAGCGTCCAGTGGCTAAGGCCAACCGCTTCTGCGGCTTCTTTCAACCCCAATGCGAGTTGGTGTCTCATAATGAAATACTCCTTGACGCGCTCTCTTTGGCGCGTTAAATTTATAAATGCATACGAGCATGTAATAGTGCTTGATATGCATCTGATAATCTTTTAATGATACCATTTTTGTGCATTAATGTCAAGTATATAGTTCCATGAATACAAGGACCTTACCACCGAATGTTATGAATTGCCATGTGGGTTCCTGTCCTGAGCTTCCTTCGGTCTATGCGAGGCCGGTTTTATCAGCCGGGAATGTTCCCGCCGGGCCTGAAGCCCACGTGTGATGGAGTCGATGCTGGCTGAAGGCGATCCGACGGATGGATGGTAAAGCCGCTGAACTGACCGGAGTCGAACACCCTTGACACAAGCTTCGCCCAGACGCATAATCCCCTGCATGGCAACGCCAACACTGACGGTTTCCGCTGAGTATATTTCCGATTACGACGCGATCCTGAAGACCATGGACTTCTACGTGACCGGTCTTCGAAATGGCGACGGAGAGACGATGAGTCGTGGGTTCCTGCCGGATGCCACCGGGTCGGGGTATTTCCAAGGTGCGTTGATGCAAGGCTCGATGCAGCAGGTGTTCGATTTGGTGGACCAAAACGGACCGGCTCCGAAAACAGAAGCCCGATTTGCGGATGTGGAAATTATGGGTACACTTGCCTTGGTGCGGTTGGAGGTATCTGGCTGGTCTGGAAAGGTGGCTGGTCCTACCCCCGTGAAGATGTCCGACCTATTCACGCTGATTAAAACCGGGGCGGAATGGAAAATCGCTTTCAAGGGCTGGCATTTCCATTCGGCCTAGAGCGGGTTCCTCGATCTTTCGCATTACGGTGGAATGGCGAACATTGGGGTGCTGGGGTCGCAACACGACAACACGCTCATTGGAACCCACCGCCATCGTCGGGGCGGCGAATACCCGTTCTGACTTTCAAAATCTTTGGTGCGAGGTGCCACGGGAACGGGATGAACAACAACCCTTGCGTGAGCGTAGTAGGCGCGTGTCTGCCGGGGCGGGATGGGATTTATTCCCCTTTCTGAAGCCTCAGGGTCGTCGAACGAAAGATTTGATAGAGCGCCACAACCGCGACCACGCCGATCCCGTCATCGCGAACGTCGTGCCACTCAATCGGCATTCGGTACAACCAGTGCTGGAGTAGCTCTATCGTGAAGCCGAAGGCAAAGACCAGCGCCGCTGAACCGAAGGTGACGCGATCCCGGTTACCGTATCCAGCGGCCAGTAGGAACGTTAAAACGCCAAATCCCAAAACATGCGCGGTGTGGTGAATTGGACCGTAGTGAATGTGCGCGGGACGGCTCGGCTGAAGTGAACCGATGAACAAGGCGGTCGCCCAGATGAAAGCGGCAGTCCGAAATATTGTCTTGAGGCGGTTTCCCACCAACTTCCGCTCCGTACATTCCACAGCAACTCATTATGCCGGTTCAAGGGTTGTGGTTGTAACAGTGGGCGAAACGAGGACACCGGAAAGCGGGCGTGAGCCGATCTAGAGTGGCCATGACTGCCGTCATGATGTTAGTCGAAGTCGGGATGAATGTCGAGCGAACTGACGAGGGCAAGCCCGCCTATCCGGGGTCTGGGCTCGCACGGACAGACTCCCGCTCGTGGCCGGGGCAGGAACACCGGAGGAATCTTGCCCCCACACTTTACCTCAATTCTGTAGTCGAAGCCGATCCTGGCCTTCCGAAGTGCATTTACTCGGAAGCACAATGGGTTTCGGCAGGTGGAATTTGGCTTCTCGACGTAACCAAGACAGGACTACCAGTACGAAACCCTCCAAAAACTTGCGTAACAGGCAGTTTTCTGTGGCGTGCCATTGTATACTAAGTGGCTAACAGCGGAGGGACCGATGATTTTTCGTAATCTCACACTTACCGCGCTTTTGCTAGGAGTGGTAGCAACTGCTCCGGTAGTCGCGTCCACAATTACCAGCATCAGTTTTACCCCGGCATCTGACTCACCATTTACCTCAAGCCTGACGGAATCGTTTACAAGTACTCAAGCCTCCGTCACAGGAACGGTCTCTTGCGATTCCACTTCGCCGTGTACCGGAGAGCTGGGCCAAGTTTTCATCGGACTGGATCTGACCAACGAGACCCTCCTGAGTTTAAACATTTCTGGAGACCTCAGTGGGAACACTGCCGGGAGCGGCGATGTGGTTATTGCATCGATCCCCGAACCGTTCAACATACCGACAGGTGATTTTGATGAAAACATCTTCTCTCAAGACCAGCCACCGCTGGGGATGATAGAAACGAATTACACTGTCTATCTCACACTGCCCGCCGAAGAGACCGTGACGTTGCCGATCACGCTCACGGCGTCAGCTGCTGTTCCCGAGCCTTTTGGCCAATCGATAGCCGTCCTTGCGTTGCTGGGCTTGACGGGGCTTGTTCGCTACCGCTCAAAACCGCGCTGAATGTGTTCCTGATGGATAGGAACATCTCCACGGAGACAGACCACCGAAGAGCGAAGCGAGAGGCGGTTGGGAAATTCAAACGGGCGATGGGTAGAGTAGCGCCGAAGTAATGGAGGTGGCCGCGCGTGGGCGGTGGTGGGGAGCGCCGAACCTAGACACCCTTCAACCCCAACAGCGGTCCGGGTACTAACTTGACTTCGGCGCTCTTTTCGATGATCGACAACGAAAGGTGAGATTTCTACTGGGGAAAGCTCCCGGTATTCCGGCGGATAGACTCCCGCACGAAAACGTGTGTAATGCTGGGAGTCCGGGTCAGCGCAAAGTGCTTGTCACGAGCATGCGCGGCCCTTACGGGTCTTATCGATCCGGCGAACCTGAAAGTTTAAGCTAAATCGCCAAGCCAAAGACGGCGCGGAATCGATGCGATGCGCAGTTTATCACTTGGACCGGTGAAGGATTTCTCGGAGGTTCCTGTGTTGACGTGTTTATAATACGTATGTTACTTATGAGTGACGAGCGGGCAACAACCCGCCAGCTCCCTGCGGGTTCAACCTGTAGGAACCATGCGCACGCACATAAAAGCGCGAGAGTCGGATCGGTTCACACTTTGCGAAAACCAAAACAAAACGTTACCGTTCATCCTTCTCTCGGATCTCGACAACAAGGAAAGGGAAGAACATAAGCCTCGGTGGTCACCTGAAAACCGGCCATACGTGGTCACTTCAAAAGCGGCCAACGGAGCGAATCCAGAACAAGAGTATTTATACCTTGCCTGACCCTGTGCAGGCAAACATTTTTTGGCAAGGCGGCCTTGCGAGTTTATACTGACTGTTACTTGGGCGGAGGATACGGCACCGCAGGGATGCGACCGGAGCGCCGACCCAGCGGCCGGAATGAGGGGGCGGCGCAAGCCGCCCTACCAGCAACATTCTGGCGCGAGGGCGTTAAATCCCAGGGGTTTGGGGACAGAGTCCCCAAGTTAGTATGCTTCGTTCCATGTGTTCGTTTGTAGTTAGCGTTGCTTGATTTGTCGTGACGGCTATGCTCATCTCTGCGGCTGCCAAAGAGGTGACTGCCAAATCTTATAACGAGCGCACACTTCACAGGTCTCGGAACGTTCGCTCTGGGAAAGGATCAGACGGATGTCGGTCGCAGGATCTCCCGTCGCATAGACAACGGCAGAATGCCGAACGATCCCATCCTGCTCCGTTTGAGCGAGAATTCCATATTTTCGCCCAGCGAGACCCTGTAAAGAGAAGCTGCCGTTGACATCGGCGAGTACTGTGTCGACCTGTGCTGTGTCTCCAGGGTATTCAAGATCAAGGAGCGAGACAAAAGCCTGCACTGGCGAACCATCAGGTAACTCGGCACGCCCTTGAATGATCATGGGGTTCGGAACTGGAGGTAAATGGAACTCCAGGTCGTCGATATTCTTACTGTTTTGAAGCCTCACAATCGCGGCCTGTCTGCGATCGGTGACACCTGGGTAGTAGCTGCGTGGGAATGGTAATCGCTTGCCATACCAGTCATGGGCATCCGGCGGGCTTGCGAGATTGACGCCCAGAATATATTCCCCCATTTCAAGATTGTCGTAGTGAAAGTAGCCGTGTGAATCGGTTAAAGGGCGAAAAATCGGATTGGGTTGGCGCGTCGGGGGAACTCCTTCGATCTCGACAAGAACGTCTGGGACGGGGTTGTTCTGAGAGTCGTATAGCCTTCCGGCAATTCGCGCCACAGGGACGGCTAGAAAATTTTGACGACTGCATGCGCCGGAAATAAGCCTGAACTGGCGTCGCCTCTGATCCGGTGGTGCACTGGGCAACTCGGCTGATTCTTCGTATTGTCCCGCTGGTAGGTTGTTAAATTGGTAGTCACCGCGATCATTCGTCAACGTCCTCCAGGACTTGTCCCCTGAGCGGAGCAGAATAGGGATTCCTGAGAGTGGCGACGTGGCTCGAAAAGGAAGCTCTAAGTTTGACGGGTCCGCCGTAGCGAAGCCAAAAACGAGGGATGGACCCTGGCCACTAGTGAGTTGTCGAAGGTTCTGGATGTTCTCTTGTGAGCGTTCGACGAGTGCCGTCCGGGAGCAAGCGCCGGTTTCAAGTCGACCTGACCGATTTTCTTGCCAGGCGTAAATGAGATATTCCTTCTGTGCCACGAAATTTACGCCGCAATCACTGGTTGACGTGAAGACATCAAGCTCAGGACGATCTACGCCACGGAAAGCTTCAATGACTACAACGTGAGCCTGTTGTAGCGGAATCGATTGTGAGTTCTCAAGGGGTAGGCGCTGGATTCTGCTAACTCTCCCGATAAAAACGACTTGCGCATTCAAGTTGTCTTCACTTTTGTGGCAGGCCGCGTTATGTGACGGAGATCAGCAGGACCTGCGCAGAACGTGTGTGCCAGGCGACAACTGGGCACATAACAAGTTTGCGTTGTCGCATCATGGACTTCCGTTCGGGATTTCCGAACGGAGGTTATCATGCTCGAACGCTATTTCGTCAAGCCGTCAACGATCGATCGCATCCGTGCAAGCTGGTTGGGTCCGGAGATCGAACGTTACGTCGAATGGATGGATTTGCAAGGCTACGCCATCCGGAATGTTTATAAACGAGTACCGATGCTGTATCGGTTTGCAGAGTTCGCCAAGCAGCACGGCTCCACAGATCTGAAGTCAGCAGCATCACAGATCGAGAGTTTTGCGTCACATTGGCTGACCGCCCATGAGGCTAATTGCAGGACGCCTGAAGCTCGGAGCAAGATCGCCGAAGAGGCGCGGAATCCGGTCCGCCAGATGTTGCTATTGGCGCTGGAAGGCCGCGTTACCGCCGCTCGCAAGTGCAAGGCGTTTCCATTCGAGGATCAGGCGCCGGGATTCCTGCGGTACCTCCGTGAAGAACGGGGACTGCGCGAAGCCACCGTTTATAAATATATCCACTGCCTACATGGATTTGCCGATTACCTCAAGCGAGTGGGCGTCACCTCACTGAAGGAGTTGTCTCCAGCGCTGCTGGCTTCCTTTGTTGTGGACACCGCACCGAAGCTAGCGCGCACGGGGAGGCGAGACCTCTGCGGGATGATCCGTGTATTTCTCCGTTTCTGTCATCGCCAGCGGGTGATCGCCGATGATCTGAGCGCCGCCGTTGAGATGCCGCAAGTATTCCGTTTGGCCGATGTGCCACGATCCATCACCTGGGACGAGGTGCGCCGCATGCTGGAGGCAGTGGATAAGCGCACAGTCCGGGGAAGGCGCGATTACGCCATCCTTCTGTTGTTGGTGACCTATGGTCTGCGCGCACACGAGGTCGCTAAACTCACTCTCGACGACATCGATTGGAAACGCGAGCGGCTCCAGATCCCGGAGCGCAAGGCCGGACATTGCACGGCTTATCCACTCGCCAACGTGGTGGCTGAAGCATTGATCGCTTATCTCCGTTCCGGCAGGCCGAAAACTGAGGATCGCCATGTATTCTTCCGGGTGCTGGCTCCGCGCACACCAATCAGTAACGGCGCTATTTCGGCCACTGTGGCGCTCTACCTTCGCAAAGCAGGCGTGCAGGTACACCGGGCTGGTGCACACACGCTACGGCATACATGTGTCCAAAGATTGATTGACGCTGAGTTCCCCCTCAAAACCATTGGTGATTACGTTGGCCACCGCTCTCCACAATCGACCGAGATTTACTCGAAAGTTGCCATTGCCGCTTTGAGAGAGGTCGCCATGGGCAACGGGGAGGAGCTATGAAGGTTGCAGATCTTCACAGCACTTTGGCGCAGCCGATTCGCCAGTTCGTGGAGTACAAGCGCGCCCTGAACCGGAGATACCGGCCAGAGGCCGCCGCCCTCCGACTCTTTGACCTGTACCTCTGCGAACACGCTATCAACGGATGGAATGGCATTGACAGCGTCCTGATTGAACGCTTCCTGCAATCGCGACCCCGAGCGCGGCCGCGCAGTTACAACCACCTGCTCGGTGTACTCCATCGCTTTTTCGACTGGGCCGTGGTGCAACGGCTCGTCCCGAGCAATCCGGTAACTGCTGCACGACGTCGTGACACCGGTAAGCGTATTCCCTATCTCTTCGACCTCAACGATGCCAAGCGACTGCTGGAGATCGTGGGCACACTCCCCGATCGGTCCCGTGCGCCTCATAGGGCGCGGACATATGAGACGATCTTCGCCTTGCTATACGGTCTTGGGCTACGCGTTGGCGAAGCGGTCAGACTGAAACTGGGGGATGTCGATTTCAACCGCGACGCGTTGTTTATTCGCGAGACGAAATTCAGTAAGAGCCGGCTTGTGCCGCTGGGGCCCAGGCTGGCGGCGCGCCTCCGAAACTACATAGAGCAACGTCACGGCGAGGCGCGTGAAGTCGATAGACCATTGTTTTCGTTTACGAAACGCGGCTGCATATGCGCAGAAACAGTGAGCCAAACGTTTCACGCGCTTGTCCCCAAACTCGGCCTCCGCCTGCCGCCCGGCGTGTCTCCGCCTCGACTGCATGACCTACGACACGCCTTTGCCGTTGGCACCTTATTGCGTTGGTATCGCGAGGGCATCGACCCGAACTGCCGGTTGATACATCTCTCCACATTCCTGGGGCATGTGGACCCCAATTCCACGGCAGTCTATCTGACCATTACCGAAGAACTGCTGCGGGAAGCCGATCGACGTTTCCGCGCTTTTGCCCCGACCGGAGGCGACCGATGAACAGCAGCCTCGGCAAGGTCATAGTCGCCTTTTTCGAAGACCACCTCAAAGTCCAGAAGGGGCTCCGCCCAGGTTCGATCAGAAGCTACCGCGACACGCTAAAGCTGTTCCTGATCCATGTTGGGAGCCTATGCCGCCGGCCCGTAACGCGCCTGGCGCTCGGCGATCTTGCGTTTGAGCGGGTGCTCGATTTTTTGCGCATGATTGAGGAAACGCGAAGCAACCAGGCGCGTACCCGAAATCAGCGGCTTGCGGCGCTGCGCACGTTCTACCGCTACGTCGCCGTTCACTATCCAGAGATGCTGGACGAAGCTCAAAGAGTGGAAGCCATTCCAACCAAGCGTGTCCAGGCGGCGCGGACAGTCTATCTGGAGCGCGATGAGATCGATACACTCTTTCAGACGTTACCCAGAAACGGCAGTTTGGCATTGCGGGACCGTGCTCTCCTGATGTTCCTCTACAACACCGGGGCGCGTGTTCAGGAGGCTGCTGATGTTCGGCTCACAGATGTGGACCTCATTGAGCCTTATCGCGTCCGGCTTCACGGAAAAGGAGACAAGTGGCGCAGTTGCCCAATCTGGCCTGAAACTGCAGAACTATTGAAGCAACTGGTGGCCGCCAGGCTGGCCGACAAGACTGCGCCGGTGTTTCTTTCACAGCAGCACAAGCCGCTCACACGATTCGGAATATACAAAATCGTAAAGCGGCACACAGCCTCACTGAACTGCAGCGCTTCGGGAGAATCACGGTGCGGCTTATTCCCACACGCCTTTCGCCACAGTTCAGCTGTCCACCTCTTGGAAGCCGGCGTCGATGTCAATGTTATCCGAGCATGGCTTGGCCATGTCAGTCTCGACACCACTAACCGTTATGCAGAGATTACGTTGCGCACCAAGCAAGCTGCCGTCGCCGCATGTATGCCGCCCGTCGATGCCTCGGCGGAGTGCCGCCCGGCCGCCGGATGGCGCAAGGACCCGGATCTCCTGAAATGGCTCGATTCGCTGTGAGGATTATGTTCCATCATCCACTCATTCCGCCTTGACCGGCGTGGCGCCTGGTCGCCGCGGCCACATAACGCGGCCCGCCACAAAAGTACGATTTTGTTCCCGGGAACAAAATCGAGCAGGCAGGTGGCTGCCAAACCACCCAAGTACTCAAACGCGCGGACATGTTCGCGGATGGTGGTGACAAAGTCCTGCGCCTCCACAAACCGTACATACTGGCGGCGCGAGTAAGCCAGAATGTAGCTGAAAGCGTGCACGCGGCGCCGGCCCTCGCTGGTGAAATCGATATCAAAGGGCGAGTAATCCATCTGCGCTT
>JASHQT010000437.1 GCA_030039005.1 Bryobacteraceae bacterium
TGCCGCTTCATGTTGGCGATGTTGTGCATGGTCCATTCGTAGGGATCGCGCTTATTGGCGATGGCGGCGTTTTCGGCCGGCAAGCCGAAGGCGTCCCAACCCATGGGGTGCAGCACATTAAAGCCGCGCATGCGCTTGTAGCGCGCCAGCGCGTCGCCGATGGCATAGTTGCGCAGATGCCCGATGTGCAGTACGCCACTCGGATAAGGGAGCATTTCGAGCACGTAGAACTTGGGCTTGCTCGAATGCTCTTCGGCTTCAAAGAGCTTGGCTGAGGCCCAGCGCTCGCTCCACTTCAACTCGATCTGGTTATGGTCGTACTGCTTTTCCGGCATCTCTTTCAGAATTACATGCCTCTCCAGACGCCTTCAAGGCGTGCTGCGGCGCAGGCAACGTAGGCTGCACACCTCAAAGTCCCCCCTTGAGTGCGCGTCCGCAGGAGGCGCTAAGACCTGCCAGTTCTAACGGAGCCCTCTTGGAGGCACGAATACCGCATAGGCGTTTAGGGCAAGGCCGCAGGTACCTGCCACAATCAACGTACACTGCGGGATCCACGCCAGGGTTGGGTTGAGCGCATCGAAGTTCACGACCGCCGCGGCCGCAATGACGAGAAATGCCCTCTGCCAACCAATATATTGCCTAACGGTCATCTCACCTCCCCTTTCGACCAAGTTGGAGGCGTGCTCTGTGGTGCAAAGGCCTTACGTCCGCCGCGAAAGGAACTTAGAGCTTCCGTCTTAGTGGATGAGAGCCGAACCAGGAGGGTTTCGGAGTTCTTCTGGCCCGGGTGCCCGGACTTCGAGACCTCGATATGGGCGTCTCTCAATCGGTGAGATCCGTAAGCCGCCGCTTGGCATGAGTGTAACTTCGAAGTCGGTGCCGTGTGGGCTAAGTGCCTTCGCGATTTCGACAGCCATCTTGGTGTTTGCGGCTGATAGATACACGACCCCTTGGTCCTCTGCCGAGGCCACAGAGTGTACCCACCCTCGAACCCGAAGGGTCGGGGACGACGCCGGGCCCGCTGCCGGCTCTTCGCCCCACGACGACCACTGCCAAGCTGTGTTCAAGTGGTGGTGACGCGCCACCCAGAGATAGTTCATCGAGTAGGGCAGGCGCCCTGTAATAGTTTGCTCGGAGGGGAGTTCATGTAGACTTTTATCGAGCCCAGCATCCTCGGTATCGGAGGTAAGCGGCTTCGCATCACCGGCACCATCGCTGTTTTCGGGGCGCTGCTTCAGACGAACATATACGTTCGCGGCCAACGCCGCGATCCCAGACAGCATTAGCGCGCATCCAGGCAGTGTTGGACTCCCGAAACGATTAAAAGATAGAATTGCCAGTATGGCAACCAGAAAGCACGCCTTCTGAACGTGTCCGTAGGTGGTTAGGCTCATCGCTCCTCTAACATTGTAGTGGGTTTCAAATGGCATCTCTCTCCTGCGCCCGTGATCTCTTCGGCTGCCCCGTGCTAAGCCCGGCTGTCCACCCAAGCCCTGCTGCGAATGCTTGCTGAACGTGCTGTGGGTTCGTCAGCCACAGCGACACGACCGTACCAATACCCAAGAATATCGCTAGCTGAAGAAAGTACCGCGCGGTCTCGTTCAGCTTGGGTACGTGGTCGAATAGGTCAGAGAGGTAATAGACACGGAGGCGGCCAGGTGTCTCCTTAGACCATAGCAGTATCGCGCCGACCAGGGCGCCGACGATGAGCCAACTCGGTTGGTCAAAGTTAAACATTCTCGGCTGACTCCCTGGCAGATCTCGCACCCGCCCACCTCTCAGCTGCCTCGAAGCGCTTCAGGAGCCGGCTCAAGTGCTCCATCAGTTCTTGTATCTGTTCCTTCGCCACCTGGAACACGATCTCTGAATCCTCGTCGGTGCCGAGATGAATGATGGCAACGGGCACCGCAAGTCTAACCTCGTCGGCGTCGAGCAGCAGTCGAATGTCAACTACACTCCTCAGATCCCTAAACGCCGGGAGGATCGTCGTCTCCAGCCCGCGTCGCTTACCGATCTCGGAGAGGGTAGACTGATTCCTCCTAACAACGTCGACTAATTAGAGGATGATATTGGCGTCCGCTGGGTCGAGGGCCTTGTGCTGTACGAGCGCCTGCACGAGCTCAGCGCCGGTGGTAGAGGCGCGGGTCAGCACCAGCGAACTGATGACCGCTATGACGGAAAGTGCACGAGAAGCGTCCTCTGCTGACAGCTTCAAGTGCGAGGATGCTTCCTCGATAATCTTGAGATTGGGGCGACTCCGAGACGCCGTGGACGCGACAAGGGTAAGCAGTTGGTCTTCCGAAGGGTTCGCTCTTCCTAGGGTGGCGACGCCACTTTTCAGAAACGTCCTGAAATCATCGGGGAGCTTCGCGATTGAAATCGCCAGTGGTATGTCCGGATCGACGGTCAGTTCGTAGGAGTCCGGCATAAACTTGACAATTTCACCAACATTCTACCTGCCGTGTCAAGTTGCGGATGAACGAATCCACCCTTTTCGACCCCACTTTCGAAGTATTGTCGGCCAATGCCTCTGCTTTTCCGGCATAGCGCGTCAAAAGTCAGAACTTCCGAAGGGGTGCGAGGGCTTCGGATGTTCAGGATGCGGCGAAACCTGTCTCCTTCAATATAGCGGGGTTGTCCCTGTTGGCGCTTATTCGTATCTGAGCGCGACCATGGGGTCGACGCGCATGGCGCGGCGCGAGGGCGGATAGGCTGCGAGCAGCGCGACACCCAGGAACAGCGCCGACACGCCGGCGAAGGAGACCGCATCGATCGCGCCGAGCCCGAAAAGCAACCCGCGCAGCAGATAAGATACACCGAGCGCGAGGAACATTCCCGCGAACAGTCCGGCCAAAACTGGCCGCGAGCTTTCGCCCAGGACGAGACCGAGAATGTCGCGCTTTTGAGCACCCACCGCCATGCGGATGCCGATTTCGCGCGTGCGAAGCGACACGACGTACCCAACGGTCCCATAGATGCCCATGAGCGCGAGCACCAGCCCCAGCGCTCCCACCGCCGAGGCGACCGCGGCTGCCAGGGTCGAAATAATGAACGACGCCGACTGGCGCAGCAGTTGTTCGAGCGTAGCGGAGGTTTCGACCAAGTCCGGATCGATGGATGCAACCACGGAGTCAAGCGCGCGCGGCGCCAAGGCAGAGTCGGATCGCGTGCGAATGAGCACGGGATAATCGGCTTGCCGGTCTTCGGGCAGCGGCAGGTAAACGAGCCGCGGATTGCTGCCGTTGAGCTCGAGGCCGCGCGTGTCGCGCACGATACCGATCACCTGGTAAGTGAGCGAATCCACGCGAAGATCGGCGGGATTGTGGGGCTGTTCGTCCGTTGGGCCCAAGCGGACGCCGCGGCCGATGGGATTCTCGCCGGGCCAAAGCTGCTTGGCCGCCGATTCGCTGAGGATAATCGAGCGGCCACTCCGCGCGCCTTCGGCCGGAAAGCCGCGGCCCAGCAGCAGGGGAATGCCGAGCGTCGCAAAATAATTGCCCTCGACAAATTTGTAGCGGATAGCGGGCGTGGTTCGCGCTCCGGCGGCGGCTGTTAGAAATCCGTAATCGCCCGGCGGGCGCGCGCTCGTGATTTCGGCCACTCCCGGCAGAGCCGCCGCGTGCGTTCGAAGCTCGCGAACCAGAGCGAGTTTATGGGTGGCCGTGTATTTCGGACCCTCCGGGAACTGCAGATCCAGATCTATGACACGACGGGCGTCGTAACCGGTCTGCGCTTTGAGCGAGTGTACAGAGCTGCGGACCAGCAGGCTTCCCGAGATCATGAGTGCGAGCGTCAGGGCCACCTGCGCGGCGACCAGCAAATCCTGGAGACGCCGGCTTCCCGCGGTGGATGTGCTGGCACGCGCCGACAAGAGCGCGATGCGAGAGCTTTCGATTGCCGGAGCAAGGCCGAAAAGCAGCCCGGCGGCGAGCGAAATCGCGAATACGAAGCCGAATATTTCGAGATCCGGAGTCACGTCGAAAATCAGCGTGCCAACCTCGGCAGGGAAAGCCGCTGCGGCCCAGGTCACGCCCAATTTCAGCAGGCCCCAGGTGAACGGAAACGCGACCGCCCCGGCAAGTACGCCCAGTAGAGCGCTTTCCGTCAACAATTGCCGGACGATTCGCATGCGGCTGGCTCCCAGCGCCAGGCGGGTTTCCAGTTCATGCCGGCGCGATCGCGCTCGAATCAGTTGCAGGCTGCCGACGTCGGCGCAGGCCACCAGGAGCACCATCAGGGTTGCCACGGCGATAAAGAGGACAGTCAGCAGCAGCGGCCGGTTCATCCTCAAAGGAACCGGGAGCGGTGATGCCGGGAACACGAGTGCGGTCGCGGGATTCGCCCATTCGGATTTGGGACCGTGCAGCGCGCGCAGCCGGTCCGCGGCGAGCGTTATTTCCGCCTGCGCCTGTTTGAAGCCTGCGCCGGGAGCGAGGCGCCCGAAGACACGGTACAACGCACGCTCGCGGTTTTCCAGCCAGGCGGGATCCGAGTGAACCAAAGGCTCCAAACTGAGCGGGACCCAGAAATCGGGCACGCCGGCGAAAGTGCCGGCGAAATCGCGCGGCGTAATGCCCGCGACCTTGACGGCCGCACCATTGAGCTGAATGCTCCTGCCCAGAATGCCGGGGTCGCCCGCGAAGCGCTTGCGCCAGAAATTTTCGCTGATCAGTACGGAAGGCGAAGCCTGTAGCTGGGCCGCGCCGATGGACTCGAATGACCGGCCTCGCACCGGCGCAACGCCCAAAACCTGGAAATAGTTTTCCGAAACCGCGAGCACGCTCGCAAATTCGGCATTGGTCGCGCCGGGAGGAAATAGGCCTAATCGTCCGAGGCCTGATTCGGCTTCCGACGTTCGCTCGCTGACCATGGCGCCCGCCGCCGTGAGCCTAATCTGCTCATGGTTGGTCGCGATCAGCCCGGCAAGGGAATGTGTGGAATCGCGAAACGCCTGATAGTCCGGAAAGCTGAAAGCGTAATCGACGGCTCCGGAGCCACGGACCAGCGCGAGGTTCACCATGCGCCCGGGATCGCGCGCCTGGACCGGCCGTGCCACCATCGTCTTATATGCGGTGAACACCGCGGTGTTGACCCCGATTCCTAGCCCCAAGGCGAAAACCACGGCAGCCGTGAATCCGGGGGTGCGCCGCAACCTGCGCAGCCCGCAAACAATGTCCTGGAGCGTTGTGCCGATCATAGGAGTTCAAAGGGTGTACGTTGTGCCGTTCATGGCGGTTCGAACGAAGTATATTGCGGCGCGGCGAGCGCCAGCAACCCAATATTCATTAGCTTGGCCCTAAAGGGATGGGCTACAATGCTCGATCAGAGAGTGAGCGGATTTCCCCCAAACTTCGCCTCTCGCGGACCGCGGAGGGTCCGTAACCGTCCCCATGTCCACCTCCACTCAGATTCAACCGGCGGCGACACCGGCCGGCGCGATCGATCAGCTTTGCATCAATACC
>JASHQT010000438.1 GCA_030039005.1 Bryobacteraceae bacterium
TGGCCACGCAATTTCGTCTGGCGATGGCGGCGCGCGATTCCGGGCTAAAGAGCGCGCAACAGATCCAGACGCAACTTTCGAGGCAGGGCTTTCGCATTTGGCGGGAGCCGGCCGAGCGCGTCTATCAGACCATGGCTGCGTTTCCAGGCGAGAAGCTGGGACTCGCGATCGAGAAGATCTTTTGGGCGGACAAAGCGATGCGCGACGCCCGGCCGGACGATCGAGTGGTGATGGAAGAACTGGTGCTGAGCCTGACGAAGTGAGGCGAAGTTAGGCGGCGACGTTAAGCGATGGCTTTGAGCCGAGCCGTGAGGCGGCTCTTGTAGCGCGCGGCGGTGTTCTTCTTGATGATGCCCCAGCGGGCCGAGCGGTCAATCAACGAAAACGTGGCGGGCAGCGCGTCCGTGGCGCCCTTGCTGTCTTTGGCGGCGATGAGCCGGCGCATGGACCGGATCTGGTGACGGAGACGCGATTTGCGGAGACGGTTGACGGTGGTCTTGCGCTTGGTTTGGCGCATGCGCTTCAGCGCAGAGAACGTGTTGGCCATTTGTGTACGAATATCAGCATACCGTATCGGTTGCTTCGGTTCAACGTGATCCGGACCCCGGCAGGGACTGGGGATCAGGGGCCGGGGGCTGGCACGCGATCGATTAGGCGACGGCGAGTTGGATTCCCGGAGTTAGTGTCGGGGCAGACAAATCTGGAATCGTGGATGACAAGGATAGGTCGCGCCAGATTAGGGCTGAGATTCGCGAGGTTCTCATGAAGGAGTGGGACCCTATCGGGGTCAGCGATACGCCAGAGGCGGCGGACGAGTACGATATCTATCTCGGCGGAATCTACCGGTCGTTGAAGCAGGGCGCCTCAGGAAACGAAATCTTTGATCATCCGCGGGAAATCGAGGTAAGCCGGATGGAACTGACTGACGTCGCCGGTATTCCACTCATGCCCGATCGAAAGCGAAAGGCCGCGGTAGCTGCCCTCCTCGCACTGCGCGGTTCCTTTCCCAAAGCCACATAGACGCGGCGCGTGCCTTGAAGGCCAACAGCCGATCGCCAATGGCGCTTGGGAGCCCGAGAGGCTCCCAAGCTAAAGCTTTCCCCCTAGTAGCCGATAGAAATTCAAGGTGCCATTGACGGAAATATCGCCGGAATTGGCCGACGCAGCCGATGTATTGAGCGATCAGCTCCGGGTGCATCTGTTGCGGCTGGCGGTCCTGCTGCTGCCGCACGCCGATATCGTGGACCGGCGCTTTCTGGCGAAACTAAGAGCTGGCCCCTTCAGCCAACTGGACGCGAGGATTCGCATCGCGCTGGCGGCCATCACACCGGGCGCCGCGGCGCGGATTCTGGCGAGCGGCCAGCCGCCGCTGAAGTTCATTGAGCAGGTGGAATATAACGGCCGGCGCCTGGCGAAGCTGAACCTTCCGCCGAGCAGCATCGTGGAGGCGTTGCAGGAGTATGACCGCTTGCTGACGCCGCTGCTGCGCAAGCTGCTGCCCAAGGAATACGCGAACTTCCAATGGGTGCGCGAGCAACTGCATTTCTGCGTCATCCTGACGCTCAACAATGCCTATTACCAGGTACGGGAGTCGGAAACGCAGGCTTTCTATGAGCTGTTCCGGGTGGAGCTGGAATCGCGGAATCTGGAGGAGCTGTTGCGGCGTTTTCTGGACGCCCTGGTCCAGGTGTGCCGCGCCGACGCCGGGCATCTGTACCTGCTGAACGACAAGCGGAGCGCCTGGGTTTTGCGGGCGCAAGCGCACACGCGGGGCTCGCACAGTCCGGCGCTGGCGCAAGTCCCCAACAGCCGTCTGCGGATGCGGACGCTCGCTCGCTCGCGACAGATAGAAACCCGGGAGTCGGGCGGCGTCACCTTGCTGTTGGAGCCGGGTTGGAAGCCGCGCTTTCAGACTGTGTGGTCCATTCCGTTGGCGATGGGCGGGCGCACGGCGGGCGTGATGCAGTTTGGCTTTTCGAAATCCTACGAGTGGTTGCCGCGCGAGCGCGAGCTGCTGGCCGCCGCGGCCGAGCGCTGCCTCATGGCGGCCGAAAAGGCGCGCTTGGTGGAACATCTGGCGGCGCGCGAGGAGCAGGTTCGCCAGCTCGCCGAGCACATGCTGCACGTCGAGGAGATGGAACGCCGCCGCATCAGCCGCGAGCTGCACGACGAAGCCGGACAGTCGTTGCTGTGCATCCGGCTGCAACTGGAATTGCTCGAACAGGCTATCCCCTCCGAGCACGCCGATTGGGTCGGCAGGCTGCGTGAGGCGCGCGATCTCACCGAGCGCACCATACTGGAAATGCGCCGCCTTATTGCCGCCCTGAGCCCGGCGGTGCTCGAACAGTTAGGCCTGGGGGCTGCGATGCGACAACTGGTGAACCGCTTCCGGCGCTTGCATCCCATTCGCGTCAAACTACTTCTGGGGCGGCTGCGGCGCCTCCCGCAACACACTGAAATCATTGTCTATAGGCTGGTACAAGAATGCTGCAACAATATCGCCAAGCACTCCGGGGCGAGCAACGTAAACATTTCCGTCAGTTCCGCCGATGGATGGGTGAGACTGGCCGTTGAGGACAACGGAGTCGGTTTTAGAGTCGAGGAAGCGCTGGCTCGGAAAGATTCGTTTGGACTTTCTGGCATGAGGGAGCGCGTTGCCCTACTCGGTGGCAGGTTTGAGATTCGCAGCTATCCCCAAAACGGGTCCGGCAACGGGACCGGAATGGGCAAGAAATTGGTCGATCGCAACAGGACAGG
>JASHQT010000439.1 GCA_030039005.1 Bryobacteraceae bacterium
TTTATTGTTCGCGAAGCTCAGCTTGCCGTTGATCGTCAGACCGTTCAGCGGCGGGGTGTTGACGTCGAGCACCACTTCTCTGCCGGCGTCGATGGTGACCTTGTCGCCTGCGCCGGGCACCTTGCGGTTCGGCCAGGTCGCCGGATCAGACCAGTTTGCCGCCCTGGCTGCCGGCGCTGCAGGACTCTGGGCCTGCACGATAGTGAACACGCTGACGAGCAACGATGCTGAAAGCAACGGAAGGAACGAGCGATTCTTCTTCCTCATGACATGAACCTCTGATACTCGAAAAATGACCACTATCCAGCCTACAGGATAGCGTGAACACCGCCGCTAATCCGGCGTTATGTCAACTGCGCCGTACACACAAGAAGGGCGTCTCGCTATCCCCCAGCAAGCTTCGTCCGTGGCATGACCACCCAACCGCCGCCAAAATTGGTGTCACGAAGCGATCATTTTGCTTGCGGCGCCGCGCGCCGCAGATAGTCGAAGAAGTTCAGCATAAAGGTTACCCGCGGCGGACCTTGGGCCTCTTGGCGGGGAGCCGGGAACATGGCTACATGCTTGCCGTCCGGCGCCAGGTCGAAATTCTGCCGGACTCCACTTCGGCGAATGAGCGTGCTCGACCACTGCCTGGGTATGCCCGGGCTGAACGTGTCGCCTTGAGCGGTGTAGTCGGTCACCATGAGGTGATCGTCGCTGCCCAGGAACAAGAGCTCGTGGGCAGCGCGAGACCACACGGGGAATTTTCCTCCACCGGAAGAGACTTTCCACTTGCCTCCAGGACCCGGGAAGGATCGCACATATACTTCTTCACTGGTCGATTCGGTGGACGAATAGGCGAGAAAGCGTCCGTCCGGCGAGAAGGCGGCATCTACTTCGACAATCTTAGGATCGTTCAGGAAAGCATCGGGCCGACCCGGCCTGGGATGGTCGGGATCGCTCTGGTCCAGTGAAACCGTCCAGACGTCGGGCAAACCGTTGGTGCTTCTGGTGAACGCCAGACGGCTGCCATTGGGGGCCACGGACTGTGGGCGCAAGGTATCGCCTTTGATGTTCAGAAGACTCCGCGGCGGGGACGATCCATCGGCACGAGCCCACCACAACGTAGAGCCCGAGCTGAAAACCAGGTGCTTGCTATCGGGCGCCCATGCCAGCTCGTAGTCTCCCGGAGCGCTGAAGGTGAGCTGTGCCGGCGTTTTTCGCTCCACATCGTAAACCCAAACCTCGGCTCCGCCGCCAGTGCTTGCGATGTAGGCCAGGCGCTTTCCGTCCGGCGAAAACCGAGGCGAGTCATACCTGCCCTTCGCCAACAACTCCGTTGTTTTGCCGGAGGCGTCCAACGACGAAATGGGATAGGACACGCCTTCTGTCTTCCCAATCAGATAAACCAGGGTTCCATTGCGCGATACATCGTACTGCCTGGATTCGGCTTGCGGGCCAATAGCACTCCCGGCGGCGACATCGTTGACTAAAGGCGCCGGCGAGCCCTGAATTTCCAGATGATCGGGATCGAACGGAACCGCAAACATCGTGTTCGTGTTCTGCCGCAAGTAAAGCAGGTGCCCTTTTTTTCCGAATGTTGGCACAAAGAGTGGGGCGTACGCATCCGGTATTAGCATTTTGGCGCGGCCGGTCTTCAGGGAGACCGCATAGACAGCCGCACTCAGTTCAACGTTCGATCCAGTGAAAAGGATCGAGGAGCTGCCGGGCAGCACTTGTGGAAACTGCTGATATCCGCCGTCCTCGATTTGCTGGTCCGCGCTGCTTGTGGCGGAGCAGCTCCAGAGCCCGGAAGGGCCGCCAACGATAATGTTGCCGTTGTCGCCCCAACTCCCGCCGAGCGAATTGGGCGAGTGGCAGAGCGGGACAGCCCCGCCTCCCTGCACGGCCGCCTTCATCAGGTTGCTATTGTTGAAGAACCCGATCCACTGGCCGTCGGGCGAGAAAAAGGGATCTACTCCGCCTTCGCTCGCGGGAATCGGTGTAGCGTCGGCCTGGTCGAGAAACCGAATAGCCAGTTGCCGGATTCTGTTGCGCTGGATCGGAAAGACGATGCGCGTACCGTCGGGAGACAAGGCAATGGTGGCCTCCTTGCCCGCGACGGCGTCGGGCCCGAGGTCCACGTTCAGGCGAATCGGCGGATGCTCGACCGGCCGGGTGGCACGCCACGCGATCCAGCCCAAAGCGCCGGATGCCGCCAGAAACAGCGCAGCGGCCGCGGGCCAGAGTGGCGAGGGAGCAGCGACAACGGGCGCGGCCTCTTCCGTTAGCAAATCGCGCGCGTCGCCGATGTCGCGCAGGCGCTTCCTCGGATCCTTTTCGAGGCAGCGGCGGAGCAGCTTGCGGACGTTCGGCGGGACTCGCTCCAGGTCCGGCTCCTTGGTCAACACCTGCGCGAGCGTATCCGCGGGATCGCCGCCTTTGAACAAGCGGTCACCTGTCAGCAACTCGTGGAGCACCACTCCCCAGGACCAGATGTCGGCGCGCTTATCGACGCGTTTGCCCTTGGCCTGTTCAGGAGCCATGTACGCGGCTGTGCCGAGAATGACTCCCGCGAGCGTTGCGTTCATTGTTAGCGTGGGCGAATTGACGGGATCGCTGGGCGGCGACTCCGGCGTGTCGCTGAACGCTTTGGCCAGCCCAAAATCCAGGAGTTTGACCACGCCGTCCGCGGTGGCCTTGAGGTTGGCGGGCTTCAGATCGCGATGAACGACGCCTTTTTCGTGTGCATATTCGAGCGCGTCGGCGATCTGCATTGCGATCTTCCAAGCTTCATCGAACGGCAGCGGGCCTTTGGGCGATTCGCCCTCGACCAGTTCCATGATCAGCGCGTTATCTTCGACGCCATAGATCTGCGCGATGTTCGGATGGTTCAAGGACGCGAGGACCTTAGCTTCTCGCTCGAATCGCGCCATGCGATCGGGGTCCTGCGCGAAACTCGCCGGCAGAATCTTGATCGCTACGTCGCGGTCGAGCTGAGTATCCCTCGCCCGATACACCTCGCCCATGCCGCCCGCGCCGATGGGGGCAATGATTTGGTACGGTCCCAGCTTAGCGCCGGCAGGAAGTGGCATACGCTTGGTTTAGCTCAGTTTACTTGATCGGATCTTAGATCGTGGCCGAGTGACGCGCCACATGGAGAAAGCCCTTTCGATCGATGGCGACCATCGCATTAGGAACTTGAAATGCCCTAGCTATAGCGTTCCAAATCGCGGGAGGCGCCAACCGGCCCCCGACCTCACCAGCCCGCTGGTCACAGCTGCCCTCGTACCTTTTTCCACCAGCTGTCATTCATTTCCCGCCCCCCGCCCCGCTACGCGACGCGTGGCTGTCATTCTGGAACTGATTGCCTCACGCTCCCCCGCCCCGACTTTCGCCGCAAGCTCGCCAAATGCCAAAATTTTTCGCCGCACCCCCGCACACATCTCCCACCCCCAAACCGTCCGATACCGTGCCTGCAGCCCCAATCGCCAACCCCGGAGGCGACGCCGCCTGGCGGAGCCGATCCGCCCGCCAGCCGAGAAACCGCTTGAAACCCGTGGGTCGCGAAGGACCGTCTGTTACTATCAGAATCGTGCGGATAAAGGTCCTGTTTTTCGGCATCTTGAAGGACATCGTCGGCCGCTCGGAAGACCACATCGAGGTCGCCGACGGCGCGCACCTGGAGTCCGTCTTCGCCCGCTACGCGCGCCAATTTCCGCGCCTCACGGACCTGGAATCCAGCATCCTGCTGGCCTGCAATCACGAATTCTGCGACCGTTCGGCCGCCATCCGCGAAGGCGATGAAATCGCGTTCCTGCCGCCGGTTAGCGGCGGTTCGGGCGCGGCCAGCCGTTACACGCACGAAATCTCGGACGCCGAAACAGGCTGTTTCTTCGCCCTCACGCGCGAGCCCATCGACACGCCCGCCATCGGCCGGCAACTGCTGCGCGGCGAGGACGGCGCGCTGGTGGATTTCGAAGGCGTGGTGCGCAACAACACCAAAGGCCGCGCCACGCGCTTTCTCGATTACGAATGCTACGAGCCTATGGCGGTCAAGATGATGGCCGAGATCGGCCGTGAAATCCTGCGCACGCACCCCATCGGCCGCATCGCCATGGTGCATCGCCTGGGCCGGCTCCAGATCGGCGAAGCGAGCGTCGCCGTCGTCGTCACCGCCCCGCATCGCAAGCCCGCGTTTGACGCCGCTCTCGAAGGCATCAATCGGCTCAAGCGCATCGTGCCGATATGGAAGAAAGAACACTTCGCCGACGGTGAGGTGTGGGTCGATGGGGAGTGGGACGAGTCCGTCCTGAAAAAGTGATCCGCTCGCTGCTTTGTTTTCTTTTCGCCGCTCTAGGACTCACCGCGCAGCCCGAGCCGGTGATTCGCGTCAACGTCCGCCTGGTGCACATGCTGGTCACCGTCAAGGACGCCGCCGGACAACTGGTCGGCTCGCTGAACAAAAGCGATTTCACGGTCTACGACAACGGCGTCAAACAGGAGATCGCCCTCTTCGATCGCGAAACCGAGCAGCCGCTCTCGGTTGCCATGATGGTCGATACCAGCGCGTCGACGGGCATCGAGAAAAGTTACGAGCTCGACTCTGTCAGCCGTTTTCTGCGCGCCCTGCTGAGCGCGGGCAACCCCGCCGATACGGTTTCGCTCTACACGTTCGACTGGTTAGTGTCGCAGCGCAGCAATTACACGCGCCGCTTTGCCAAACTCGACGCCATCTTGAAGGAGCTCCGCTCCACCGGCGGAACGTCGCTCTATGACGCCATTTACCTCGCTTCGCGCGATCTCGAATATCGCAACGGCCGCCACGTCATGGTTCTGGTCACCGATGGTGGCGATACTACCAGTTACAAGGATTATCACGCCGCGCTCGAAGCCGCGCAGCTAGCCGACACGGTTCTGTATCCAGTGCTGGTAGTCCCCATCACCAACAGCGCCGGCCGTAATGTGGGAGGCGAAAACGCGCTCACCACGCTCGCCGCGGGCACGGGCGGCCGAGTCTTTAAACCCAGCCTGGGCGCGGGGCTCGATCGCGCCTTCGATGAGATTCTGCTCGAACTCCGCACGCAGTATCTCATCGGTTTCTATCCTAAGGACGTGCCCCCCACCACGGACCGGTTTCATATCCTGACCGTCAACGTCGGCGGCCCCGCCGCCGCCCGCGGATTGCGCGTCATCACGCGCAGCGGATATTATGGGGATGCGAATGGAGCTCGATCAGCATTTGGGCAGTGAAGCGGAGGAAGCCGTGAAAGCCAAAACCAAGGCTCCGGAGCAGACTTTCGAGGAAGTCAAGTATCTGCGCTATCTGATCGAGAAAGCGATCCCGGTGCGGATCCGGCTCAGCAGCAACGAAGAGGTGTCGGGCGTCATCGAGTTCTACGATTCAAACTTCATCCGGGTCACACGCAACGGCGCTCCCAACCTGTTTCTGTACAAGCACGACATCAAGTATCTGTACGAAGACCCGGAGGCCTGACCGCTCCGGTGCCCCCCTATCTCGAAACCGCCGAGCAAATCGCGCGCGAAGCCGGTGCTCTGCTCCATCATTACTTCGAACGCCACATCGGTTTCGAATTGAAGGGAGAATTCGATCTGGTCACCGAAGCCGACCGCGCTTCCGAGAAGCTGGTGATCGAGCGCCTGCAACGGCATTATCCGACGCACTCCATCGTCGCCGAAGAAAGCGGCGGCCATGCGGGCGAGTCCACCGAGTATTGTTGGTACGTGGATCCGCTGGACGGCACCACGAATTTCGCCCACGGATTTCCCATGTACAACGTCACGCTGGCGCTCGAAAAAGCGGGCGAAATCGTTGCCGGCGTGATCTTCGATCCCGAGCGCGACGAAATGTTCACCACGGAGCGCGGCGCCGGCGCCCAATTGAACGGCATGCCGATTCACGTTTCGCGCGTTCGCCAGATCGAGGACGCCCTCGTCGCCACCGGGTTTCCCAGCCGCAAGCGCCACCAGAACATCAACGTGCATTTTTACTATCAGCTCGCCATGATCACGCACGGCGTACGGCGCGCCGGAGCCGCCGCGCTGGATCTGGCTTACGTGGCCTGCGGGCGTTTGGACGCCTTTTGGGAATTCGGACTGAATCCCTGGGACATGGCGGCCGGAACTTTGCTGATCGCCGAGGCCGGCGGCCGGTGCTCGGACATGCACGGCGGGCCGGTCCGCATGCGCGGCCCGCATTTACTGACCGATAACGGCGCGATCCACGAGGGCATGCTCGAAGTTTTCGCCGAAGTGTTCCGGCGCGAATACCGCTACGCGATGCCTACGATTGAGTAGCCAGTCTTCGGATAGCTTCCCGAATCACGCGCTCGCTCACCGAGGAGAAACCGATGATAAACTCGCCGTCGGGAGGCGTGGTGAGATAGCACTCCGCCGAGCTGTTGAGCTGGACCTTCGCGGCGGCGGCCCTTTCGGCGATGCCGCGGCCTTCCAGGCGATCTTCGAAATGCACCAGGACGTGCATCCCGGCTTGGTCGCCGCGGATGCTGACGCGGTCTCCGAAGTGCCGCTCGATCGATTCCACCAGCGCCGCCCGCCGGCTTCCGTAGACGCGGCGCATGCGCCGGATGTGGCGCTCCAGATGGCCTTCGGCGATGAAGTCGGCTAGAGCGGCCTGCTCCGCGACCGGATTATGGCGGTCGGCCAGCCATTTGGCGCGCTGCAGTGCAGGCACCAAACCCGGCGGTGCGATGATATATCCGATCCGCAACGCCGGAAACATTACCTTCGAAAATGTTCCGATATAGATCACCGCCACGTCCGCCGCCAATCCCTGCAGCGCGGGCAGAGGCGGCCCGCTGTAGCGATATTCGCTGTCGTAGTCGTCCTCGACGATCACGGATTTGTGCCGCCGCGCCCATTCGATCAGCTCCAGGCGCCGCGCCAGCGACATCGCCACGCCGGTCGGGAACTGGTGCGACGGCGTGACGTAGACCACGCGCGCCTGGTGGCTCAATTCCCGGATCCGAATTCCGTTCTCGTCGATTCCCGCGCCGCGCAGCCGCGCGCCATAGCCCTCGAAAATGCGCCGCGCACCCTGATAGCCGGGGTTTTCGATGGCCACTTCGTCACCCGGCTCGAGCAGCAGCCGCGCGCAAAGATCGATGCCCTGCGCCGATCCATTCACGACGATCACCTGCGCGGGCGTGCAGCGCACCGCGCGCGACCGCGCCACATAGGCCGCGATTTCCCGGCGCAGCGGCTCGAACCCGGCCGATTCATCGGAGTAATCGAACAGCTCCGGCCGCGCGGACCGCAGATGCCGCATCACCAGCTTGCGCCAGGCGCCGATGGGGAACAGCGACAGATCGGGCCGCCATTGGGCCAGGCAAAGGAAACCCCGCGGAGTGTGCGCATAGGCAAAATCGCCGGTAAGCGCCGCGCCGTAGCGCGAGAGGCGGGGAGTGGGCGCCGCGGTTTCGCGCGCCGGCGGCTTGTGATTGGGCAGCTCCCGGCAGACGAAGGTTCCAGAGCCGCGAGCGGTCTCCAAGTAACCTTCGGCGATGAGTTGATCGTAGGCGACGGTCACCGTGCTGCGGGAGACCCCCAGGTCGCCCGAAAGCTCGCGGGTAGAGGGAACGCGTTCAGCGGGACGAAAGCGCCCACTGAGGATTCCTTGCCGCCACTGCTCGTAGAGCTGGCGATGCAGCGGCGCCGGGGCCGTTCGGTTGAGGATGAACGCAGCTCGCATAGTGGACTGCTCTAGTTTATCAAAAGTGGATCTTTCTTCGGTCCACGTTTCCGGGTAGTATCGAGCCAGGTTGATATCGATCATGGACACCTACACCCCCACCGAACGAACGCAGGTCCGGCGGCGCTCGCAGCGCGGCGTTTACGATAAAGCGCAGGTTCACGCCATCCTGGACGAAGGGTTCATCTGCCACATCGGATTCGTCATCGACGGCCAGACGCATGTGGTGCCCACGGCGTATGCGCGCGCGGAGGAACAGATTTATGTACATGGATCCCCGGCCAGCCGGCTGATGCGCGGCGGCGGCGACGGAGGCGAGCTCGACCTTTGCCTCACCGTGACGCTGGTGGACGGATTGGTTCTGGCGCGTTCCGCATTCCACACCTCGATCAACTACCGCTCGGTGGTCGTGTTCGGCAAGGCGCGGCCAGTGACGGACCTGATCGAGAAATGGCAGGCGCTGCGCTCGTTCACCAATCACGTGATCGCCGGCCGTTGGGAACAGGTGAAGCAGCCTAACGAGCAGGAGCTCAAGGCCACCAGCGTTCTGGCGCTCGCGCTCGACGAGGTCTCGGCGAAAATTCGGACCGGGCCGCCGCTCGATGACGAAGAAGACTACGCGTTGCCAGTATGGGGCGGCGTGGTGCCCCTGCGGCAACAGTTCGGCGAACCGGCGCCGGACGGCCGGGTGCTGGATGGAATCGCGGCGCCGCATCTGAGCCGCTAATTCAATTACGGCTTTGGACGGCGGCTTTGGTTCCGCGCAAAGTGTTCTTCATCGATTCGCGGGGGAAGCTTTCGAGGAACCCCTTCAATAGCCAGCCCAGTCCTGGAGGCACATCGCGCGAAAGCGAAATGGCTTCGCAGCGCGCATACACGCCGCCGTCGGCGGCCTCAAAGCGCCAGTAGGAATTCAGGCGCCACAGAAAACCGGAGTCGGAGCCTTGCGGGACTTCGTCGACATACGATTTGTCCGGATCTTTGACTTCGCCCACGTGCGTGGAGTGCGCGGTCACGATCAAATGATTGGCATCCGGCATTTCGTAGCGCACGTGATACGTCGTGTTCAGGACGATGGTCAGAATGTGCTTCTCATACAGCCGCAGCAGGATATCGTATTCGTCGCCCTGGTGCGCGAGCTCGCGCGATTCGATCACCTTGGGGCGGTAAAAATTCTTGTAGCCGGCATAATCCCGCAGCACCGCCTGCACCTGGCCCAGTGTGGCACCGGGCAGGAACATCGTTCCCACCCAGTCCTGGATCATGGCACCGGGAGTGCGAACATTCGCCGCGGCCTCTACGGCCTCGATGCGCGGAACGCCGTCGCGCAGGGAGGGATCGCGCACAGCCGCCAAACCCATCCGCGCTTCGGCTTGTGAAACATAACGGTCAAAGGCTTCGGCCGCTTCGGGAGTCAATCGCGCGAAGGGGATAGTGGCGAACAGCAGCGGGAGTGCAAACAACAACAACCGCACACCCTATTATGGCCCGGGGGATCGGCTCGGCCCCGCGGGCCTCGCCTCCGCACAGAGCGCTTGGCGGCGCAGGCATTGTGCCGGACAGATTCGAGGATAGAAGCTACAAGCTCTTAAATTTCAGCACCACCTCGCCCAGGCGGATGACGTCGTTGTCCTTCAGCTCTTCGCGCGCGATCGGCTCAGAGCGGTCGTTCAAAAACGTTCCATTGGTGGAATCGAGATCGGTGATCGTGAACTTGTGGTCTTTGTATCGCAGGCTGGCGTGCTTGCCCGAAATCGCCGTATCGTGCAGGACGATATCGGCATCCGCGGCCGATCCGATGGTATTGGGACCTTCGCGAATGCGAAAGTCTTCCCCCTTTTGCGAACCGTTCAGCACGACAAACCACCCCACTACCGGAGCCCTCGGCTTATCGGCGACCGCGACCGATCTTCTGCCGCCACCTGTACCGCCCGCCCCCCGCGGCTCCGCCTCAATTCGCGTTTTCACCGTCACCGCCGGCGTCCCCTCCGGATATCCCGACCGCTGGCAGTATGGACAGACTTCCCAAGCATCCTCCATTTGATGCCCGTTAACGCAAAACTTGGACATTCCCGTGCTCTTCTCCTTGGAGCTAAATTCGGCCACCCCACGTGGGACCGCCTCCCCCCTGTCCGTGCACCTAGCCGCTCCGCTCACCGCCTTTGCGGTGGCCGAGCGACTTGATGGACTTGATCAATGGCGCCGTGCTTGCCACCATGCTTTTTGAGGATTATATACTCCTTCGGCAGGACGCGGCGTGTCAAGCCTCAAAAAAAACTATCAGCGGGGCGCTAGACATCCTTTACTTTCAAATACATAAGATGGTACGCTGAAGAGCCTATAATGCGAACTGTCGATTTGATCCACCGAAAACGAGATGGTGAAGAATTATCGCCAGAGGAAATTGCCGCGCTGTTGGAGGGCTACTGCCGGAATGAAATTCCGGATTATCAGATGGCCGCCTTCCTGATGGCCGTCTTCTTCTCCGGAATGACGGACCGTGAGGTGAGCGCGGCGACGGAGTGCATGGTTCGCTCCGGCGCTACTGTGGACCTTAGTTCCATCCCCGGCATCAAGGTAGACAAGCATTCTACCGGCGGGGTGGGCGACAAAACCAGTTTGATCTCGGCGCCGCTGGCGGCGGCCGCGGGCGTCGTGGTGCCGATGATGTCGGGACGCGGGCTGGGTCACACCGGCGGCACGCTGGATAAACTGGAGTCGATCCCGGGCTTCCGCACCGATCTCACGATCGACGAATTCAAAGCGCAACTGGCGCAGTACGGCCTGGCGTTCATCGGACAGACCGAGGAGATCGCGCCGGCCGACGGCAAGTTGTACGCGCTGCGCGATGCGACATCGACCGTGGAATCGATTCCCTTGATCGCCACGTCGATCATGTCGAAGAAACTAGCCGAAGGCGTGGACGCGCTGGTGCTGGACGTCAAGGTGGGCAACGGGGCGTTCATGAAGAAGCAGGTGGACGCGCGACGGCTGGCGCAGATGATGGTGGGGATCGGGCGGCGCGCCGACAAGCGCGTGCAGGCGCTGATCACCGACATGAATCAACCGCTCGGATACGCCGTGGGCAACGCCCTGGAAGTGATGGAAGTTTCGCAAACGCTGCAAAACGCCGGCCCCACGGATTTGACGCGCCTGGCGCTGGAGCTGGCGGCGCGCATGATTTATCTCGCCAAGATCGTTCCCACGCTGGATGAAGCTCGCGAACTGGCGCAATCGAAGCTCCTGGACGGTTCCGGCTACCGCAAGTTCAAGGAGGTGATCGAAGCGCAGGGCGGCAATTCGCAGGTGCTGGACCGCTTCGATCTTCTGCCCAATGCCACCGGCGTGCGCGAAATCGCGTCGCCGCGCGCGGGCTACGTCAGCGCGATCGCGGCCGAAGAGATCGGGCGGGCCTCGTCGCGCATCGGCGCGGGCCGCAGTACGAAAGAAGAGGAAATCGACCCGGCGGTGGGCGTGATCCTGGAAGTGAAGGTGGGGCAAAAAGTGGAAGCCGGCGCCGTGTTGTGCCGCGTCTATTACACGCGCGAGGAACACGTGGAGGAAGCGTCGGAGGAAATTGAAGACGCCTTCCGCATTTCGGCACAGGCTCCCGAGGAGCGGGAATTGATTCTGGAAGTGGTGAGTTAGCGACCGCTTGCTGACGCGCGCGGCTCAGACTTAAAGCATGACGCGGTTCACCGGCATTTTGGGAATCCTCGCGATTCTCCTGGTCTGCGTCCTGTTCTCCAATAACAAACGCTCTATCCGGCCGTCGCTGATCGCGTGGGGGCTAGGGCTGCAACTGGCGTTCGCGTTTCTGGTGCTGCGGACGCCCGCGGCGCGCGCTTTTGTCGTGCTGAGCGACAAGGTGAACAACGTGATCGGCTATTCGATGGCCGGGAGCAAGTTCGTGTTCGGCGATCAGCTCGGCGGCGGGCAGCCGGCCATCTTCGCTTTCCAGGTGCTGCCCATAATTATCTTTATCTGCAGCCTGTTCGCGATCCTTTATTACCTCGGCGTGATGCAGGTGCTGGTGAATGCCATGGCGATCGTGATGCAGCGCGTGATGGGTGCGAGCGGCGCGGAGGCGACCAACGTCGCGGCCAGCATCTTCATGGGCCAGACCGAGGCGCCCATTACGATCCGCCCGTTCCTCGAAGGCCTCACCGAATCCGAGCTGTTCACCATCATGGTGAGCGGCATGGCGCACGTTTCCGGCGCCACGATGGCCGCGTATGTCTTGATGGCGCACGTGGAAATCCGGCATCTGTTGACGGCGGTGATTATGACCGCACCGGCGACGATCATGCTCGCCAAGATCCTAGTGCCGGAAGTGGGCAAGCCGGTGACCGCGGGGCGCGTGACCGTGAAGGTGGAGCGGCCGGGCGTCAATCTCATCGACGCGGCGGCGCGCGGGGCGTCCGACGGGTTGCACCTGGCGCTGAATATCGCGGGAATGTTGATCGCGTTTCTGGCGCTGATCGCGCTCGTCAACGGCGTGCTCGGTTATTTTCATCTGTCGCTCGAACAGATCCTGGGCATTTTGTTTTCACCCGTCGCCTGGCTGCTGGGCGTGGATTTTCACGATTGCCGCACGGTGGGCAATCTGTTGGGCACGCGGCTGGTGCTGAACGAATTCGTCGCCTTCGAGCAGCTCGGGCCGCTGAAACCGAAGCTCGACCCGCACGCGTTCACTATCGCGACCTATGCCCTGTGCGGTTTCGCCAACTTCAGCTCCATCGCGATCCAGATCGGCGGGATCGGGGGCCTGGCGCCCAGCCGGAAATCCGACCTGGCGCGCATGGGATTGAAGGCCGTAGCGGCGGGGACCATGGCGAACTTCATGTCGGCCTGCATCGCGGGTCTGCTTTTGTAAATGCATCCGGCGGTGTCCTATATTCGCGACGTCACGGTGCGCGAGCCGCGCGTGATGGTGGTGCTGGGCAGCGGGCTGGGTGCGTTCGCCGATGAACTCGCTGACCCGATCTCGATTCCCTACTCCGAGATTCCCGGCTGGCCAACGTCGACGGCCGCGGGGCACGCGGGCAAGCTGGTGTTCGGCAAGCTGAATCATCTGGACGTGGCGGTGATGGCCGGGCGCGCGCATTTGTACGAAGGCTACACGCCCGCACAGGTGACGTTCGGCGTGCGGGTGCTGCACCGGCTGGGCGCGCGCAGCGCGGTGTTCACCAACGCGGCGGGCGGCATCAACCTGTCCTACCGGCAAGGTGCATTAGTGGTGATTTCCGATCACATCAATCTGCAGGGCGCGAATCCGCTGATCGGGGCCAATGACGAGTCCGAAGGCGCGCGCTTTCCCGATATGACGGAAGCGTATTCGGCGGCCTATCGGGCCAAGGCGCACCAGGTGGCGCGGGAGCTCAAGATTCAGTTGGACGAAGGCGTGTACGCGGCGCTCACCGGCCCGAGTTATGAAACGCCGGCGGAGATCCGTTATTTGCGCACGATCGGCGCCGATTTGGTAGGGATGTCGACGGTGCCGGAAGTGATCGTGGCGAATCACCTGGGGATGCAGGTGCTCGCGATTTCGTGCGTGACCAACATGGCGGCGGGGATTCTACCGCAGAAGCTGGATCATAAAGAAGTGATGGAGACGGGCTATCGGGTGCGCGATACCTTGATCCGGTTTTTGAAAGCGCTGCTGCCGAAATTATGAAGAGCCTGGTGGAAGCCGCGATCGAGGCGCGGAAGAACGCGCACGCGCCCTATTCGCATTTTCTGGTGGGGGCGGCGCTCGAAGCCGAAGACGGCCGCGTGTTTACGGGCTCGAATGTCGAAAATGCTACTTATGGATTGAGCGTGTGCGCCGAGCGCGTGGCGGTATTCAAGGCGATTTCCGAAAGCGCGCGCAAGTTCCGGCGCGTGGCGGTGGCGGCCGATACGGATGTTTTGACACCGCCGTGCGGCGCGTGCCGGCAGATCCTGTGGGAGTTTTGCGGGAATATCGAGGTGACGCTGGCCAACCTGCAGGGGAAGACAGAAACGTTCCGGATGAAGGATTTGTTCCCGAGGCCTTTCGATGCGTCGTTTTTGTAGATCCAGCGTTCACAGGAGTGTGAACGCCACAATACTGCTCCTCATCGTTCCGCTGCTGCGCGGCGAGACGGCGGATGCGATTTACACGGCGCGCTACGTGGTCACCATGGACACGCAGCGCGATTTAATCGACGATGGCGCGGTGGCGGTGCGCGGGCAAAACATCGTGGGGGTGGGCAAACGCGCCGACATTGAAAAGCAATTCCAAGCGCGCGTGCACGTGAACCGGCCGGACGCGATCCTGATGCCGGGTCTGATCAACACCCACACGCACGCCGCGATGTCGCTGTTCCGCGGCATCGCCGACGACATGCGAGTCCAGGATTGGCTGAACAAATTCATCTTCCCGGCCGAAGCCAAAAACGTCACGCCGGATTTTGTCCTGTGGGGCACGCGGCTGGCGTGCCTGGAGATGATGCTCTCCGGCACCACCACGTTCGTCGACATGTACTACTTCGAAGATCAGGTAGCCAAAGCCGCCAAGGAAGCGGGGATGCGCGGGATCCTGGGCGAAACGCAGATCCGTTTCAAGGCGCCGGATTTCGCCACGCCCCAGGAGATGCGTGCCTGGACGGCGAAGTACTTGGATGAATACCAGGGCGATCCGCTGATCGTTCCGGCGGTGGCGCCGCACGCGATTTACACCAACGATGCCGGGGATCTCAAGGCCGCGCGCGAGCTGGCCAACAAATTTCACGCGCCGCTGGTGATGCACCTGGCCGAAGCCAAATCCGAATACGACGACTCGCTCAAGACTCACCACATGTCGCCCACGCGGTACGTCGAATCGCTGGGCTTGCTGAACGGCTGGACCATCGTGGCGCACGCGATTTATGTGGACGCCGGCGACGCGAGGATTCTGAAAGCGCACTCGACGGGAGTGGCGCACTGCCCGTCGAGCAACATGAAACTGGCGAGCGGCATCGCGCCGGTGACCAAGATGCTGGCGCTGGGGATTCCGGTGGGTGTGGGCACGGACGGTCCGGCGGGCAGCAACAATGATTTCGACCTGATGGAAGAAATGAATCTGGCGGCGGATCTGCAGAAGGTTTCGACCGGCGATCCGACGGTGATCCCGGCCGAGCAGGCGGTCGAGATGGGGACCATTATGGGCGCGAAGGCCATCGGGCTCGAGAAACTCATCGGGTCGCTCGAGGCGGGCAAGCGCGCGGACCTGATCACGCTGCGGCTGGACCGGCCGCACGCGGTACCGCTCTATAACGTGTATTCGCAAATCGTGTATGCGCTCAAGGGTTCGGACGTGGAAGACGTGACAGTGAACGGAAAGCCGATCGTGCGGGAGGGACGTTCGCTCACGCTCGAACCCGCGCCGATTTTCGCCAAGGCCAATGAGTATGCGGCGAAAGTGAAAGGATCATTGCAGGGAAAGTAGCGGCGACAAGCACTAAGGGCTCTCATTCGGGCGCGCTCGGCCGATAAGCCCCACATGAGCCTATTTGAGTGGAGACCCGAATATAGTCTGGGGCATGACGGCATCGACGCGCAGCACCAGCGACTTTTCGCACTGGCCAACGATCTGCACACCGCGATGACGCAAGGCAAAGGGAAAGGCGCTCTGTCGGAGACGCTGGAGAAGTTGGTGGCTTATACCAAGACGCACTTTGCGAACGAAGAGCGCTTGATGCTGGCGCATCACTATCCCGAATATGCGGCGCACAAGGCCGCGCATGATGCGCTGACCGCGCGCGTGCTCGAGTTCCAAAAGAATTTCGAGTCCGGACGCGCGGCGATGACCGTGGAGCTGTTGCAGTTCCTGAAGGATTGGCTGCGAACGCACATTGGCGAAACCGATCACAAGGTGGCCGCATTTCTCAAATCTAAAGCCGCCTGACTAGCCGAGGCGATCTACCGCGCCAGGGCCGCGCTTAAACTGGGTTGCGAGGCGACCAATGCTGCGCGCTGGCGGCTGAGGGCCGCCACCTCGTCGCGGAGGAGGGCGGCCGGCGGAAACGGTTCGCCAAGCTCCTGTTCCGGCAAATTTATCAGCTTGTCCACGATCGATTCATACACCTTCGCCGCGCTGCGCTGTTCTTCCGGAACGTACCAGCGGCGCGAGGCGTCCGCCATTTTCTTGAACTGGGCGACCAACTGATCGCGCGGAAAATTACGCTGGCCGGCTTCGGCCAGCATGTCGAGCGCGGTCTCGATCGCCGCCAGACGATTGCTGCGATACGCGAGCAGCAGCCTCAGCAATTCCGCGTCGCCCACTGTGCTCCCGTCGGCAAAAATGCCGGCGGCGAGGATTGGCTCCTCGAAGACACGCCTGCCGGCAAGTTCCGGACCCTTGCTCAGGGCACGCTCTTCGCCTGGCGCGAGCGCGTCCCAATCGCCGTCCAGCGCGTCGAAGAACAAGAGGGATGGGCCGCTCGGTTCCTCGGGCGACCGGGGGAGTTGCTTGGCCCGCGCCACAAACGCCACCAGATCCAGCTTGGAATCGTTTCGAATGACAATTTGCTCCAACCCGCCCGGCAAGCGACCCACTTTCGCGTTGATTTGTGCGTGCAATAAACTGGCGCACGCGAGCGCGCATGCGACCGCGAAACCCATTTTCATCGCGATTGCTTCCGCCTTACCAACCTTGACGCAATCAGCCGCTGTTAAGTTTATAATTTTAGTTGATGAACAAGGCCAACTGGCGTCCCGCCGCGCTGTCGCTCACCGTGCTCGGAGCCGTAGCCCGCCTTCTGCCTCATCCGCCGAATTTTGCGCCCGTCGGCGCCACCAGCCTGTTCTCCGGCGCGCGGCTGCCGCGCTGGCAGGCCTACCTGGTGCCCTTGGTGCTGATGGCGGTTACGGATCCGATCCTCTCGCCGCTGTATGGCTTCAAACCCTACACCAAGTATCTGATCTTTACATACGTGAGCTTCCTGGTCAGCGTCACGCTGGGCCGGCTTTTGCGCAATTCCGAAAGCGTCACGCGCATCGCAGCGGTCACGGTGCTCAATAGCATCCAGTTTTACCTGATCACCAATTTCGGAAGCTGGCTGTGGTTCCAGGGCTACCCGCACACGATGAATGGCCTGGCCGCCTGCTATGTCGCTGCGATTCCGTTCTTCGGCTGGACACTCGCGAGCGACATCTTCTACACCGGCGTCCTGTTCGGCCTGTACGCCTGGTTGAGCCGCACTGTCGCCACCAACGAGCGGCTGCCAGTAGCGGCCTAGTGTCCAGCACGGTGTCGCGCACGCGGACCGTCCTCTCGTGGTCCAGCGGCAAGGATAGCGCCTGGTCGCTGAAGCTGCTGCGCGAAGACCCGAACATCGAAGTGGTCGCGCTGGTCACCACGCTAAACGAAGCGTTCGACCGCGTGGCCATGCACGCCGTGCGGCGCGAGCTTCTGGAGATGCAAGCGGCGTCGGTCGGCCTGCCGCTGTGGACTGTTCCCCTGCCCTGGCCGTGTTCCAACGAAGAATATGAAATTCGCATGAGCCAGCTTTGCGCCCGGGCGCTCGGCGAGGGCGTGGAAGCCTTTGCGTTTGGCGATCTGTTCCTGGCTGACATTCGGGCGTATCGTGAACGGCAGCTTCGCGGCACGACGCTTCAGCCGCTGTTCCCGGTATGGCAGATCCCGACGGGGGAGCTGGCTCGGGAGATGATCGAGGCGGGTCTGAAGGCGAAAATCACCTGCGTCGATCCGAAAAAGCTGGCACCGAGTTTCGCCGGGCGCGAGTTTGACATCCAATTACTGGCGGATCTGCCGCCGGGCGCCGATCCCTGCGGGGAGAACGGTGAGTTTCATTCGTTCGTCTATGATGCCCCCGGTTTCTCCTGCCCTGTGCCGATAGAAGTCGGAGAAGTGGTTGACCGTGATGGGTTTATATTCGCGGACGTGAAGATAAACGCGAAGCCGCTTGCGGGACGGACGTTATGATGTTATGCTTATCTAAGTTGATAACGACACACTAAGATTGTTATCCGAAAGCTGAGTCATCTTATGGACTTCAACCGATTCACCGAAAAGCTTCAGGAAGCCGTCCGCGCCGCCCAATCCATCGCCATCCAGCACGGAAATCAGCAGATCGACACCGAGCATCTGCTCCTGGCATTGCTCGACCAGGAAGGCGGCCTGGCCCCCGCCGTCCTCAATAAAGCCGATATCCGCGTGGACGCGCTGCGCACTCGCGTCCAGCAGGAAATCGACCGCATGCCCAAGGTCTCGGGACCCTCGGGCGGTCCGGACCAGGTTTATGTCACCAATCGCATCACCAAGCTGCTCAATCAGGCCGAGGAAGAGTCCAAGCGGCTGAAGGATGATTACATCTCGGTGGAGCACGTGCTGCTGGCGGCGACCGAAGATCAGGGGGCGGCCGGAAAGCTGTTCCGCGAGTTCGGCATCACGCGCGAACGCTTGATGCGGGCGCTGCAGGAGGTCCGGGGCAGCCAAAGAGTGACCAATCAGAATCCGGAAGCAAGCTACCAGGCGCTCGAAAAATACGGCCGCGATCTGACGCAGTTCGCCTCCCAGGGCAAGCTCGACCCGGTAATCGGCCGCGATGAGGAAATCCGGCGCGTGATTCAAGTGCTGTCGCGCCGCACCAAGAACAACCCCGTGCTGATCGGAGAGCCGGGCGTGGGCAAGACGGCGATCGTGGAGGGCCTGGCCGGGCGCATCGTGCGCGGCGACGTTCCGGAGGGTTTGAAGGACAAGCGCGTGGTGGCGCTCGACATGGGCGCGTTGATCGCGGGCGCGAAGTTCCGCGGCGAGTTCGAAGAGCGTCTGAAGGCGGTGCTCAAGGAAGTTCAGACGTCGGAGGGCCAGATCATTCTGTTCATCGACGAACTGCACACCGTAGTGGGCGCGGGCAAAGCCGAAGGCGCCATGGACGCGGGCAATCTGCTGAAGCCGATGCTCGCGCGCGGCGAGCTGCACTGCATCGGCGCCACCACGCTCGACGAATACCGCAAATACATCGAAAAGGACGCCGCCTTGGAGCGGCGCTTCCAGACGGTCTTTGTCGACCAGCCGAGCGTGGAAGACACCATCTCCATCCTGCGCGGGCTGAGGGAGCGCTACGAGATCCATCACGGCGTGCGCATCAAGGATTCGGCGCTGGTGGCGGCGGCGGTGCTGTCGAACCGCTACATCACGGACCGGTTTTTGCCCGACAAAGCTATTGACTTGGTGGATGAAGCCGCGGCCAAGCTGCGCACCGAGATCGACTCCATGCCCGCCGACCTGGATGAAATCCTGCGCCGCATCATGCAGCTTGAAATCGAGCGCGAGGCGCTGAAAAAAGAGTCGGACCCGGCTTCAAAAGACCGGCTGAAGAAGATCGAAAAGGAAATCGCGGATTTGAAATCGGAATCCGACGCGCTCAAAGCGCAGTGGCAGGCCGAGAAAGAAGGCGTGCAGCGGCTGCGCGGATTGCGCGAGCAGATCGAGCAGGTAAAGATCGAGATCGAACGAGCGGAACGGCAGTACGACTTGAACAAAGCGGCTGAGCTGAAGTACGGCAAGCTCACCGATCTGGAGCGCAAGCTCAAGGCCGAGGAGGTACGGCTGGCCGAAAAGCAGTCAGGCAAACGGCTGCTGAAGGAAGAAGTGGACGAGGAAGATATCGCCCAGGTGGTGAGCCGCTGGACCGGCGTGCCGGTTTCCAAGCTGTTAGAAGGCGAGATGCAGAAGCTGCTGCATCTGGAGGACGAGTTGCATAAACGGGTAATCGGGCAGGACGAGGCCGTGCAGGCCGTGTCGGAGGCGGTGATGCGGGCCCGTTCGGGGCTGAAGGATCCCAACCGTCCGATCGGCAGTTTCATCTTCTTAGGGCCGACGGGCGTCGGCAAAACGGAGCTGGCGCGGGCTTTAGCCGAATTCCTGTTCGACGACGAGCGGGCCATGGTGCGGATCGATATGTCCGAATACCAGGAAAAACATACCGTTGCCCGGCTGATCGGGGCGCCTCCCGGTTACGTAGGTTACGAAGAAGGGGGGCAACTAACGGAAACCGTTCGACGTCGTCCATATTGTGTTGTCCTGTTTGACGAAATCGAAAAAGCGCATTCCGACGTGTTCAACGTGCTGCTCCAGATCCTGGACGATGGGCGTCTTACGGATGGGCAGGGGCGCACGGTGGACTTCAAGAATACAATCGTAATTATGACGTCCAACATCGGGAGTCCCCGCATCCTGGAATATAGGGGGGCTTTCGAGGGCGCCGGGTTCGAGCGGATGAAGGCAACGGTACTCGAAGAACTACGCGCGCACTTCCGCCCGGAGTTTTTGAACCGCGTGGACGAAATCATCGTGTTCCATGCGCTCACCGAAGAGCACTTGAAGCAGATCGTGGAGATTCAGTTGGGCAGCCTGCGCAAGCGGCTGGCCGACCGGCACATCGAATTAGAATTGACGGACCGGGCGCGCGGATTTTTGGTCCGCTCGGGCTATGATCCCAGCTACGGCGCCCGGCCGTTAAAGCGGGCGATCCAGCGCGAGATTGAAACGCCATTAGCGCGCCGGATTTTGGGAGGCGAGGTTCGCGATGGCCAGCACGTGGTGGTGGACAGCGACCCCTCCGGTCATTTGGTTTTCGAATCTAAGACGCCGAGCCGCGAGCGTGAAGCGGCTCTCGAACAAGTGTAATGAATGACGCGTAGGGTAAAGGCGCATAATAAAGGTAAAGAGGAAGCCTCAAAATGAAAGGTCATATCAGTAAATCGACGGCGGCCCTGTTGGCCGTCATTGCCATGCTGGTGGGTGCGCTCGTTATCACCATCAGCACGCCGAATCACATTCCGGTCTTTGCCGACACCAGCCGCGGAAACGCGGAAATGGGTCCGCTGGTGACCTTCGCCCCGGTGGTGAAGCGCGCCATGCCGGCGGTGGTGAACATCTCCTCCACCAAGGTGGTCAAGGAGCAGCCGCAGCAAGGCTTTTTCGACGATCCGTTTTTCCGGCAGTTCTTCGGTGGCCGTGTCCCGCAGCAGCAGCAGCCCCGCTCGGAGCGAGCTACCAGTTTGGGTTCGGGCGTGGTGGTCAGTCCCGACGGCTACATCATCACCAATAACCACGTAGTCGACGGCGCGAGCGACGTGAAGGTCTCCTTCGCCGATAAAGAAGAATACCCGGCCAAGGTGATCGGTACCGACAAGTACACCGACATCGCCGTTTTGAAGATCAACAAGAGCGGCTTGACCACTTTGCCGTTCGCTAATTCGGACCGGTCGGAAGTGGGCGACGTGGTGCTGGCCATCGGCGAACCGTTCGGCCTGGGCCAGACCGTGACCATGGGCATCATCAGCGCCAAGGGACGCGCCGGCCTGGGCATCGAGCGCTTTGAGGACTTCATCCAGACCGACGCGGCCATCAACCGCGGCAACTCGGGCGGCGCGCTCATCGACACCCGCGGGGACCTGGTGGGCATCAACACCGCGATTCTCTCCGGCGAGACAGGGGGGAACCAGGGCATCGGTTTCGCGATTCCCGCGAATCTGGCGCGCAACATCATGGACCAGATCCTGAAATCGGGTAAGGTCACGCGCGGGTTCCTGGGGATTACGCCGCAGGAGGTGACGCCGGAAATGGCGCAGACCTTCAATCTGCCGGCGAACACGCACGGCGTCGCCATCGCGACCGTAGTGCCCGATAGTCCGGCGGCTAAGGCCGGCCTGAAAGTCAACGACGTGATCGTGGCCGTGAACGGCACCAACGTCGAGGACCTGAATTCGTTCCGGCTGCAGATCGCCGGCTTCTCCCCCGGCACCACGGTCGAGCTCAAAGTGGTTCGTGACGGCCAGACGCTGAATACCTCGGTGAAGCTGACCGAATTCAATCTTGAAGCCGAGAATAACGGCGAACCCCAGAACAATGCGCCGGGCGGCGGCGAGAAAGGCGCGCTGAACGGCGTATCCGTGCAGGCTCTTACGCCGGACTTGCGCCAGCAGCTCCAGGTTCCTGAAGGCACCCAAGGTGTTGTAATCACGGACATCGATCCAGACTCGCAAGCCGCGGGGGCTGGTCTCGAGCAGGGCGATATCATCCTCCAGGTGAATCGCCAGCCGGTGAGCACCGTAGGTCAGTTCAATAACGCGATCCGGGCGGGAGCTTCCCGGCAATCCACACTGCTATTGGTAAGGAATGCACAAGGCACGCGTTTTGTAGCGGTTCCCAACAAATAGGCAAAAACCGCAGCACCAGAAATACTTGAGCATAGCGGAAGCAGGTTTCTTGAGTGAAACCTGCTTCTTTTTGTCTGATCTGGCATCCAAGATGCAGGAACGTTTTGAAGACCAAACGTGACATATGACTAAGCCGAGCAAAACCTGGCTCCTGGCGGACCGCCACTCGCCCTGGCAACCCTCCGCTGACGTCTACCGCACCAAAGACGGCTGGCTGGTGAAGTTCGATCTGGCCGGCGTCGCGGCGGGCGACGTGCAGGTAGCGATTCAGGGGCGGCGACTGACGGTGAGCGGGATCCGGCGGGATTCGTCTTGCGAGGAGGGTTCGCGCCATTACTCGATGGAGATCTCCTACAACCGCTTCGAGCGCAGCCTGCTGATGCCGGCGAATCTGGAAAACGCTCGCGTGACCGTTGCGTCGCGCGAAGGCTTGTTATTGGTGAGGATGGTCACCGAAGGAAAAGAAAATGTCTGAACAACCTGTTGTCTACACATTGCCCGTATTGCCGCTGAAAAGCGCGGTGTTGTTCCCTTACTTGCTGATGCCTCTCTCGGCCGGACGCCCGTCGTCCATGGCCGCGGTGGAGGCGGCGCTGGCCACCGAATCGAAAGAGATCCTGGTCTTCACCCAGCGCGATTCCGACATGGAGTCGCCCGGCCAGGACGATCTGTACTCCATCGGAACCAAGGCGGTGATTCGCAAGATGAATCGCTCCGCCGAAGGCCATCTGGAGCTCATGGTTTTGGGAACGGAGCGCGTCGCGCTCATGAAGCTGGATCAGAGCGAACCGTTCCTGCATGGCCGTGCCGTGCCGCTGCCGCTGCCCGACGACAAGGGCCCGGAGATTGAAGCTTTGCAGGGCGCGCTGGCTGAATTGGCAGGCGAAGCCTTGACGCTGGCCCAGCCCAACACGCCGCAGGAGCTGCGCGGGCTGCTCGCCTCGAACGACGATCCGCTGCGGCTGACGTTCGTTCTGGCGACCATGTTCAGCCTGGACGCCGAGAAATCGCAGTCGTTGCTCGAAGCGCCCACGCGCGCCGAAGCGCTGCGCATGATGCACCGTTACTTGATGCACGAAGTGCAGGTGCTGGAGCTGCGCAACAAGATCAATACCGAAGCGCGCACCGAGATGACCAAGGAGCAGCGCGACTACCTGCTGCGGCAGCAGATGCGCGCCATCCAACAGGAGCTCGGGGAGAAATCGGGCGAACAGGCCGAAGCCGCGCAATTGCGCGAGCGCCTGGAAAAGGCGAACCTGCCCGAGGAGATTTTGAAAGAAGCCAAGCGCGAGCTGGAGCGGCTGGAGAAGTTGCCGCCCGGAGCGCCGGATTACAACGTGATCCGCACGTATCTGGACTACGTTCTCGAGCTGCCTTGGAATACCGCGACCGAGGATTCGCTCGATATCGCAAAGGCGCGCGAGGTGCTGGATCACGATCACTTCGGGCTGAAGGACGTGAAGGAGCGCATCCTGGAACACCTGGGCGTGTTGAAGCTCAATCCCAAAGCCAAGGCGCCGATCTTGTGCTTCGTCGGACCTCCCGGAGTGGGCAAAACGTCGCTCGGCCAATCCATCGCCCGGGCGTTGAACCGCAAGTTCGAGCGCATGAGCCTGGGCGGCTTGCACGATGAAGCCGAACTGCGCGGCCATCGCCGGACTTACATTGGGGCGCTGCCCGGCCGCGTGATCCAAGCCATGCGGCGCGCGGGCGCGAACAATCCGGTGCTAATGCTGGATGAGGTGGACAAGCTAGGTCACGATTTTCGCGGCGATCCGGCGCACGCTTTGCTCGAGATCCTGGATCCGGAACAGAACAAGACGTTCCGCGATAACTACTTGGACCTGCCGTTCGATTTGTCGAAGGTCTTGTTCGTGACCACGGCGAACGCGCTCGACACAATTCCGCGGCCGCTGCTCGATCGTATGGAGATTCTGCGGCTGGCGGGCTACAGCGAAGAAGAAAAGCTGGAGATCGCCAAGCGCTACCTGATTCCGAAACAGCTCAAAGAGACCGGCCTCACGGCTGAGCAGTGCACGCTTCCGGACGAAACCGTGCGGAAGATCATCTCCTGCTACACGCGCGAGGCAGGTTTGCGGCGGCTGGAGCGGGCCATCGGGTCAGTAACCCGGAAAGTCGCGCTGAAGTTCGCCGAAGGCGCCACCGAGCCGGTGATCGTAACGGTGGAGCAGGTTGTCGAAATGCTGGGCCCCGAGCCGTTCAACCAGGAAGAAGCGCGGCGCGATCTGCCTCCGGGCGTCGCGACGGGCCTGGCCTGGACCGAAACCGGCGGCGACGTGCTGTACATCGAAGCCACGCTGCTTCCGGACGGCAAGGGCCTGACGCTCACCGGGCAGCTCGGTGAAGTAATGCAGGAATCGGCCAAGGCGGCGCAGAGCTACATCTGGTCGCACGCGGGCGATTTCGACATCGACCCGGGACTGTTCAAGAACGCGGGCGTGCACGTGCACGTCCCGGCGGGCGCGATCCCGAAAGACGGGCCCTCGGCGGGTGTGACGATGGCGACGGCGCTCACCTCGCTGTACGCGAAGCTGCCGGCGCGCAGCGATATCGCCATGACCGGCGAGATCACGCTGACCGGATTGGTGCTGCCGATCGGCGGGGTGAAGGAAAAGGTCCTGGCCGCGCGGCGGGCCGGAATCCATACCGTGATTCTGCCCAAGGCGAACCAAAAAGACCTGCGCGATCTTCCCGAAGAAGTTCGCAAAGAGATGGAGTTCCTGTTCGCGCAGCGCGTCGAAGACGTTCTGCGGGTGGCAATTCCGCGGTTGGCCGAGCGGATGGATTCCTCGAAGACCCGGCCCATCAACTACGCGGCGTAAGACTGCGAGCCGAGCCGGAAACGGTAGACAACAGGCGCGGAGACTAAAAATTGGTCTCCGCGCTTTTTTTCGTTGGGGAAGTCCTTCTCAACTGGCACGAGCGAGCCGTGGTTTAGAATCGCCCTGGTTTAAAATCAAGAATAGGCAAGCCGGGCGCGTAGCTCAGGTGGATAGAGCACCTGCCTTCTAAGCACGGCAATCGCCTCTGAAGCTTCTATCGGTTCATACCCGCTTTCAAGATTTTCAACAATTTGGGGATTCTGCCTTTCGCTCAAATCTAACCCGAAGCAAGTCACAGCATGGGGTTTTGACACGGTTCTGCCACGGTGGTGTGGGGTGATCCCTCCCTCTACGGATACCGAGGTGTTCACACGTGAGGCTAGTTTCGTTGTTTCTCCCCCAGCGAATAGAACGTGCGTTGTATTCGGCAGCGATCTAATCGGCCGATCGCGCCGTGCTGGAGGCCCTTACCTCGTCGATGCCGCCCGTAGAATAGTCGCCCAGGTGCCGCCAGTTCGTGGGGTGGAACATGGAAGAGCCGCCGTGAGTATCAACGGTGATTGTGGGCGCCGACAAAGGCAACGAGATCCGGCGATTCGGGCACGCAATCCTAAGAAACTCGCGCAACAAGCTTGTTGGCAGGTATCGGAAAGCCTCGCCGGTATCTTTTCAGCATCCTGCTAAAGCTTTCTTCGTTAATGTCCGAGCAACATTGGCAGGCCTCGAAAAAACATTGGACTACACCTCTGTTCGCGGGTACCCTCCAGCTTGAGAATCCAACCGCAACGCGGGAAGCGATTTCTGATAAGGAGCATCCCCATTGAGCCGCGGATATGACTATGACGAACGCGATTGGCAAGAGCCCGCGATTCCAACCGACCGTCCAACTCGCGAACCGGGACGCACTGGCAGCGCCTCTAATACGGACAAGCGCACTCGTGCCAGCCTAAAGGACAGCCTGAGTCGAGAGCATTCTGAACGCCTCCGAACCAAAGACCGCGAGCCAATCCGGCCGCGCTATGACCTCAGCGATCGCGAACGCGCTGTGCTGCGCGACATCGGCAGCTTTCGCACCATGACAGCCGACGATCTTCTGAAGCACCGCTATGAGGGAAAAGCTTCCGCAATGCGGAGAGAACTGCTGCGGTTACAGCAGCGTGGGCTGCTTCAAAAACGCTCCATTTCCGTTGGGAAAAACCGGAATACCCTCATCGTCGTTGCTCTGACCCGCCAGGGTGCGCGCCTCGCCCGCGAGGATGACAAACTACCCGCCCGTCAAGCTGTCTATGCCGGATTCGTCAAGCCCGCCGAGGTCCCTCATGATGCCGCGATTTACCAGATGTACCAAGCCGAAACGGTGCACCTGGAGAAGCGGGGAGCCAAGATCCAAAGAGTCGTTTTAGACTACGAACTCAAGAAGGAAGCGTACTCCCAATTGGTCCCAGAGCAGGAGTCCGGGGCCCTGCACTACACCCGCAGAAAGCAGGAAATCGCGGATGAACTCGGCCTTCCCATCGTGGACGGCAAGATCGTCTTTCCGGATCTGCGCATTGAGTATGAAGATCTCCAGGGGCGTGAGGAACACATCGATTTGGAGCTCGCCACCGAGCATTACCGGTCAGGCCAGATGGCCGTCAAAAGTCGCGCCGGATTCAAAATGTACGGCTTTATTTCCACTTCGCGTGGGCGCCGGGCGCAGTGGGAGGGCCGCGAGTTGACGGCCACAGTGCTGGGCCTCTAGGAGGAAAAGGGCCATGACTATGCTGGAACGGATTCAGGCCATCGAGGCCTTCGGCTACACGCCGGCGGAGGCTGGTTTTCTGTGCCGGGTTGCGCTGTCGGAGGCTATTTTGTGCGCCGCCAGTTTCTCTATGCTGTCGGCCGTGAATCCGGTAAACGAGCCCAGGACTTCATTGAGAAAAGCTTATCGAGGAAGCATATCGCGCGCGGGGTTTATCGTGAGGGCCGGTACCTGTATCGGCTGCACTACAAACCGATTTATGAGGCCATCGACGAGGCTGAGAATCGCAATCGGCGCGAGCATCAGCCCGCGGCCATTCGCCTGCGTTTAATGGCTCTGGACTTCGTTCTGGAGCACCCGGAGAACCAGTTTCTCGCCACCAGCGAGGACAAACTTCGCTGGCTCATGGACACTTGCCAGGTCAATTCCGGCATGCTGCCTGCCCGCGCTTTTTGCGTTCGGGGAGTCTCTGTCGTCCGCTATTTCTCCGACGGATTCCCGATATTCCTGACAGGAGAATCTCCGGTTCCGTTCTTCACATTTGTCGACGACGATCAAGTGACGACGGCCAGCCTTCGGTCGTATCTGCTCAACTACCACCGGTTGTTTCAAGCGCTCGGCTTCGTCAACCTGGTGTTTGTAACGCGTCGTCAGAAGCGCTTCGATTCCGCTGCGAGAACCCTCCAGCGGTTCCGTGACAGCCTGCTGGAACAGACTGAACCATTGATTGAAATCCAGCGGCTGCTGACCCATTTCCATCATCGGAATCTATTTGAACTGCGCCAAACCCGGCCGCTCAGCCGGGAGGATTTGGACCGTCTCCGAGACGATCCCGATACCTATGTTGGGCCGCGGTTTGAGCGTCTGTTCGAGCTCTGGAAGCAAGGCGGCGACGAGGCAGTCCGCGCCGATCTGGCTGCTGAAGAACGCAAACGGAAGTCGCTCGAAATCACCTTCACGCCATACGTTCTGGAGCATGATTACGAGTTGTTTGGGACGCTTCAATCGGCGTCCTGAGCGGCACGGAAGGATACAGATCAGCAGCAATTTCCCAGAAGTTCTAGTGAACGTGCTGAAGGATTGGGATAATCACCACCGGAGTCACCTCCCCGTTCCGATCGCTTGCCGGCAAGTATCGTTGCTTCAATTGCTTGTCGATCAATGGTCCGCCACGGTGGCGGGACATCGTAAATAGGCAAGGACGTGAGCGACCGCCGGTAGCCGTGCCGCCACGCGCCACGCCACCTCACTCGTTCGTCTTCTCCTCCCTCGTGGGTCACTCCCGTCCTTGCCTTGCCATTCCATTGCGAAGTGCGATGCGATTCAGGAGTAATAAATATTCATTAGGAAGGAGCAACCAAGATGGCCTCTGTCATACCTAAGCAGCCGAAGAAAGTGCGCGACCAGATCACCCATTCGGCTCGACCACGATGTCCTCCAGAATCTCGACACGATTGCTGGTATCTCGACTCGATCAGCGACTACGTCATCCACCGGTGTTTGGCGTTATTTTTCGCAAGCATCGCGCATTCTCGGATTCGTGCACCAGCCAAGGACTTGCTGCCACATCGGGGTCCGCCCGGCGTTGTAGCGGTCGAAGCCGCGGGAAAGTCTGTCGCACGCAATCCCAATCATCGGCGGCTCAGGGACGGCTGCGGATTCTTAGCTGAGGTGAATGTGATTCGAGCCATTGTGGACAGCCGCTTCTATCTCAGCCTCATCTTGAGCCTTGGAAACGGGCATTACATTAGACCGGCGCTTTCCGTCCCCCTCCGGTAATGCGATTTTCCAATTGATTCTCACCGAGAAGCCAATAACCTTCCTGGGGATCAAATACGGCTACTAAAACTATGCTTTTTTCGACGCCGTTCATCACGTGCGCCATGCTTCTCTCCCTGCTGTACATATTTGTCGTCAAAACCCCGTGAAATTGCCGCACTTGAAGCATTGCCTACGTATCCAAGAACCTGCCTTAAGCGAAAGCCTCTTGCTCGTCGCCGCCGAGCTACGTCATCCCAAGCGACCGGAGCCGGTGGAAGATTTGAACGATCACGGCAGGAAGCGCGACTATTTCGAGGTCAGTCTCGATTGCCCCTATCGCTATAATGTTCGGCACAACGACATGGAACCCTATGCGCTGGCGTATGGCATGGCCCGGCTGCAGACAACCTGTTCGGACGCGGCAAAGAGCCGTTCTGCAGCAGGCCTACACCAACCTGGATCATCCTGCTGGCACAAAGTCAGCTACGACTAGGTAACATTGTTCGGTGTCGATGAATCTGCCATCAATGGCGACAAGCTCGAAACGACGATCAAAGAAGATTCCGGTTCACGACGCCTAGTTCAACGTACATGGGAGTTTTGCGAAGTACCCTTTGAGCAAGTACCCCACGACCGGGGAGATGCAGGCGCAGGTCTCCTGAGAACTGCTGCGGCATCTGGATCAGAATCGCATTCTATATTCCTTGATCACCGAACACGGCGGCATTCCTGCCACTACCCTCAAGCACGCACGCAAACGCGAACAACTCCAAGCCGTGAAACGCTGGTTCTATCACGACTGGCAGCGCGCCCGCACGGGCCTCGATCAAAAGTTCGCGAAACCAAGCGCAAGTCGGCATGAATACGGACTTTGTCAAGGACCGAGCAGCGCCTGACAGCTTGCTCAGGTAGTTTGAAACCGAAACCGGTTAAACCCAAACGGGTTTCGTCCGAAATACCCGTCTGCAGACTTCCCCTGGCAAGGAGGGCTTATGCTGAGACGCCTGGATGACATTGGTATTTTGGTATCCGAAGTTGTCGGATTGCGGCTTTATCCCAGCGTCGACTTTGCAATCCGATTTGGACCGAGTACTGGGCGGAGACCCGAGAGACGTTAGCGGAAATTTCAAATCGGCGCTTCATCGTTCTTTTTCATCGGCCCGCCACAGTCGCCGGGCGGGTGTAGAGTCCGCTAGACCAATCTCCGCAACAAGCCGAAGGACTTGGGGACCGTGGACTAAGGATTCACTGGAGCGGCCGGTGAGGGCTGGCGGATCTTCAAGATCGTGATGTCACCGTACCCAATGCGCGCATAAAGCTTTTGGGCTCCGGCGGGAGGGCCTTCGCTCATGAAGGAATGGCCCAGGTCGAACCATCTGCCGTGCTCGGGGCCCGCGAAATCGGAGTCCACCGCGCCGAGGCGGGTCTTGGCGTCGATCGCGTAGTGACCGGCCTGCGGCATATGCATCGTGATCTGCCCGATTCCATTCTTGACGTGTACGTCGCCGGTGATGTCGTTGACAAACACGTTGCCGGAATCATGTTCGACGATCAGCTTCGTGCTGCGCGGTATCTTGATCACGTATTGCAGCTCGTAGGCGCTTACGCCGCGGATCACGCGCAGGGGAAACGCGTGCTTGGGAAACTTGGTGGTGATCGTCAGCTCGTCTCCCTGGCGCGCGGTGACCAGTTTAATTCGGTCCAGGCTCTGTGCCGCTGCTTTGCGATCTCCCGGATCATACGACTTTGTGGATTTCACCGTGGTGATCTCCATATCGGGACGGTCCCAGCCCTCGATCGTCAAGTTTCCGGTCGATTTCAACATCCTCAGCGTGCCGCCCGAGGGGAAGTCCATGTGTTCGGTGTGCGTCACCTGCACCTGCTCGACCGGCGCATCGGTTGCCCCGAGCAGACAGCCGGCTGCGATTGCAGCCGCTGTCAAAACTACGAGTGTCTCTCTCATCTCAGGCCGCCTCCGGAGAGCGCGCATCGTTCACGATTTGCACGAAGCGCCGCCCCAGTTCAAGAATCCAGTCGCGATCGCGCCGCCGGACTGCTTGCGGGTAAACCAGGTCATGGCCGATTCCCACCGCCACGGCTCCAGCTTGAATGAAATCAGCCGTAGTCTGTTGAGTCACGCCGCCGGAGGCGATGAACTGCACAGCCGGGAAAGGCGATTTGAGCGTCTTGATGTAACTGGCGCCACCGAGCGTGGAACAGGGGAACACCTTGACGAAATCCGCGCCGGCCTTCGAGGCCGCCATGATCTCACTGGGCGTCATAACACCGGGAAACACCACTACGCCCTGCTGGACCGCAAACTCGACCACCTCCACATCGATTCCGGGACTAGTCAGGAATTGTGCTCCCGCATCCAGGCAACGGCGAACGCACCCCACGTCATCCACGGTGCCCGCGCCCACGATCAGTTCCGGATCTCGTTTTACCAGTTCCCGAATCATGTCCACGGCGCCCGGGATGGTCATCGTCACTTCGACGATAGGAATTCCACTCTCTGCGATCGCGTCCACTGCAAACCAGGCGTCTTCCCTGGAAGAGAAGCGAATCGCAGGGATGATTCCGACCTGCTCGATGCGACTGCGAACGAACTCTTTATTCATTAAGCCTCTTCACCTGACTCGTAAACGCTTCTCGACTCCTCGATGGATGGCAGGTGGTCGGTCGGGCGCGCCCACCAGGCATAGAACGTCGGCAGCAGGAAAATGCTCATGAGCAAATCGAAGATGAGCCCGCCGACGATCACGATGGCAAAGGGTCTCTGAGAGTCGGAGCCGATTTTGTGAGATAGCGCGGCGGGCAGAAGACCGAAAGTGGCTACCAGCATGGTCATCATGATGGGCCGGAAGCGCCGGACGGCTCCCTCGATGGCCGCTTCTGTGATCGGCATGCCCCGGGAACGCAACTGATTTATATATTCGACCATGATGACGCCAGTTTGAATAGAAGCGCCGAACAAGGCCATGAAGCCAACGCCAGACGACACGCTGAAATTCGTACCGGTGATGAGCAACGCCATCAGGCCGCCCAACCGCGAGACCAGCACATTGACCAGGTGGAGGCAGGCCCATTTCGCCGAACCGAAAGCGCCGTAAATGATCAAGAAAATAATGAACACCGTCAGCGGAATGATAATCAACAAGCGCGCTTCAGCTCGTACTTCGCTCTGATATTCGCCCTCCCAACTCAAGTGATAGCCGAATGGCAGTTTCACTTCTTTGTTGACCTTGTCGATGGCTTCGCGCACCGCACCACCCAGGTCGCGGCCACGGACGCTGTATTTGATGGGAACGTAGCGCTGGCTGGCTTCGCGGTAAATCTCAGACCCGCCGTCCAATTCTTGCGTTTTTGTGAGCTGAGCCAGAGAGACGCGTTCTCCCGAGGGAGAAAGAAGACGAATTTTCTGGATCGCTTCCTTGGTGTCGCGGTATTGAGGAAGATAGCGCATGACCAGGTCATAGCGGCGCTCGCCCTGTAGAACCTGCGTGAGGGCGTTCCCTCCTACAGCGGTCTGAACGGCGTCCTGCACGTCCGCCACGTTGATTTGGAAGCGCGCGGTGGCCTGACGGTCAACCGTATAAATCAGGTTGGGCTGTCCGAGCACATGAAACACGCCGAGATCCTCGATTCCCGGCACCGTACCCATGACCTTCATGATCTCTTCCGCTTTGTCTTCCAAGACGTGCAGATCATCGCCATACACCTTGGTGGAAAGCTGTCCCTTCACGCCGCTGACGGCCTCTTCCATGTTGTCGGAGATGGGTTGCGAAAAATTCCAGATTGCGCCCGGAATTTTCTCCAATTCGCGATTCATGGCCGCGATGAGCAGTTCTCTATTCTGGTGGAAAATCGGACGCCACTGCGCTTTCGGCCTCAAATCTACGAAGTACTCGGTATTAAAGAAGCTGGTGGTGTCGGAGCCGTCATCGGGCCGCCCTTCCTGGCTGGAGCACTGAGGGACTTCCGGGAATGAACACAGCACGATTCTGGCCTCGGTGGACACCTTGATGGCTTCCGCGGCCGAGGTGCTGGGCGGCAGAGTGCCGCGTACCCAGAGCGCGCCTTCGTCCAGATGAGGCAGGAATTCCGACCCGATCGGCCCCGGCACAGGAAGAAAATTCGCCAGATAGAGGCTTCCCGTTGCGGCCATTAGCGCGATGCCGACCATCACCCACTTGTGATGGATGGTCCAGGTGACGGCATGGCGATAGCCTCGCGTGAGGAAAACCACCACCGGGTTCTGCCACTCCCGGGTTCCTTTGCGGAAAAAGAAGCTCGCGAGAACCGGCGCAATGGTCAAGGAGAACACCACCGCGCCCAGGAGCGCAAACCCGACGGTCCATGCCATGGGGCGAAACAGGCGGCCCTCGACGCGCTGCAATGTAAAGATCGGCAGGTAAGCGGTAATGATGATGGTGATGGCGTAGAACACCGGCCGCTGCACCTCATGCGCGGCGTCGCGAATGCGTTCGGCCACCGATTTGGTGGTTGTCTCCCGCTGGCCCAGGTGCCGCACGATGTTTTCCACCATCACGATCGCGCCGTCCACCACCATGCCGAAGTCGAGAGCGCCGAGTGAAAGCAGATTGGCCGGGATGTGACTGGTGTTCAGAAGAATGGCGGCGAACAGCAGGGAGAAGGGGATGGTCAAGGCGACGATCAGAGCAGCGCGGAGGTTGCCCAGGAAAAGCATGAGGATGATGGTCACCAGGATGAAGCCTTCGGTCAGGTTATGCAGCACCGTGTCGGTGGTAAAGTGAACCAGATCGCTGCGGTCAATCATAGGGTCCACTTTGACGCCCGGCGGCAGGATGCCATGATTCAACTCGTCGACCATCTTGTGAATGCCCGCCAGCGCCGGGTCCGCATCTTCCCCCTTTCTGAGGAGCACGATTCCGGAGCACACGTCGTCGTTATCGAGAATGGTTCCGTTGGGTAAATGCGTGGCCCGCGCGAATTGGCCCAGCCGGATCTTGGGGCCTTGCGCGACGACGGCGATATCCTTCAGACGGATCGGCGTTCCGTGTGCCGTACTGACCACCGTGTCGGCGAGGTCGTTGACGTTTCTCACCAAGCCCGCTTCGTTCACGTTGACCTGCTGCAAGCCTTGGTCGACAAAGCTGCCGCCGGCGTTGGCGTTGTTGTTCGAGATTTGGTTTTCGATCTGCGACAGGCTCAGTCCATAGGAGATCAGCTTGTTGGGGTCGATGCGAACCTGGTATTCGCGCGTGGGGCCGCCGAAGCTGGCGACGTCCACGATTCCCGGCACCTGTTTGAAGTACTTCTCCACCACCCAGGTTTCCTCGCTGCGAAGGTCCATGGGATCGTAGAAAGGATTCGTGGAACGTAGCGTAAAGAAGAAGATTTGGCCCGCCGGACTCCAGTCCGTCTGGATCTGCGGACTTACTCCGGCTGCCACCGCGGCCGGCGGCAAATTCACATAAGAAATCCGCTCCAGCGCCCGTTCGCGGTTCCAATTGTTGTCCGAGCCGTCGGCGAAGATCAACTTGATGTCGGAAAGTCCAAACAGCGAGAAGGACCGCAACGCCGTGAGCTGTGGAATGCCGTTCATGACGATTTCCAAAGGAACGGTGATCTGCTGTTCCATTTGCTCGGCTGAAATGCCGGGCCATTGCGTGACGATCTCCACGTAATTGTCCGCCACGTCCGGGTAGGCATCGATGGGCAGTTGCTTGAAAGCGACGATGCCGGCGCCCATTAGCAAAAGTGCGATTGCGATAACGAAAAGCTTGTGGCTGAGTGCGAAGCCGACCGCGCGACGTATCATCTATCTCTCCGCCGTATCCTGAAGAATCAAAGCGTTGGTCACCACTTTTTGTCCGGGCTGGATGCCCGAAATCACTTCCTGCATGTTATTGGGCAGCATGTCTCCGCTCACCACTTCGTATCTTCGGAAGCGGTCGCCGTTGGGAGAGTAAATCCACTCGCGATCGTGCAAATGGACAATCGCGGTTGCCGGAACCACGGCGTGTTTCTGGACCTTCTGTCCGTGGAAGGTCGCGGTCACGAACATGCCCAGGCGCATGAGGCCGGGATTTTCCACTTCCAACCGCACCTTCGCGGTGCGAATGCTGGGGTCCAATACAGGCAGGATGTTGCTGATGCGGGCTCTGAGAACCTTGTCGGGATAGGCATTCAGGTGAATGTCGGCAAATTCGCCTAAGTGCACTTTGTCCATGTCGTTTTCATACACGTCGCACATGATCCAAACGTGCGACATATCGGAAATCGTGAAGGGGTTGGGCGGAGTGAGAGCCTGGACACCGGCCGAAATTGTAATTTCCTGGTCCGTAATGACGCCGTCCGCCGGCGAGTAGATCGCCACGGTTCCTTCGGGATGATCCGGATCAGAGCCAAGTTGGTGCAAATGCTCCAGGGCGGTGTCGAGCACTACGATCGAATCGTCCTCGGCGTTCTCCGCGGTCTCCAGGGTGCTCTTGGGGTAAGCGCCGGTATCGTAGAGGAGCTTGGCGCGATCCAACTGGACCTTGGTCAATTTTTCGTTGGCGACCGCCTGGCGGTAATCGGAGAATGCTTGGGCGATATCGGTGCTGCGAAGCTTGAACAGCAGTTGCCCTTTCTTCACCTCGTCGCCCAAGCGTGCGTCGATTTCGGTTACCCGGCCCGATCCCAGCGAAATTACCGGCACTTGGCGCGACACGTCGGGGCTGACAACTCCGGTAACGTTTAACTCGGGCGCTGAATCGTGCTCTCCGGCCGTCGTGACAGGAAATTGCTCGGGATGAGCCACTTTGAAATTGTCGATATCGATTTCGGGTTCGACCACGGGCTTAGGCGGCGCCATCGCCGCCGTAAGGTCCGACTGCGCATTGACTTTCTTTTCGCACCCGGCGAGTAGGAGACCCAAACCAACCGCCAGTACGGTTGCCAGTAAAAGGGTTCGATTCATTCAATCACCTCGCGACCCACGGCCTGATCCAGTTGGGCGACCGCGGACAGATAAGAACCAATCAAATTCAGGTAGGCCAATTGCGTATCCCGGAGCGCCTTCTCCGCGTCCAAGTAATCCAGCAAAGAGTTGCCTCCGTTGAGGTAAGAAATCTTCATCTTGTCGCGGATCTCGGTGGCCATCCCCAAATATTTTTCTTTGTAAGGTTTCAGGAGATTCACGTTACTCACAACGGTGTAATAGGCCGAATCGACGTCGTTGAAAACTTGTGCCTGGGCTGCATCGCGCAATTTTTCGTTGCGCCCGATATCGAGCTGCGCTTGCGCTTTATTGCCCTGATTCCGGTCGAAGATACGCAATGGAATGCTGATGCTCCCGCCTATCGTGTTGTAATCATACGGGTTGCTGAATGACGGGTTATGCGTCCACCACAAACTGTACGTCGGATCGGTGGAGCCGTTCGAGACAGCCAGTTGATAAGTGGTCTTCGCCAGTTCCACGTTTTGCATCGCCTCCTTCAGGTCCGGTCGGCTCTCCAAAGCGATGTTGCGAAATTCCTCGAGCGCCGCTAAACGCGTGCTGAAATCGTAGGGCCCAGTGACGTCGAATGTTTCGATCGGCGTTCGATCGTTTAACAACTGGAGAAGCTGAATCTTGGCCGTGCGCAGATTTACCAGCGCCGTCTCATAGTCGGACTCGAATTGGACGCGCTGCAACTCCAGACGGTCGATATCTAGCTTGGCGAGGTCCCCTGCCTGGAAACGTACGCGATCGACGTTCAGCTCGTGATCCCAGTACGCCAGGTTCTCTTTGGCGTTCGCCAGAAATGCCTTCGCCTGCAATGTGTTTACGAATGCGCTCTGCAGAGTAAACAGCAGACCGCGCTCCTGATCCGAATACGCGGAGGCCGCAACCGCGGTTGATTCCTTGGCCTGCTGCAGGCGTAATTCGCGCTTGTGCTCCCGTTCATGCAGGTAGCTGATAGAGGGGGAATACTGGGTGCCGGTGAACGGGCGCCATACTCCCTGATAGGGCGTGAGCTGCGTCCCGTCCACTGAGAACGTGAAATCGGGATTCGGACGAAGATACGCGGTGATTTCGGCCGCTCGGGACTCGTCGATGCTGATCTGGGCCGCCCTCAGCGTTGGATTGACGGCCTCAAACTTCTCCTTGATCTGCTGCCAGCTAAAGGCTGTCTGCGCCTGGAGTCCGGCAGTAAGAAGTCCGATCGCCAGAATTGGCCTCAGAATATAGCGCCAGGGCGACGATGGAATCCCTCTCTCGCGAGGCCTTGTAGATGTGAGAGTCCTCATAGCATTTTCACAAAAGTCTGCTGAAAACAGATTCCTGAAATTAACGTCGTTCGGATGGGGATACCAGCAATTTTGCGCCTAGAGGCAGCATTCTTTTGACTTAACCATTCGGCTGGCGCGATTGTCGGCGAAGCCTTGGTTTGTCTTTTTTGACAGGGACCCACTTGTTTAGACAACGCCTTAATCTTGTGGGCAGGCGTCTTTTCCTCGAAGAGGATTCAACCTAGGATTGATTCAATGTGCCAGCATCCCCAATTTTTTTGTCAGGCCATGTCAGTCCGTCATGACGAATGAGCCAAGCGACGGCAATCCAGTTCGGGTCCTCTTGGTCGATAACTTTGCGCTGTTCCGGGCAAGCTTAGGCCGATACCTCGCTTCGGAACCTGGCCTTCAAGTCGTCGGCGAATGTGGGACTCGCGACGAAGCGCTGGCGGCATTGAGTAATACAACGATTGACGTGATCTTGTTCGATTTGGACGCGGATGTCAAATGCGGGGACGACTTCATTCCGGCTGCCCGCCAGGCAGGCTTCGAGGGCCGATTTCTGATCTTGGCTGGCAGTCTCGACGTTCGGAGGTTGGCGTTGGCGCTGAAGCTAGGCGCAACGGGTGTGTTCCTGAAATCCGAGGCGCTCGAACGCCTGGTCCCTGCCATTCAGCTTGTCGCCAAGGGCGAAGTGTGGATCGATCAGAAGATTATCCGCTCCATGGCCGAGCAGCTCTTCTCTCCCCGCAGCCGTACCGATGGCAAGGAAAGCTCGGCCCTTGGGGCACGCGAACGAAATGTACTTGAGGGCATCATTCAGGGTCTATCCAATCGGAAGATTGGCGACAGTATGGGTCTATCGGAAAGTTCCGTAAAGAACATCGTTCAACGCCTGTTTGGAATAGCCGGAGTAAAAACGCGCAGCCAGCTTGTGCGACTGGCGATGGAAGGATCTTTCGATTCTGACAATACTTCGAGCGCAGATCCAAAGACGCCATCCTACCAATAGATCGAATCTGAGCGATTGCATAGATCAAAAGCATTACTCTCTTAGTTTAAGTAAATCTTTAGATAATAAATCTTTCTGGCTTAATTAATATGGGTCGGCCCGCAGTACCTAAGCGCCGTGGATGTGTAGCCACAACGAAAATCAGTCTGGTTCCCAGGATCGTGACGTTGTCAACTTGAACGCCTCGTATTCAATCTGATGTGGGTTGACCAGCCGGCCTGATAGAGTATCTGCTGCTCGGAGGGTTTTGGGGGAACAGAATACCGTCGGATCGGGCGGCATGCCTGAGCTCCTCGAGTCTGCCGTCGGCTCGTGCGGGCGTTTACGTCTGAGCGCCGCAAGCTTCTAGCGTAGCGCCAGTATCTCAAGCGAGCTATCGAGGCGCCCGCGGAAGAAAAGGCGGAAGGCGGTGACCACGGGGGGAAGAATTCGAGTAAGCACTAAGTTTGTAACACGCGGTGGTCGCTGTGATCGGCCTCTTGAAAGAAACCCCGTCCTCACCTCCGCCACTTTGATTACGGCGACATACTAGCTCCGGAGTCCTTGCGATGAATGTTGCATTCCCAGACAGTCATGTTTGCTGCAGTGTTCTTCGATAGCGCGTTCCGCCTCTAAAGCTTTTGCCCACGCTTTTGGATCGTCGAATGTTTGCTTCCATGCAGCGATGGCTTGCAGGTGTACGGCTACGAGGCGCTTATATTCCGCGCAATTCACGACGCGAGCAATTATAACGCCCCTGGCGGCAACACCTATACCAATCTTTCGACTTCGACAGTCTAAATACTTGGTTTCAATTGGGGACGGCGAATTGGAAACCCCCACGCCTTTAACGACGGGTGTCCAATGACCCGATTGGTCTAAAAAAGAACTGCCTTAATCATTTGATTGCGTGGCAGTCATCGACGATCACTTTCATAATTCTTACCTTGGGGAACAAATGCTTTCTCTGGATAAGGTCTGGAGTCCGCCGAACCGCATACCTGTGTTGAGCGCGGCCGCTGCCATGATCGTCGCCATCGCACTGGTGGACTGGTGGACGGTGCCGTACGTATCGCTCGGCTTCCTTTATTTGTTTCCCATCATGCTTGCCGCCGGATTCGTTCCGCGACCGGTGATCGTCGTACTTGGAGTCGTTTGCGGCATTTTCAGTGAAGCTTTTAGTTCGCTGGATTCCGAGTGGCGGATCGGCCGGCTGATTCTCGAGACCGTGGCCCTCGCAGGTTGTGGTTTGTTCGTCTCTGAGCTGGTGCGCAACCGTCGGCTCACCGTAGAATCGCAGCAGCGGCTGCGCGCTCTCGTCGAAACCAGCCCGGCGGCGATCGTCACGGTCGGCCAAACCGGTGTGGTTGAGCTAGCAAACCAGGCCGCGCGTGACCTATTGCTCCCCCGGGATTTGAATCTTCTGGGGCAATCGATTGGCGCCTTTGTGCCGGAGCTTCAAAGCGCGTTGAACGCGGATGTTGCCATGCATATTCGCACATCCATGCAGTGTCAGGTGCATCGAGGTACCGGCGAGACCGTTCCCGCTGAGATCTGGTTTTCTACCTACAAGGAAGCCAGTGCCCGGAAGCTGGCGGCCATCATCGCCGAAATTTCCGAAGAACAGCCCCAGACCATTTCGCCCAGCTCACAGAACGGCAGCGCCCCGAGACGATTGAACCTGAACAGCCGTCAGACAGCGGTGCTGCAGCTGGTTATGGAGGGCCGGAGGAATGCCGATATCGCGGCGCGTCTGGAGATCAGCAGTAGCGCCGTCAAAAATACCCTCCAACAGCTATTCATGAAAGCGGAAGTGAACAACCGCAGCCAGTTGGTCCGCTTCGCACTCGAGAACTATCGCGATCTTCTGTAAAAGCTCTAGGCCGGTCAGTCGATTCAACAGACGATTAATCGGACGGTTGGCCCACGAGTTTGATTGCTCAGAAGAGTCCCATTTAAAGCCATCTTCGTGGGTTCCCAGAGCGCTGGATCTCACGTATACAGACCTCATGTTTTCAAAACTTCGAATCGTCTTCGCGGCGGCAATGGCCTCTGTACTCCTCGCACAGGTGGGTGGGAGAATCACGGGCACTGTGAAGGACCCAACCGGGGCGTTCGTCAGTGGAGCCTCGGTGGTGGTCACGAATTCGGCCACGGGAGCGAAGCAGGAGACTAAGACAGACGATCAGGGCGTTTTCGCCTTTCCTGCAATCCCGGTCGGGCAATACAACGTCGAAATTAGCGCCGAAGGGTTCACGCCATATCGCCGCACCGGCGTCATGATCGACGTCAACAGTGCCCCGCAAGTGGACGTGACCTTACAACTCGCAGCGCAAACGCAGACTGTGAATGTAAGCGTGGAAGCTACGCAAGTGGAAGTCGAGAAGTCCGACACGCAGCTGGGCCAAACCATTACCAGCCAGCAAATCACCCAGGTTCCTCTCATCACCCGTAGCTATACGGATCTGCTGGCGGTTCAAACGGGCGTAGCGCCGGTAAGTACATCCGCGACCTCAAGCACATCATCCGGCGGAAGCTTTGGCGCCGTCGCAGTCTCGGGTGGTCTCAATCCCGGTCTCTTCTCGGTGAACGGCCAGCGAGAATCCGCAAACGGATTCATCTTGAACGGCGCCAATGTGGAGGAAGGAGTTGCCGAAGGCGCGGCCATCATTCCCAATTTGGATTCGATCGCTGAGTTTCGCGTGCTGACGAGTAATTTCGACGCCGAATACGGCAACTACTCCGGTGGATTGATCAGCGTGGTGACCAAGGGCGGGACGGATCAATTTCACGGCACGATTTTCGAGTTTCTGCGCAACACGGATTTCGATGCGCGCGGCTTCTTCGATCTCACCGTACCGGCTTATCAACAGAACCAGTTTGGAGGAACGTTCGGTGGGCCCATTAGGAAGGACAAGATCTTCTTCTTCGCGGATTATCAGGAGACCCTCAACGTGGAAGGGATTGAAACTGGACTATTGCCGGTTCCGTCGCTGGCCGACCGCACGGGCAATTTATCGGATCTGGCGAGTGAGCTGGCTGGGACTGTCCAGGGAACGTACGCTGCGACCTTGCTCAGCCAAAAGCTGGGTTACACGGTTTCCTCCGGCGAACCTTATTACACGCCGGGGTGCGCGTCTGGCAATCAGTGCGTTTTCCCTGGGGCGATCATTCCGCAATCGGTTTGGTCGGTTCCCGCGCAAAAGCTGCTGCAATACATCCCTTTGCCAAACGTGGGGATCAACGAGTATTCAAACAGTTCTCTGGCGCAGCGGCTCAATGATGGGAAAGGCTCGATGCGCGTCGATGCCCAGACCGAGCGATTCGGCGCCATCTCGGTTTACTATTTCATCGACAATTACAGCTTGAACAATCCCTACCCCACTCAGCAGGGCGGCGCCAACGTTCCTGGTTTCAACGCACTCTCCAATGGCCGGTCCCAACTCGCCGATATCAGCGATACCAAGACCTTCGGCCCGACGCTCGTGAATGAATTCCGCCTCAGCTATATGCGCGACTTCAACAATCTCGGCCAGCAGCAAGGCGGCATCGGGCCGAGCCTTGCGTCCCAGGGTTTCACTGGGATCGTTGCGGGCGATCCTTCGATCGAGGGAGTTGAGTCCATCGTGTTCAACAAGATCAACTTCGGCACCAGTCCCTTCAATCTTGTTCAAACCGACGGAAACTATGAAGTCCTGGACAGCCTATCCAAGGTCATGGGAAATCATTCGCTGAGATTCGGCGGGCAGTACCTGCTTGAAAACGTGAAGATACTGCCGGATCTGCAGGCCAACGGGCAGTTTCAATTCACCGGATATCAAACCGGCTCGGACTTTGCGGATTTCCTCCTCGGATTTCCCAACCAGTACAGTCAGGCTTTCTCGCCCGCCTTCTATCAGCGATCCAATTACGCTGGCCTTTTCGCGCAAGACAGTTGGCGGGTCACTTCCAATCTCACGTTGAACTATGGCGTCCGCTGGGACCTGATCGTGCCGTGGACCGAAGAACACAACCAAACCGCGACACTGATTCTGGGCGAACAATCGCAGGTCTTTCCGGGAGCTCCGACGGGTCTGGTGTTTCCAGGCGATCCGGGTGTGCCATCAACAGTCGCGCCTACCCGCTACAACAACTTTTCGCCCAGGCTGGGTCTCGCTTATTCGCCTTCCTGGAAGGATGGATTTCTACGTAAGTTGACGGGCGGCCCTGGCAACAGCAGCATTCGCGCCGGCTACGGCCGATTCTTCACGGCTATCGAGGGACAAACGTTGGCCTTTGAGACAGGCAATGCACCTTACGGCCTCACATACACCAGTCCGGAGCCGCCGTTGTTCTCCGATCCGTTCATCGGCACCGAAACCGGAACGGTATATCCCCAGGAGTTCCCGGTTCACGTCCCGCCCTACGGCGTATCGCCGCAGAATCCAGATACGAACGTGAACTGGTCCTCCTACCTTCCGATCAATGGGCTTGACGCGTATTATTCCGGAAACAAGAATCCCTATTCGGAAAACTATTTCCTTTCCCTCGAACGGCAGCTCGGAAGGAACACCGTGTTCGACGCCAGCTACATTGGCAGCCAGGGTCATCACTTGCTGGTGCTGCTAGCGGCCAATCCGGGAAATCCGGCTTTGTGCCTAAGCCTGAGCCAGCCGAGCGATGTTGTAGCGGGATCTCCAACATGCGGACCCTTCGGCGAAAACGTGGTCTACACCAGAAGCAACGGCCAGGTGGTTAACGGCACCCGCTCGCCCTTCGGTAACGATTTTGGGACCGATGTTTACTTCGACGCGCTGGGCAACTCGGCCTACAATTCACTTCAGCTCAGCCTGAAACATACCAGTGGCGGTTTAACCGTTCTCGGCAGCTACACCTACGGAAAATCGCTGGACGATGCTTCGAACCTCGGCGAGCAAGTGTATCCCTATAACTACAACCTTACGCGCGCGCCTTCGTCTTTCGACATCCGGCAAAACTTCGTCGCCAGTTATCGCTATGATTTGCCGTTCGCAGAACTTTTCCGCCACTCAAATCGAATCACCCAGGGGTGGGCCATCACGGGGATCACGCGCTTCAGTACCGGCCTGCCGGTGACGCTCATCAATCCCAACGACACGGCTCTCATAGGCAGCTTCAACAACGGCGTCAACGGCGTCGGATTTTCGGATTTGAACGTGGCGCCGGGCCCGCTCGATCTCAATTCGAACCCGGCAAGCGGCAAGCCTTATTTCAATACTTCGCTGTTTAGCCTGCCAGCGCTCGGTTCGCCTGGAAATGCGGACCGCCGCTTCTTCTACGGCCCCGGCATGGACAACTGGGACATCGCGCTGCTGAAGGAAACGCACTTTACCGAAAACAAGGTCCTCGAATTTCGCATGGAGACCTTCAACACCTTTAATCACCCTCAGTTTTTCGGTCCGAACACAGTGGATGGCAACGTCAATGACACCACCTTCGGTCAAATCGTCAGCGCGATGGCGCCTCGCCAAATGCAGGCGGCGCTGAAGTTCCGATTCTGACTTAACGGAGGACTCAGGCCGCAGGCTCCGTAACCATTCGCTGGGCACATTACATGTTCCCGGGAACATAATCCATGCGCAAGATCAAAGAAGTTCCTCGATTGAGATTTGAACTGGGCTTAGGGCCGCAAGCGATCGCCCGCAGTTGTTCGATCGGCCCGGGAACCGCTCACGAGTATTTGCAACGAGCCGAAGCTGCCGGAGTAACTTGGCCGCATGGCGAAGATTGGGACGAAGAACGGCTGGAGGCTGCCCTATTCGGTGGTTCGCCGCGGGTTCGCCGGGCCGTGTTACCGAATGCCTATTGCGTCCACGTCTGAATTCGGCTGTTGAAAGTCCTGGGCTGGTCCCGGTAGATCTCGTGGCCGGGAACGAACGCCTGGAGCTCCATTTCGCCGCGAAGCCGATCGATGATCGCAAACGCGGATTTCAGGATGCCATGGCCGCCAAAGATGAGCGGATCGGCGGCGAGCGTCTTGCGCAGGACGGCCAGATCGCGATCTTCACCGAGCAACGTGGCGAGGTGGTGGGTTTCACGAGCTCATTTTCGCTATTAGTCCACGTAGCTCCGAGAAGCTGCAGTTGACGCCACAGATATTTGGTCTGCTTGCGGTATTCGTGGAGATTGGTGACGCTCGGATACCATCGATCAGAAACGTTCCTGTCTCGTTAGACGTTGCACCTGATCCTGTGGTGATCACCTTCGGCGAACCCCAAAACTCGTGAACACCATTTGAACACCATTAAGCGCTCGCCCGATGCCCAGAATGAAAACTGGGTGGTTTCTGTCGCCAAAACCAAACCGACAAAACGCCATGTCGTTTATTGTCAATCTAAAGTCGTCTTCCCAAACTGCCAGTTTGAACTGTAACGAGGATTGTGACGCAGCCCATGTCTTCGCGCGCGACCTAATGACTATTCACCGAGTTTGTTCGTTTGTTCGGCATTCACGATGAGTAAACCACTTCTGATACCAGTACAGCTTCGAGCGAATCAGCGAATCCCTGAGCAAACGGCAGCCGACAGTTCGGGATCGGGAACGCAGTTGCCCCAGAACGCCTGGGCGATGGCGCGCGAGCATTTGCAATGTGCGGCACGGGCCATGATGCGATTGGCGGATTGCTCCCGGACAACAAAACATTGGACGCGTTGCTGGATGCAGCCTATTCTGATTTACAGGAATGAACAGCTCTTCCGTGGAGTCACACAATACGAGCGTACGTTCGTCTCTCCAACCCGCTGATCGCCTGCCGAAAACGCTCTATACCGCTGAGATCCCGATGCGCGTTAAGGAGGCCGCCATTTTTCTCGGCGTCAGTCCGCAAACGGTGTATCTTTGGGTTGAGCGAAAGCAGATTCCCCATCTCCGCGTAATGGGCCCCAACATCCGGTTCTTGAAATCGGATTTGGAGCCCTTCCGCGCTCAATTCAAACAGGAGATTGGGAATGGCAAGACCAAGTAAGCATGACGGTTCGGTTTACAAACGCAATGATGGAAAGATTCTCTGGATCACCTATCGCAACCGCGATGGGAAGCGTATTCGGGAATCGGCCTTTACCGAAGACTGGCAGGAGGCCCAGCGAAAACTGCGCGAGCGGCTGCAAGCCAGGGACGACAAGATTCTTGAGATCGTCCGGAGAGGCGAGCAACTTCAATTCTCAACTTGGGTGGACTATTTTCTGGAGCATTATTCCCAGCCACCCTTCCGTGCCGAGAAGACGCACGAGGCTAATATGCGGGCGACCAAGCATCTGAAGCACGCATTTGGTTCTCGCACGATTGGTGATATCTCGTCCGGCGAGATCGAGCATTATCTGCGCCGTCGGCTCCAAGACCGAGTCCGGATCAGGACGGCATTGGATGGCGTTCAGCACGGAACATTGAAGCCAGCGACGGTGCACCAGGAGCTCCGAATGCTGCGCAGGATTCTGAATGTTGCCGTGCGGAAAAAGCTGCTGCCGTCAAATCCATGTGCCGGAGTCGAGTTCCCGGTCGCTGTGAAAGGGCTGTTTCGGCCGCACTACATGTCTTGGTCCGAGCAACAGAAGATCGAGTTCAGCGCGCCGGACTATCTCCGCAACGTGACCGTATAGTGACGGAGGCCGGCCTTCGGATCTACAAGGAGCTGATCCCGATGAAGAAGGACCAGATCGACCTGGAGAACCGGACGGTGTGGATTCCGGACTCGAAGACGGCCAACGGAATTGCAGAAGTTCCTCTGACTGAACTTGCGGTAGAGGCCTTTCGCAGTCAATTGGTCGTTTCTGGGCCCAGCCCCTATCTTTTCCCGAGCGACAGGAAGTCAGGCACTCACCAGAGAAGGTTCACGAAGGTGTGGCATCTGGCCTTGCGCCGGGCGGAAGTTCCGTACTTCCGAATCTACGATCTTCGTTCGACGTACGCCACGCGGCTCAGTGCTGGTGGTGTCGCGGACGAGTGGGTGACACAGTTGCTTCGGCAGGGCGATGCGCAGGTCTTCAAG
>JASHQT010000047.1 GCA_030039005.1 Bryobacteraceae bacterium
CGCCAGGGCTTCTCGCCGTCGCTCGTCAAGAAGTCCGTCCAGCGCGAGAGCATGTTGCCGGCCATGTGTTTCACGATGAGCGCGATAGAATTCGACTCGGCGTCCAGCGTGACGAAAAGCTGATCGTCCGTCACCTGGGCCATCGCGCGCTCCGCCAGCGTCTTGTAATAGCGAAACAGCGAGAGGGAATCTTTCACATAGGACGTAGTGAATTCAAGCGCCATGCGACCATCTTGGCAGAATGGACGTAGCGGAGGAATGACCAGAATGAAAATCGGGATCATTGGATCGGGCAACGTGGGCGGCGCGCTCGGCGGCCGGTGGGCAAAGCTGGGACATGAAGTTACCTTCGGCACGCGCGATCCGCAAGGCATCCGGAAACAGCAGCTCGCGGCCAAGACCGGCAGCAAGACGCGCGCGGCCAGTTTCGCGGATACGGCTCGGGGCAACGACGTGCTGCTGCTCGCGACTCCCTGGCCGGTGACGCATCAAGTGATCGCGGGTCTGGGCGATCTCGATGGCAAGATTCTGATCGACGCCACGAATCCACTGCTTCCCGATCTCTCAGGCTTGACGCATGGCACCACGACGTCGGGCGGCGAGCAGGTGGCCGGCTGGGCTAGTGGCGCGAAAGTCGTCAAGGCGTTTAATACGGTGGGCGCGAACATCATGCAGAATCCGGCATTTGAAGGGCATCGGCCGGTGATGTTTTATTGCGGCGATGACGCGCAGGCGAAAGACGCGGTGAAGAAGCTGATTGCCGACCTGGTGTTTGAGCCGGTGGATGCCGGTCCGTTAACGCAGGCGCGCGTGCTGGAACCGTTCGCCATGCTCTGGATTTCGCTGGCCCTCAAACAAGGCATGGGCGTAAATTTCGCGTTCGAGCTGCTGCGCCGTCCTGGTGCTACCGCGGCTTGAGCGCTTCGCGCAAAAACGCGAGGATCGATTCCAGTTGCGCGTCGTTGTAGGAGCCGATCACGGATGCGTGACGCCACACGCTGCCGTCGTGGATTTTCAGCTTTCCGGGATCGACCGTGCGTAGAACGGGCGGGACCGACGTCAGATCGTAAAACAACATGTGGGTTTTCGTTTGGCTGAGGATCAGCGCGGGCATCGCTTCACCGTCCACGGTAGCGGTTTTGACATCGGGCGTGGCGAGCGCGCGGAGGGCCGCGGGGCCCGGCGGGATTTGAGAGATCGGCGTTGTCACCGGAATTCCGACGCCGTTCACTTCGTGGCAGGTGGAGCAACGGCCGAAGCCGCGCAGGGCGTCGAAGAACAACACTCGGCCGCGCTCGGCTTCAGGCGAAAGTGCCGCTTCGGCAGGACCAGACGGTCCTGGTCCGCCCGGTCCTAAGCTAATCGACGGATCCGTGATGCCGTTGAGATTTGCCACGTATGTGATCACCGCGATCAAATCCGCGCGCGAGAGCGTGCTTCCAAACGCGGGCATCGCGGTTCCCGGCAGTCCACGCATGATCGTGTTGGTGATGTAGGTTTGGTCGAATCCGCGTCCAGCGAGCCGAGGCGCGCCAGCCGGAGTTCCACGCACGCCGTGACAATATCCCGTGGCGCAGGACTGCGCGAACACCTTTTGACCCATTTCGATTTCACTGCCACTCTGTGACCATCCCAGCGCCGGGATCGTCAGCATCAGGGCCCACTTCATTTGGAATCCTCCGCCAGCGCGAAGGCGATCAGCGTCGAACCGGTCCGCCAGTTCTGATCGGGAAAAAGCGGCGCAAGCTGCGCGCCCGTGATGGCTTGCTGCCAGCCCGTGGGAGTCGCGATAAACTGGCGCCCGCCCACCGAATACGAAACCGCCGATCCGCGATTGCCCGCGCCCGTTTGATAACTCCACAGCTTCGCGCCAGTATGGGCGTCGAGCGCAAAGAACTCGCCTTCGGGGTCGCCGGTGAAGACCAGATCGCCCGCCGTTGCGAGCATCGAAGCCAGCAGCACGTAGCGATACGGCATGCTCCAGATGCGCTTTCGCGTGATGGGGTCCCACGCGTCGATGTGGCTGTAGGTCTTGCGATTCGGCGGCAGCTTGAACGTGAAGCCGCCGTTGGCGTGAAAGCGCCCTTCCACCGCTTCGTCCGATTCCGACCGCAGCTCGTTGCAGACTTCGTTGATGGGCGCGTAAACATATCCCGTGCGCGGCGAATACGCCATCGAGTTCCAGCTCTTCGCGCCCGCCGCGCTGGGGCACGTAGTCACCACCTTGCCGGCCGACGGCTCCACGCGCCCCACCAGCTTGCCGTCTTCGGTAATTCCCGAAATCCACGTCTGCACTTCCGGCATCGAAAACGCGCCGATGAATTCGCCGGTCACGCGATCCAGCACGAACGTTACGCCGCTCTTGTTCATGTGCACGAGCAGCTTGCGCATTTGGCCGTTGATGGAACGGTCAATCAGCACGCACTCGTAGGCCGAATCGAAGTCCCACAGATCATCGGGGACCTCCTGGTAATACCAGCGCAGCTTGCCGGTGTCGGCATCCAGCGCCACGACGCTCGCGGTGTAGAGGTTGGCCGCCTTGCCTTTCGCGCCTTCGGGCAGCCGGGCTTCATCGTTGAAATCGCCGCCCGCGTTGCCTGTGCCCCAGTAGACCAGGTTGAGCTCTGGATCGAACGAGCCGGTCATCCACGGCGCTCCGCCGCCCAGCTTCCAGCTATCACCCTTCCAGGTCTCGTGACCTTTTTCGCCGGGGCCAGGAATCACGTACCAGCGCCAGGCGAAGCGGCCGTTCTGGATGTAGAACGCGGTGAGATAACCGCGATGCGCCGCGTCGCCGCCGGTGCCGCCGACGATCACTTTGTCTTTGACAACTAGCGGCGCGGCCGTGATGTCACAGCCGCACTGCCGCGGGTCATCCACCGCGACCTTCCACGCTTCGGCGCCGGTTTTGGCATCCAGCGCGACCAGGTAATTGTCCGTGGTGCCGAAGATCACTTTGCCGTCGGCGACCGCGACCCCGCGATTTTGCAGGAATGTCATGCCGCCCGGTTTCCCCGGCCGCGGCGTGGGGTATTTGTAGTGCCACAGCAAGCGGCCCGTGGCCGCATCGAGCGCGAACACCTGAATGCGCGGCGTGATCAGGTACATGACGCCGTCGATGACGATGGGCGTCGATTGCAGATTCTCTGCGTAATCGCCGGTCTGGAACTGCCACACCGGGATCAGGCGTTTCACGTTGGAGGTGTTGATCTGATCGAGAGCACTGTAGCGCCAGGAAGCCTGCGTGCCGCCGTAGTACGGCCAGTCAGCATGTGTCGCGCCGTCTTGCGCGCAGAGCGCCGAGGCGCACGCGGCCCCCAGCGCGAGGACGAACAAGGTCCGCATTGTGTCCTCATCATAGTAGAAAATCAAGAGACAGGCCCAACATGTCTCCGCACGCAACCACCTCGCTTGAGTTCTACTTCGATACGGCGGGCCGCGACGACGTACTGAGCGGCGGCGTCAGGATGATCCCGATCCAAACTCCGCAAGGCGTATTCCATGTGTGGACCAAGCGAGTGGGCAACAATCCCGGGATCAAGGCGCTCCTGCTGCATGGCGGACCGGGCGCCACGCATGAATATTTAGAATGCTTCGACAGCTACTTTCCAAAGGCGGGAATCGAATATTACTACTACGATCAACTCGGATCTGCGTACAGCGATCAACCGGACGCTCCCGAGCTGTGGGATCTCGCGCACTTCGTCGATGAAGTAGAACAGGTGCGGCGGGCGCTTAAGCTCGATCGAAACAATTTTTACCTGTTCGGGCAATCCTGGGGCGGAATCTTGGCGCTGGAATACGCGCTGAAGCACCAGGAGAATTTGAAAGGGCTCATTATCTCCAATATGGTCCCGAGCATTCCGGCGTACAACGAGTACGCTCACAAAGTGCTTATGCCGGCCATGGACCAGCACGCGCTCGAGGAAATCCAGCGGCTGGAGGCCGCGCAAGACTACGAAAATCCGCGCTACGAAGAGCTGCTGATGCAGCATTACTACGTCGATCATGTCTTGCGCATGCCGCCCGATCAGTGGCCCGACCCGGTGAAGCGTGCCTTCGCGAAGATCAACAAGAAAATCTACATTCCGATGCAAGGACCGAGCGAAATGGGCGCGAGCGGCAAGCTTTTGAACTGGGATCGAACGGCCGATCTGCAGAAGGTGACGGTGCCCACTCTCTCGATCGGCGCGCGCTACGACACCATGGATCCCGCCATGATGGAGTTGCTCGCGACAAAGGTCCAACGAGGCCGCTTTCTCTTTTGTCCGAAAGGCAGCCATATGTCGATGTACGACGATCAAGAAGGGTACATGGCGGGCATCATTCAGTTTCTGAGTGATGTGGACGAAGCGCGCTTCTGAATATGCTCACGGCGCACAAATGGCAACCGATCGCTGATCTTCCGAACAATCCGAAGAGCCTTACGGACGGCGAGCTGGAATCTCTCGCGCGAGTCTGGAGGACTCAAAAGGAGCAGCTAATCGAAAGTGAAACCCTCGCCGAATTTGAGAAGCGGCTGCGGCGCGAGTGGGCGATTGAGACAGGGATTATCGAGGACGTCTATACACTGGACCGGGGCGTTACTTCAACCCTGATCGAAAAAGGGATCGATGCCTCTCTGATACCTCACGATCCGCGGAATCCCGATAACGAACTCGTTGCACGGATCATCCAGGATCATTTCGAAGCGCTCGAAGGTATGTTCGACTTCGTCGCAGGACGCCGCCCGCTTTCCACTAGCTCTATCAAGGAGCTCCACGCGGCGCTCTTGCGCAATGTAGATGTCCATGTTGTGGTGGACCAATTCGGAAAGGCGTTTGAGACGCCGTTGGAGAAGGGGCAGTACAAGACGATGCCGAACAGTCCCACTCGTCGACGGACTGGTCCATGAATATTGCCCGCCGGAGCACGTGGCTTCGGAAATGGACGCGCTGATACGAATGCACGTGGAGCATCATTCCAGGAACGTCCCGCCGGAAGTAGAAGCCGCGTGGCTTCATCACAGGTTTTCGCAGATTCATCCGTTTGCTGATGGGAATGGGCGAGTCGCACGCGCGATCGCGAGCCTTGTGTTCATCAAGGCCGGATGGTTTCCGCTGATTGTGAAGCGCGAAGACAAACCGCGCTACATCGATGCGCTGGAGAAAGCGGACGACGAAGACCTACGGCCTCTGGTCTCGCTGTTTGTGGAGGGGCAGCGGAACGCTCTGGTGCAGGCCACAGAGGTTGCTTACGACATTCACCCGATCACGACCGCCCATGATGCCGCACTCGCCGCACGCGACCGCTTGGTGCAACGCGGGAAGCTGCCTATGAATAATTCGCGAGAGGTGGCAGCCGCACTTATAGAGGACGCAAAGCAACGTCTGACCGAGGTTGCCAATGAGTTAACTGAAGAAACGAGCGGGCTTGGGAGCGGATATGAATATAGCGTGGTAACCGGCATACAGCACGACGTGGCTCAGTTCGGTGATTTTGATCGCGAGGTGCATTTGAAACTCAGCACGGGAACTCTTTCCACCCTCGTTCTGCCCTTCCATGCTATTGGCCCCCGATTCCGTGGTTTGATCGCCGTCGTTCCATACCTCGTAACTGAGGGCATTCGGCACACCCTCATCGGCGGCATGGGCTTCCAGATCAACTACGAAGAGAGTCTGGAGTCTGCTACAAAGCGCTTCTCTGCTTGGCTCGACGAGGTCATCGTCAAGGGTCTGAACATGTGGCGCCGCACGCTTTAGCGCTATAATGATGTTGGCGCTGACTTAGCGCAGCGACCAGCTTTGAACCGCCGCCCTCCGGGGCAGCATGTAAGTCCGGGACTTGATCAGTTTTTCGACAGGTACCAATGGCAATGCGACACAATCACTGCACTCCCTACGCAATTCCATCCGCAACGTTGCCCGCGCAGCACCTTTCCACGCAAAAACAGGGCGCTAGCGATTTTCTGCGGGCCAAGGCCGAAGGCCGCAAGCTCTCGATGGTCACCTGCTATGACTACACGTTCGCGCGGCTCATCTCGAAAACCGCCGTCGACGGGATTCTCGTAGGCGACAGCGCCGCCATGGTCATGCACGGCTACGCGTCCACACAAGCCGCGAGCGTCGATCTCATCCGCCTACACACGGAGGCCGTGGCGCGCGGCGCGGAGAACAAATTCGTGGTGGCCGACATGCCGTTCCTTTCGTGCACACACGGCATCGACGCCGCGCTCGATTCAGCCCGCGGCTTCCTCGCGGCCGGCGCGCACGCCGTGAAGATCGAAGGCGTGGATGGTCTCGAAGCGGTGATCCAGGCGTTCGTCGAACACGGCATTCCGGTGATGGGCCATCTCGGGCTTCAGCCGCAAACGGTCCAAGCCAACGGCCGCTTCCGTGTTCAGGGCCGCACCGACGAATCCGCGCGCGCGATCCGCCGCCAGGCCGTCGGGCTCGAAGGACTCGGCGCGTTTGCGATCGTGCTCGAATGTGTTCCGGCGAACCTGGCGCGCGCCATCACCGAGACGCTGCGCATCCCGACTATCGGCATCGGGGCCGGCGCCGGTTGCGATGGACAGATTCTGGTTCTTCAGGATCTTCTGGGCATGAGTTCCGACTTCCGGCCGAAATTCGCCCGGCCATTCCTGGATGGCGCGCGTAACGTGCGGGACGCCGTCGCGCAGTTCGATGACGAAGTGAAAGCGGGAACGTTTCCCAGTGTCGAGGAGAGCTATTCTTGACGCGCGTTTGGAATACTCTCGCCTCCTGGCTGGAACACCGGCGCGCGCTCGATGGACGCAGTATCGGCTTCGTGCCCACCATGGGAGCGCTGCACCGCGGCCACGCTTCGCTGGTTGAGCGCTGCCGCCGCGAGAACGAGATCGTGGTCGTCAGCATCTTCGTGAACCCGTCGCAGTTCAACGATCCGAATGACCTGGCGCGTTACCCGCGCACGCTCGATCGTGATGTCGCGCTACTCGAGGGCCTAGGCGCCGACGAAATCATCGCACCCACGGTCGCGGAGATGTATCCGGATGGATACCGTTTACGGATCGAATCCTGCGGCAATGAAATCATGGAGGCGGCGTTCCGGCCCGGCTTTCTTTCCGGCGTGATGACGGTCGTTTTGAAGCTGCTCAACATCGTTCGCGCGGATCGCGCCTACTTCGGCGAAAAAGATTTTCAGCAATTGAGGACCATCCAGGAAATGGTCCGGGATTTTTTCATTCCCACTGAGATTATTCCCTGCCCGACCGTGCGCGAGCCGTCCGGACTCGCTGAAAGCTCGCGAAACGCGTTGCTATCGCCCTGTTCTCGTGAGAAGGCCGCGTCGTTATTCCGCGTTCTGACCTCGGCGGCCGATGTGTCCGAAGCGCGCGCGACGCTCGAAGCGGGAGGGTTTCAAGTGGACTACGTGGAAGAGCGCTGGGGCCGGCGCTTCGCCGCGGCGTTCCTCGACGGCGTGCGCCTGATCGACAATGTCCCCGTGCCGGAGCGTGATTGATTCATGCTCCTGGCCCTGGATATCGGCAACACACAAATTTTCGGCGGAGTCTGGGACGGCGAGGATCTCAAGCTCACCTTTCGCCGCACATCGAGCATCCGCGCCTCCTCCGACGAGTTCGGTACGTTCTTTCGCGCCACGCTGCGCGAGAATGGCATCGACCCGGACCACATTACGATGGCCGCCATCTGTTCAGTGGTGCCGGACGCTGTGCACTCGCTGCGCAACAGCTTCCGAAAATATTTTCGCTTTGAGCCGTTCCTGCTGCAGCCCGGCGCCCGGACCGGATTGAAGATCCGGTATCGTAATCCACTGGAAGTGGGCGCCGACAAGATCGCGAACGCCATCGGCGCCGTGGCGCGCTTTCCCGGCCGCAATGTGCTGATCGTCGACTTCGGCACCGCCACCACGCTTTGCGCCGTCACGAAAGAGAAAGAATATCTGGGCGGCGTTATCACGCCGGGACTCAATACCTCGATGGAGGTTTTGGAATCGAAGACGGCGCGGCTGCCGACGGTGGAGATCGTGCGTCCGGCCGAAGTTCTAGGACGCTCGACGGTCGAAAGCATTCAATCCGGCTTGTATTACGGCGCGCTCTTTACGGTGCGATCGCTTGCGGCTTCGATCACCTCGGAACGTTTCGCGAACGACCCGCCGCTGATCGTCGCGACGGGCGGCTTCGGGCGCCTGTTCGAGGAGGAAAATCTGTTCGACGAATTCGTGCCTGAGCTTCCGCTGATCGGGTTGCGGCTAGCGGTGGAGCTTTCCCAGCAGATCCGTGGCTAGGCGCCTTTCTTCTTCCGGGACGCGGTAGCTTCCGAACGCGAAAATTGATTAATCCGCACGATTTCTCCTCGGGGAAAGACAGCGCGAAGCTCCAATTCTCCGCCCATCGCCCGGATGTAGCTCGCAAGCGTACTTAGATACAGATCAGTTCGCTTCTCAATCTTCGAAATCTCGGATTGCCGAACGCCGAGCGTATTGGCCAGGCTCTCCTGCGTGAGGGCGCGAGCGGCGCGTAGTTGCCTTAACGGCATCTCTTCGACGAGCCGCCGAAACTCTCTTTCGCTTGCCGCCCGGGCCGCCGGCGACATCTTACTGCGTAGTTCACTAAACTTTTTAGCCATCGTTCTTCGCCTTCCGTTTTGCTTCCCTTCTTAGCTCCTGGAGATGCGCGGCGTATAGCTTGTCGGCGCGCGGCACATTGACTTTATACCAGCGGTCCTTCCCCTTCTTGCTGCCTCCTATCAGCAGGATGGCTACCCGGCGGGTATCGAACGCGTAGAGGATGCGCAGCGGGTCACCTTTCGCCTGGATACGGAGCTCGCGCATACGGGAGTATCGCGAGCCCTTTACGTCCGAGCTCATTGGAAACGCGAGATCGGGACCAGATTCCTCCAGCAATCGAACCATGGCGTCCACCTTGATCTGTTCAGCTTCGGCGAGCTGATCCCACCATGTGCCGAACTCGGCGGTGTACTCCACCTCCCAAGGCAGGACTCAATTATGCTTCATAAGGAATAGTCTGTCAAAGGAATGGGGATGGCGGCGCGGTGTCGGCGCCGAGCGGTTGCTATGTCAGCGGTTCGATGTCCAACCTGTAACAGCTCTCGTTGAGTGCTATCTTCAGAAGCTCCAAATGCGAGTATTCGGGTGTCAGCCTCAACGCCTGTAAGGATTCGACGAGCGTGTGGGGTGCGCGATAGCCGACCACGACTTGTCGAATACATTGGGACGGGATTGGGCGCAGATATAGTAGCTCGCCACCGGGACTAGCGACAAGTTCCGCGTAATCTTTGGGATCGCAGCACTCCAGCCACCGCCATTCTTGCTCATATTCCCAATCAGGGCTCTTCGTTAGGAAAATGCTGTCAGGATGAATCCACGGCTGGCCGCCCGATCCTCTTGTAAGGCTCACCCGATCCTGTTGGTACCTGACGGGCCGCAGCTTATTCGCTGCTATCGCTCGCGTGAATGGTTCGCTGGCCGTCTCGAACCCGATCGCAAAGCCTGCATGCGTGGCAGCGTAGTGCGCCCACATGGGAATTGACGTTGGGTTGGAGGTCAGCGACAAAACTCCGAACAGTCGTGACCTGTCCCGATAAGCTTCGTCACGCTCTTTTGCGATCCTCGCCTCGAAGTGCCCGGGGCCCTCCGGCCGGGGCATTGGCATCCCTGGTCGAAATTCGAACAGATCATTCAGGAAACAAGGCTGAGTGAATCGAATTCTCTTCTGAGAGAGTATGTCGACTCGCCCCGGTGCGACATATTTGTACAAGATGTTTGGAACCATCTCTGCTAAGCAGACTCCTTCCTGCTACGGTAGCGTTTCCTGGGAATCTCCGCAGCGTAACGGGGTAAAATCAAAGAAGCGCTGCTGCATCGCAGACCGCGCCTTCAGAATCCAATCGATTATGCCAATTGCCTACATCTGCCAAGGCGTGCGGACGCCCATCGGACGCTACGCCGGAGCGCTTTCCGCGGTGCGTGCGGACGATCTCGCCGCTCACACGCTCTCCACGCTGCGCGCCAAGTTTCCCAAGAGCGACTTTGCCACGGTCGACGAAGTGATTATGGGCTGTGCCAACCAATCGGGCGAAGACAATCGCAACGTCGCGCGCATGGCGCTGCTGCTTTCCGGCATTCCGCACAGCGTGCCGGGCGTGACGGTGAACCGGTTGTGCGCGTCCGGCATGGAGGCAGTGGCGGCTGCGGCACGCGCTATCGGGGTGGGCGAAATGTCGCTCGCCATCGCGGGCGGGGTCGAAAGCATGAGCCGCGCTCCGTTCGTGATGGGCAAAGCCACGGCGCCGTTCGCGCGCGACGCGCAGATCTACGACACCACGCTCGGCTGGCGCTTCATCAATCCGGTGATGCAGGCCAAGTACGGCACCGATTCGATGGCCGAAACGGCTGAGAACGTTTCGGAAGATTACAAGATCGACCGCGAGACGCAGGACAAGTTCGCGCTCTGGTCCCAGCAAAAGGCCGCCGCCGCGCAGAAGGCCGGGTTCTTCGCCGAGGAGATCGCGCCGGTGGTGATTCCCGGGCCGAAAGGCACGTCGAAAACGGTCTGCGAGGACGAGCACCCGCGGCCAGATACGACGCTCGAAGGCCTGGCCAAGCTGCCCACGCCATTTCGCAAAGGCGGCACCGTGACGGCCGGCAATGCATCGGGCATCAATGATGGCGCGTGCGCGATGTTCGTGGCCACCGAAGAAGCCGCCGCGAAATTCGGTCTTACGCCTCTGGCGCGCGTGGTGGCCGCCTCTGCCGCGGGCGTGGAGCCGCGGGTGATGGGCGTGGGCCCGATTCCGGCCATGCAGAAACTGCTTGCGCGAGTGAAGCTCACCATCGATGAGATCGACATCCTGGAGCTCAACGAAGCTTTCGCGGCGCAAGCCGTCGCCGTGACGCGCGCGTTCGGTCTGCCGGATGATTCGGAGAAAGTGAATCCCGCGGGCGGCGCCATCGCGCTCGGCCATCCGCTCGGCATGAGCGGCGCGCGACTCATCCTCACCGCGACGCATCAATTGCAGAACACCGGCAAGCGCTACGCCATCGCGTCCATGTGCATCGGCGTGGGGCAGGGGATGGCCACGCTG
>JASHQT010000440.1 GCA_030039005.1 Bryobacteraceae bacterium
CCTGCTCGTGCCAATGGATGCCGCGCTCCCGCGGGCTCGGTGGTGGCTGAGAAATCACGCTTCGCTCGATATTCCCGGAGCGGCTCAGGATTTGTGGTCTTTTTCTTTACCGGTTTGGTCTTCATGAGCGTGGCTTTCCACGTAGTCCAGGATGTCGTAATGCGCAGTGGCTCGATCGGGGAAGAAGCTGTTGACCGCGTCGACCTCCGATGGATAATTGCCGATAGCCGAGTCCAGGTGCGCGGCCTCATAGATTTCGGTGTGTGCTGGATTGAGGCCGAACAGCACCAAGCGTCCATCAGCGGCCTTATATTTTCCCGCCAGGATCAACAGCGTTTTCACTCCCGCGTCATCGATGTTGGAAACTTTCGCAAGATCGAGAGCTACTTGCCGCGTGCCTTGCGCGAGCAGGGTTTCGGCGAACTCGCGCAGCGCTTTATCGGCGCCGCCCATGTGCAGCTTGCCGTGTAACTCCAGAACGATGATGCCCTGGTTTTCGCGTTGGTGAATGTCGAGGCCGTTAAGGTGAAACATATCGCCTACAGTCCATATGACTCCAACAGCCGCAGCCAGATTTCACTGGTAGTGGGAAAGGGTGGGACGGCATGCCACAACCGCTCCAGCGGGACCTCGCCGACTACGGCAATTGTAAACGCCTGGAGCAAGTCGCCCGCGTCCTGACCCACCAGCGTCGCCCCGGCGATGACGCGGCGGTCTTCATCGACGACGATTTTCGCACGCCCACGATAGCCGTCGGCGACAAGCTGGGCGCCGGAGATGTGGCTTATGTCGTATTCGACCGCGCGAACGCGCAAGCCGGCCTCCCGGGCTCGCGCTTCGGTGAAACCAACGGCGGCTGCTTCGGGATCCGTGAACACCACTTGCGGGACGGCGGCATGATCGGCTGTGGCGGCGAATTTGGTCCAAGGTTGGACCGGTTCGTGTAACCGGCCGTTGGCCCGCGCGACGATGGCGTCGCCGCAGGCTCGTGCCTGGTACTTGCCCATGTGAGTGAGCAGCGCGCGATGGTTCACGTCGCCAGCGGCGTAGAGCCAGCCGGCGGGCACGTTCTTCGCCCGGCAGGTGTCGTCGACGTCCAGCCATGTGCCAGGCTCCAGCGAAACGGTCTCGAGGCCAACGTCCCTAGTGCTCGGAATGCGTCCCGTCGCCACGAGAATTTCATCGGCTTCGACGCTTTGATCTTTGAAGCCCTGATCGTTGAACCAGATTTGGACGGGAGCTCCGGGCGAGCGGCGCTGGATGCGGGTCACGTTCGCCGAAGTATGAATGCACATGCCGAGATCGCGGAACTGAGCGGCGATGGTTTCGCCCACAAAAGGCTCGAAGCGTTGGAGCAAGTGAGCGGCGCGATCGAGAATCGTCACCTGCTTCGTGCCGAGCGAATGAAAAGCCTGAGCGAGCTCGCAGCCCACGGGTCCGCCGCCGAGGACCGCCAGGCGCCCAGGAACGCGATCGGCACGCGTGGCCTCGCGATTGGTCCAGGGCGACGCGTCGGTGAGGCCGGGTATGGGCGGGAGCAGCGGATCGCTGCCAGTGCAGATGGCGACGGCGTGGCGAGCGGTGAGTCGCGTGCCGTCCACGTCTACCACGCGTTCGCCGGCCAGGCGTCCGCGGCCGCGGAATAACGCGACTTTGGCGTTCGCGAGCCACTCCACCTGGCTTTGGTCGTTCCAGGAATTGACGAAGCGCGTGCGCCGCGCGAATACCGCAGCGGAATCTACCGGGCCGGAGATCGCTTGTTTCGCGCCATCCACTCGCCGCGCCGCTTCGAGCGCCGCCGAACTGCGCAGTAGAGCCTTGCTCGGGATACACGCGAAGTAGGAACATTCCCCGCCCACCAGGTTCGATTCGACGATGGCCGCGGTGAGGCCGCCCTTCACCGCGCGATCGGCCACATTTTCGCCCGTGGGTCCCGCACCGATCACGATGACATCGAAACTCGTCTCCGCCATGCGGGCCTCCGTATTTATTGTGATGCAGCCGTCAGGTAACATGAGACACGGTGATTGCATCGAAATGGTGGGTGATGCTGGTGGCCGCACCTCTGGGCGCCCAGTGGTTCCACTATCCGACGCCGGGGATTCCTCGTCTGGCCGGCGGCGAGCCCAATCTGGCGGCTCCCGCGCCGCGGGCCACGGACGGAAAGCCCGATCTATCGGGTGTTTGGCTGGACACAAACGCGCTGCCCTGTCCCGAGAACCTGCGCGACGGCAATAGCTGCGTGGAGGCGATCCCGCTTTCGCGTGAGGCCGTGGATATCGCGGCCGGCCTTCCCGGCGGACTGCCCTATCAACCCTGGGCGGCCGCGCTGGTGAAGAAACGCGTGGCGGATTTATCCAAAGACGATCCGCACGCGCGCTGCCTGCCGCCGAATTTCCCGCGCGCGTTCGCGTTCCCGCATCACCAGAAATTCATCCAGATTCCGGGGCTATTGGTGATTCTGGACGAATTCAACGCCAGCTACCGGCAGATTTTCACCGACGGGCGGCCCTTTCCAGAGGACCCCCAGCCAGCCTGGAGCGGCTATTCATCGGGGAAATGGGAGGGCGACACGCTGGTGGTGGAGAGCACCGGGTTTCGCGACGATTTGTGGCTGGACCTAAAGGGCGATCCGCTCACCAGCGCCGCCAAAGTGACGGAACGTTTCAAGCGTGTGAATTTCGGGACGCTGGAAATCGAAGTAACGGTGAACGATGCCAAGGCCTACACCAAGCCTTGGACGGTAACGCTGCGCGAGACCCTTCAGGCGGACACGGAGTTAGCGGACGAAATCTGCATGGAGAACGAGAAATCGTCGCAGCACATGATCGGGAAATAGCGCGAGCGAATTCGCGTCTAGGTTCTAGTGACCCAGCGCGGCGCCATCGCGACGGCGGCCATTGGCGTTTTGCTCGCGGGTGCGGTGTGCGCCCACGGCGCCAACCAGCCGCCCGAGCAGCCCACGGCGGGTGAATACGTCAAACATGCGTTCAGCCCGTTAGCCGCGGTGAAGGCGGCAGCGGGCGCGGCCGTTACGCAGGCTACGAACACACCCTATGAGTGGGGCCAGGGCGCGGCGGGATTCGGCAAGCGCTTCGCGTCGGCGTTCGGAAAGCACCTGACGGAGAAAGCGATTCAATATCCAGTGGCGCGGCTGACACACGAAGCGCTGGGCTACCAGCGTTCGGACCAGACGGAGTTCAAGCTGCGGCTGCGGCACGCGCTGATCGCGACTGTGTATACAACCAAGACCACAACCGGGAAGAACACTATATCGACAAGCGAAATCAGCGGCGCGTTCGGCAGCGGCCTGATCTCACGGCTGTGGCAGCCGGCCAGCGTACGGACCGTGGGATACGGTTTCCTATCGGGCGGCATCACGCTGGGAGTGGACGCGGGCTCGAACGTTCTGCGCGAATTCTGGCCGGACATTCGTCGCAAGCTGCATCATGAGGATTCGTCCGGGAACGCGGACCCCAACCAAATTCAACGGCCGGAGCCTCCGGTCCAACCATCGCCCAATCCGTAGGGAATGGTGACGAACGGCATGGCTTCTACTTCGTGGATCTTGCCGCCGCGGATGCCGAAGCTCTCGACAATCATCGCGTTCATCAGCATTCCGGGAGGCGCGTCCGGCGCGCCGCGGCGCGTTCCATCGTGGACGAACAGCACGAACATCGTGACCACGCCCTTTTGCTGATCGATGATCGTCGCATGGCGCGGGCGGATGTGCTTCATGTAAGCGAAAATCTTGCTATCGATCTGCTGCTCACAGGTGAGCATGCTGAAGCGGAGCTGTTCCTTCCCTTGCGCTGTGTTTGGGTCGGGCAGCACCGGCGAGGGCATCATGCGGCCGCCAGGCGGAGGATTGTTGACGGTCTGGTAGCCGTTCTCGTGACGCACGCAATCGGGAGCGAATGCGGCGATTTTGCCGTCGTCGCCTTCGAGCGAATCGAAGTAGGAATTGGCGGCGTACGCGAGCACGTCGCGCGATTCGCGCTCGGCGGGCGGGAGATCGGTGACCAAGCCGGGGCGCGGCGTGGTGAGCAGCGGAACAGCGGCGTCGTTGATATTGCGGTCATAGAGTTGCTCGATTT
>JASHQT010000441.1 GCA_030039005.1 Bryobacteraceae bacterium
ACCGGCGCACTCTGACCACGCAAGCAGCGCAAGAGGATCGCTCCCGCCGCGAGCAAAATCGTGGACTTGGCTGCTACGGAAATCAAATATGCTTCCAACACGGCTATTTCCCTTCTTTCTTGGCGTGTGCAATCGTGCGCGCCAGATCGTTCAGTTCTTCCTCACTCAAATGGAACGCCGAAGGATCCAGCAGCGCCGCCACCGCTTCCTTCGCCGAGCCATCGAAAAACGTGCGGATGATCCGTTGTAACGCGGACCGCCTGGCCGCTTCGCGGGGTACGGTCGGCTCGTAAACGTAGCGCAGCCCTTCTTCGGAATGCCGCACGTAGCCTTTGCGTTCCAGCACGCGCAGGATGGTGCGGACTGAAGAATAATTTGGCTGATCCGCGAGGCCCGCCTGGACCTCCTGGCCGGTGGCGCGCCCCCGCGCAAACAGGATGTCCATGATCTGGCGCTCCCGGCGGCTCAGGTCCGGATCGTTTTTCGCTGTCTTCTTCATGGTGCGCATTTATTAACAACCTGCGTAAAAATTAGCATAACTGGCCGCAGCCTGTCAATAGGGTTTTGAACTTTGACATGATAGGTAGCGCATGACTCTTAGCCGCGAGCGCATTCTCACTACCCATGTCGGCAGCCTCCCGCGCAGCGAGGTGCTTTCCGAAATGTTGATCGACCGCGAGGAGGGACAACCGCTCGATGCGCAGAGGTTCGCCCAGGAAATGGACCGCGCCGTGCGCCACGTGATCGCCAAGCAGGCCGAGGCCGGCATCGACATCGGCAACGATGGCGAACAGCAGCGCGTCGGGTTCCAAACCTACGTGCCCAGCCGCATGTCCGGTTTCGCCGGGCAGTCCAAGCGGCGCCGCGGGCGCGATTTCGAAGAATTCCCCGCGCTGGTGGACGATATGATCCGCCGCTTTCCCAAGCGCAGCCGCATGCAGAACGCTCCGGAGGCGCAGGGCGAGCTGCATTATCTCAGCACGTCGACTCTGCTCGCCGAAATCGAGCGCTTTGAGCGCGCGGCCGGCGAATCCGGCGCGTTCGCCGAGCGCTTCATGACCGCGCCCTCGCCCGGCATCATTTCGACAACGATGCTGAACGCGTATTACGACTCGCAGCAATCGTACCTGAATGCGCTGGCGCGTGAAATGCGCAACGAATATCTTGCCATCCATCGCGCGGGGTTGCTGCTGCAAATCGACGCGCCCGACCTGGCCATGGATCGCTCCATGTTCTATCGCGATCTATCAGACCAGGAGTTCGTGAACGCCGCGGAAATGCACATCGCAGCCATCAATCAAGGCATCGAGGGCATCCCGCGCGAGCGTGTGCGCCTGCACTGCTGCTGGGGCAACTGGAACGGTCCGCACTTGTACGATGTCCCGCTCGACTTGATCCTACCTGTGCTCTATCAAGCTAACGTCGGCGCGCTCAGTATCGAGTTCGGCAATCCACGGCACCAACACGAATTCGAAGCGCTGCGCCGTCACCAGCTTCCCGACCATATGCTGCTCGTTCCGGGCGTGGTGGAAAGCAATAGCAACATCGTGGAGCATCCGGAAGTGGTGGCGCGGCGGCTTGAGGAGGCGGTTTCCGTGGTCGGCGACCGAGAGCGCGTCATCGCCAGCACCGATTGCGGTTTCGGGACCTTCACTAATCGCGAATACGTCATCGAGCCCGCGGTTTGGTTGAAACTTAAAGCACTGCGCCAGGGCGCTGACATCGCTTCAGCCCGGCTGTGGGGACGAGCCGCGGCCCGATAGTATAAGCTGTTTTGCACATGCGCTTCGCACTCGTAATGGTCGCGCTCGCCTGCTCGTCTGCCTTCGCGCAGGTGGATTTATCCGGCGAGTGGGCCAGCCGCTACACCTGGGATTACCTCGAGCGCCTTCCCGGTCCCGAGCTCGGCGACTATCTCGGCCTTCCAATCAACAACGCCGCGCGCCTGAAAGCAAATAGCTGGGAAGCCTCCGTGCAAACCATTCCCGAGCGCCAGTGCATCCCGCACGGCGCCGATTACCTGTTCAGCCGTGCCGGTTTTCCCATGCGCATCTGGAACGAAGAAGATCCCACTACCGAGAAAGTGATCGCGATCCGCATCCGCAGCTATGCGTGGGGAGTAGAGCGCACCATCTGGATGGACGGCCGCCCGCATCCTTCGAAATACGCGCGCCACACCTGGCAGGGATTTTCCACCGGACAATGGAAGGGCGACGTTCTCACCGTCACCACGACGCATCTCAAGTGGAATTATCTGCGGCGCAACGGTGTTCCGCGCAGCGACGAAGCGACCGTCACCGAGCATTTCGCGCGGCACGGCGATTATCTGACACTGCTCACTTACATTGACGATCCGGTGTATCTCAGCGAGCCGCTGCTCCGAACCTCGGGCTACGTGCTGGATCCGCAGCAACAGCTCGAGCCGTTTCCTTGCGAGCCGGTCGAAGAAGTGGTGCGGCCCGAAGGCGCGGTGCCGCATCATCTGCCCGGTACGAATAAAGATATCGAGGAGTTTCCCAAGAAATACGGTATCCCGGCCAAGACAACCATGGGTGGCGCAGAGACCATGTATCCGGGCTCCAAGATCCCGTCAGGTCCGAAACCGATAACCTCGCTTCACGAGATCGCATCCGGTATCGCGATTCTGCCGGTCCAGAAGAACGTCTACATGCTCGCGGGCGATGGCGGTAATATCACGCTGCAAATCGGCAAGGATGGCGTACTGTTGGTCGACTCAGGTTCGGCAAACATGACCGATCAGGCGTTGGCGGCCATCCGCAAGTTCACCGACAAGCCGATTCACTACATCTTGAACACCGAAGTCGATGGCGATCACACGGGTGGCAACGAGGCTTTCGGTAGAGCCGGCAGCACCATCATGGGCGGCGACGTGGCGGATGATATTCGTGGACTCGACAAAGGAGCGGCGATCATCGCGCATCAGCGCGTGCTCGATCGCATGAGCGACGCCAAAGCCGCTTTCGGCGCTCTGCCGACGGATGTCTACGACGGCAAACAGAAGGACCTGTATTTCAATGAAGAGCCGATCCTGATGTTCCATCAGCAGGCGGCTCACACCGATGGCGACAGCCTGGTATTCTTTCGCGGCTCGGACGTGATTGCGACCGGCGATATCTTCACCACTACCGGCTATCCGGTCATCGACCTCGATCGGGGCGGCAGCATCCAGGGCGTGATCGATTCGCTCAACCGCATCCTCGACCTCACGGTTCCGGCTGCCTTGCAGGAAGGTGGGACGCTCGTAGTTTCCGGGCACGGGCGCATTTGCGATGAAGCGGATGTCGTGGAGTATCGCGATATGGTGACCATCATTCGAGATCGGGTGGCGGATATGCTGAAGCGCGGCATGACAATCGAGCAAGTGAAGGCCGCGCGTCCGACTGAAGACTACGATCCGCGCTACGGATCGGGTGATCGATTCGTAGAAGCCATTTATAGGAGCCTAAAGCAGTGATGCGCCGAATGATTCTCGCGGCGCTCCTTGCGGCTACATGCCTCAACGCGCAAGAGGCCCAAGCTCCGGCTCCCGCGCCGAAGCCGAGTACGCCAAAGACAGCGCGCGAGCAGGCGCCCGTCGATCTCACCGGCTATTGGACCGCCGTCATCACGCAGGACTGGCGCTGGCGCATGGTCACACCTAAGAAAGGCGATTTCCCGGGAATGCCGCTGAATGCCGAAGGCAAGAAGATCGCAAACGCCTGGGATCCGGCCAACGATGAAGCTGCGGGCGAGCAATGCACAGCCTACGGGGCGCCGGGGCTGATGCGCCTGCCGACGCATCTGCACATCACGTGGCAGGACGATAACACGTTGCGCATGGATTCGGACGCGGGAACGCAGACCCGCCTGTTCCACTTCCCGGGCTCCGCGGCCGGAACCGGCGATGGCACCTGGCAGGGTACGTCGCTGGCTGAGTGGCAGTTCGTTCGCACCAAAATTCCTCCGCACGCTCCCGGCCCGATTCGCGGCGGCAGCTTGAAGGTGGTGACCACGCACCTGCGGCCAGGTTATCTGCGCAAGAACGGTGTGCCCTATGGCGCCAACACCACACTGACCGAGTATTTCGACGTCACTGAGGAACCGAATGGCTGGCAATCGATTCTTTTGACTACCATCATCGAAGATCCCGAATATTTCACGCAGTCGATTTTGCTGAACACGAACTTCCGCAAACTCTCCGATGCCTCCGAATGGAGTCCCACTCCCTGTTCGGCGCGTTGACTTACTTATTGAGTAAGTGCGGGATATCGCGATTATTTTCGCTGCACACGAATTCGAGTAACTCAGTATCCGGGAGTAGGTTCATGCTCTCGGTCACCGTCCACGGACGCGTGTAGGCCTTGGGATCGTCGATAGTCACTTCGACCGTCAAATGCCCGAAATCCGGCCGCCTGAAGCGCTCGGTGACCTGCAAAGCCTCGGTGGTCGGATGCCCGGCCTGATCCAGCCACGTTTTACCGTTGAATCCGGCTGTCGTTACTACCAAGGAGTCCTTTTCCCACTTACCCACCGAGTAACCCATCCAGGTCGGGTTCGGGTCTTTCGGAAGCGCGCGACCGTCGGTGAAAATCTGCCGGTAGATTCCGAAGGCTTCATAGAGGATGATCACCTCGTTCGGCTCTTCGACGATCTTGAACGGCACGGGCGTCACGTTAATCTTGGGCACGCCTTGCGGCAGACAGTTCGCGTCGGACTCCTCGGCGGCGTCCGCGCCGGTCATGCGTTCCTTGGTGATCTTTGCCGCCCACGCCTGCATGGGAACGTCTTCAGGTTTCAGGTCGGCCGCCAGGTTCTGCAGGTATTTCGGTCCGGGAACCTGCCAGATGCCTTCGAGATTCACCCTCCCGTCCGGGGTTCGCGGGGCGGGAGCGCTCAGATCCGGCTTTCCGTCCTTGGTTCGGGGAATGTCGTTGTCGCGAACCTTCAGCCATTGCGCGGACAAGGGCGATAGGCAGGAAGCCGCGATAAACAGGATCGCGAGCCTGTTTCGACGAATCATGGGCGCGATTATATCCCGTTCCGACCTTGTTCTCATTAGCCTTTGCCCGGCGGCGACACTTTCCGATCCAACCAATCGCGTACCACGCCGAACACCTCATGATTATTTTTTTCGAGCAGCATCAGGTTGCCGTTGCCCACGATGCCGAAATCGCGCAGCCGCACCATCTCCGCGTCGCAGCCCACCTGCTTCAGAAACGCGACGTTTGAAATCGGCGATCCGCCCCCGCCGAATTCGCTTGTCAGCCAGCCGATCGGAATGCCGCGCAGGTTTTTCCATTTGTACACTGGCTCGGCCTGTAGCTTGTACGATGCGATCCAGGGACGCGGCGAATCGGGTGGCAGCGGATGCTCTACTAACTTGAAATCCGATGGATCGCGCACCGGCGGATCGTAAGTCATGGGGCTGGCGGTCAAGCCCCACTTCAATTGCGCGGCGAACGGATTGCCGTTGATCTCCATCGCGAAGATGCCTTTGATCAGGTTCGGCCGCCGGTCGGCGACGCCCCAGGCGAAAAATCCGCCGAACGCGTGCGTCAACAGAATGCACGGGCCGATACGATCCACCAGTTCGACGCCGCCATGCCACGCCAGATCGCTATGGTACGCTTCGTCACTCACGTTGCCGGATTCGCAGGCCATGAACTGATCGATGATCGGGTCGTTCATCCCACCGGGCCCCGGCCACTGCGCTGTGTTGAAGACCACGGGCGTGTCGACCAACGGCTCATATGGCGGGACGTTCGGCAAATGGCTGGGTCCGAGCGCGTCGGGATGATAAGGCGAGCGGCCGTAGCTGGGCCGGTCCAACCAATACACGCTGTAGCCCGCCTGCACGAAATAATGCACCCAACCGGGACGTCCGCCGATGCCCATCATGTGCGTCCCCTGGCCGCCGCCGCCGTGCACCATGATCACCGGATACGGATAGCGCTTCTCCGCCGGAATCATGTACTGGACGAACATTTGGCCCATCGCGATGGTGCCGTACGGCATTTTCTTGCGCTGGACGCCGACCCAGAAGCCGCCCTGATCGGCGAGTTTCAATCCGGTG
>JASHQT010000442.1 GCA_030039005.1 Bryobacteraceae bacterium
TCGTACAAGAGCCTGAAAGAAGCGCTTCTGCACGGCGCACTGGCGCACCGGCTGAAGGTGAACATCCATTGGATCGAATCCGACAACATGCGCTGGCCCGATTGCGCCCGCGAGTTGGAACAATACGACGGCATCCTGGTGCCGGGCGGTTTCGGACGGCGCGGCGTGGAAGGCATGATCGCCGCGATTCGCTACGCGCGGGAAACCAAGGTTCCGTATTTCGGGATTTGCCTGGGAATGCAGACCATGGTGATCGAATACGCGCGCAATGTCTGCGGGCTGGAGCATGCCAACTCCACCGAGTTCGACCCCGCGGCGCCCGATCGCGTGATTTACAAACTGCGCGAATTGAAAGGCGTGGATGAACTGGGCGGCACCATGCGGCTGGGCGCGTATCCCTGCCTGTTGGCCGAGGGCAGTTTCGCGCGCCAGGCCTACGGCGCACCGGAAATCAGCGAGCGCCACCGGCACCGCTATGAATTCAACCGCGAATACGAACAGGTTTTGACTTCGCATGGATTGCGCATCGCGGGCCAGACGCCGGATTCCGTATACGTGGAAATCTGCGAGGTGCCCGATCATCCCTGGTTCCTCGGCTGCCAGTTCCATCCGGAATTCAAATCCAAGCCCTTGGAGCCGCACCCCCTGTTCTCGGCGTTCATCGCGGCGGCGCACAAGTTCCGCAAGAGCCGTTCCAAACCCGCTCCGCGCCTGCGGGCCGAACAGTTCACACACGCCGATTGAGCATCGTGGGTTCCACCATCGTTTCCATGGGAGAAGACCAGCCGCTTGAGATCGGACGCGGCCGGCCGCTGGTATTGATCGCGGGACCCTGCGTGATCGAAAGCGAGGAGCACGTGCGCTTTCTCGCCTGCGAGATCCGCAAAATCGCCGGTCCGTTCATTTTCAAAGCGTCGTTCGATAAGGCCAATCGCAGCAGCGGAGCCTCGTATCGCGGCCCGGGGCCGAAGGAAGGCCTGCGGATCTTGGGCGATCTTCGGCGTGACGGATTCGCGGTGCTCACCGACATTCACGAGCCCGCGCAAGCTGAAGCGGCGGCCGAAGCGGTGGACGTCCTGCAAATCCCGGCGTTCCTCTGCCGCCAGACCGATCTGCTAATTGCCGCCGGACGCACGGGACGCGCCGTCAACATCAAAAAGGGACAATTTGTTTCGCCCTACGATATCCGGCATGCGGCCGATAAAGTGGCGTCCACCGGAAACAACAATATTTTGCTGACCGAGCGCGGGTCCAGCTTCGGATACAACAACCTGGTGGTAGACATGCGCGGACTCGCGATTATGCGCGACTTTGGATGGCCGGTAGTGTTCGACGCCACGCACAGCGTGCAGATTCCGGGCGGCTTAGGCGATGCTTCTGGAGGGCAGCCGGAGTTCATCCCGACGCTGGCGCGCGCTGCGGTAGCGGCCGGGGTGGACGGCGTGTTCGTCGAGGTTCACGAGGAGCCGGCTCGCGCCCTTTCCGACGGCTCCAATGCGCTGCGGCTGGACCTGCTCGGCGGACTGTGGGCGAAGCTTCAGGCCATTCACACTCTGATCGCAACTTCCGTGCGATAATCGGGTACCTAGTAATTACACGTAGAATCTTTTCGCGACACCGTCGTGAGTCGGAATGGACCGTTGACCATCCGTACGCGTCTAGCAGATCTCTGTTTCCAGATCGTAAAATCCACAAGCGCGCGATTCTCCGCCTTGGCGCTCAGCCTCGCAGCGCTGGCCGCCGCCCAGGTGAATGTTCTCAACGTCAATTACGACGTGCATCAGACGGGCGCCAATCTTCAAGAAACCGCACTCTCACCGCAGACCAACTGGAAGAGTTTCGGCAAATTGGGCACGCTTCCAGTGGATGCGCCAGTATACGCGCAGCCGCTGTACGTCACGGGCGTCACGATCGGCGGAACCCAGTACAACGTGGTATACGTTGCCACCATGAACAATAGCGTCTTCGCGTTTAATGCAGACGCGCCGCAAAGCGCCGAACCGTTGTGGCAGGTGAACCTGGGCGCACCGGTTCCTTCTGGTTTATACAATTTCACCGATATTCTGCCGCAAATCGGGATTTTGGGAACGCCGGCGATCGACGCGGCCAGTCAGGTAATGTACGTCGTGGCCGACACCCTGCCCCCAGGTGCTTTCAGCGATCCGGTTTTCCAGCTCCACGCGCTGTCGCTCGAGGACGGGCACGAGATGTATGGCGGACCCGTGGAAATCGCGGCCTCCGTTGCTGGCACTGGCGCAGGCAGCAGCAACGGCGCCATCGCTTTCGACGCCTTCTGGCAATTGCAGAGGCCAGGCCTGATGCTCGCCAATGATAACCTATACATCGCTTTCGGGTCTCACGGCGATGCGGGCAATTATCAGGGCTGGATGATGGAGTATGGCGCCTCCACGCTGCGGCAGAAGGCGGTCTACAATAGCGCTCCGAACGGCCGCCAAGCGGCCTTTTGGCACTCCGGCCGCGCTCCGGCGATCGACGGAAATGGTAATGTGATCGCCGTCACGGGCAACGGCAATTGGGACGGCGTCGCAAACTTTGGCGAATCGCTGTTGTATCTTTCCGGCGCAGATCTGTCGCTGCTGGATTGGTTCACTCCCCAAGAGTGGGCTAGTCTGAACACTCAGGACTGGGACCTGGGATCGGCGGGAGCCATTTTGATTCCAGGCCAACATTATTTGCTTACCGGCGGCAAGGCCGGAATGCTTTACTCGGTGAACTACGATTCCATGGGTCACCTGTCGGCCGACAATACCGCCACGGTGCAAGGCGTTCAGGTGAATGACTGGGGGATTTTCAACATGGCGCTGTGGGAAGGCCCCCCCAACGGCCCGTTCCTCTATGAATACGATCCGGCAGGTACATTGAAAGCTTATCAAATCCAAAATAATCAGATTAATTCCACGATCTTTTCCAAATTCACTCCGGCAAGCTCGGCGTTGTACGCGGGAGTGTCTGTTTCGGCGAGCGGATCGCAAAACGGCGTCGTCTGGTTCGTTACCGGAAACGCCAATGCTTCGGACAATCCAGCGACCCTTTACGCGCTGGACGCCACCAATCTAAGCAATCCGTTATGGAGCAGTGATACGAATTCCGCGCGCGATCAGCCGGGCGTGTTCACCAAGTTTACGCCGCCCATGGTGGCCAACGGCCGCGTTTACCTCGCCACGCTCTCCAACGCCGTCGCCGTATATGGAGTTTTGGGCAGCAGCCAGGGAGGGTCCAGCGCGGCGATTTCCGCCGCGGTGAACAGCGCGAGCTTTGTCGGAGGGCCGGTTGCGCCCGGTGAATTGATCACGATCTTTGGAGCGAACCTGGGTCCCCCGTCAGCGGCCCAAGGCAGCGTGGCGAGCGGCGTAGTGAGCGACACAGTGCAGAGCACGCAGGTGCTCATCGGCGGAACCGCCGCGCCCTTGTTGTACGTCTCGCCCACGCAAATCAATACGATTGTCCCCTTCCGAGTGAGCGGGACTTCCACGCAAATTCAGGTCGTCTATCAAGGGCAAACCGTCGCCTCTACCAGCGCGCCGGTCGAAGCCGCGTCTCCGGCGGTCTTTTCGATGAACGGCAACGGCGGCGGCCAGGGCGCGATTTTGAACCAGAACGGCAGCGTAAATGCGTCGTCTAATCCCGCGGCGCCTGGATCGGTGGTGGCGATCTATGCGACCGGCGCCGGGCTCACCACGCCGGCCAGCACGGACGGCGCCGTCACCACAGCTCCGTATCCGAAACCGAATCTCGCGGTATCGGTGACCATCGACGGTTTGCCCGCCCAGGTTCTCTATGCCGGCGCCGCTCCCGGTTTGGTGGCCGGAGTATTACAGATCGATGCCGTGGTGCCGGCCGATGCGTACGCGGCGGACTACGATCAAGTGGTGGTGACGATTGGCGATTACACGAGCCCCTCCGCGATTATGATGACCGTAAAATAGATCCCTCATTTTTCCTCCAATCACCTGCTATCATTGTTGATCCCGTGGCCGTGATCCCATGAGCGCACAACCCAGCGACCCAACCTCCGCACAGCCGCGTCATCGCCCCTTCGTCCCGCAGAGTGTGCATATGCGGGAGTTCACGCTGCGCGCCCTCCTGCTGGGGCTCGTCATGACCGTGATTCTGGGCGCGGCGAACGCTTACCTGGGCCTGCACGCGGGCATCACCATCGCCGCAACGTACCCGGCGGCGGTGATCGGCATGGCGGTTCTGCGCACCATGAACGGATCGGTGCTCGAAGAAAACATCGCCCGGACAGCCGGATCTATCGGCGAAGCTGTGGCGGCCGGGGCGATTTTCACGCTGCCGGCGTTCCTCATCTCCGGCGCGTGGCCTTCTTTCTCGCCCAAGGACGCGTACTGGAAATCGACGGCGCTGATGATCGTGGGCAGCATCCTCGGCGTGCTCTTCGTATCGCTGTTCCGGCGCGTCATGGTTGAGGATCCCGAGCTGCCGTTCCCGGAATCGGTGGCCGCCTCGGAAATTCACAAGGCGGGACGGCGCGGCGCCGAAGCCGCGAAATATCTGTTCTACAACTTGGGCCTGGGAGCGCTGATCCAATTTCTGGCCGAAATCCAGCTCTTCGCCAACGACAAGGATTTCATCCTGCACGTGGGGCAATTGGGAAAAAGCGGCGTCAAGCTGGGCTCGGCGCAGCAGGCGCTAAACGCGGGCGGCGTGACCCTCGCCTCCGGCCCCACGGTCAGTCCCGCCTACATTGGCGTCGGCTATATCATCGGGCCCGAACTCGCCGCGCTGAATTTCGCCGGCGGTGTGCTGGCGTGGGGCTTTCTGGTTCCCCTGCTGATTTTCTTTCTCGGACCGCAGCTCCACACGTTCTTGCCGGCGGGGGCCTCGGATGGCTCCTGGATCGGCTTGATCAACGCGGTTTGGCGTTATATCGTGAGGCCCATCGCGGTGGGCGGCATGATGACCGGCGCGGTCTACACGCTGTTCCGCATGCGCAACGGCCTTTTCGACGGGCTGAAGCGCGCGGTCTCCGATCTGCGCGCCACCGCGCAACCGCAGGAGTTGATTCGTACCGAACAGTACATGAGCTCCAAGGTGGTGTTCGGGCTGATCGCGGTGATGTTCGTCTGCATGATCGCGCTCTACGTCTTTTTGTCGAATCAGGCGGTGGGCGGCGTGGTGGCGTCCATTGTGATGCTGCTCATCGCGTTCTTCTTCGCCGCGGTCTCGGGATATTTAGTCGGAACCATCGGTTCGACCAACAATCCCATCTCCGGCCTGACGCTCACCACGCTGATCATCGCCGCGCTGTTGATGGTATCGCTCGGCGTCTCCGGGCCGGGCGGCGTCGCGGTGGTGCTAGGCGTCGCGGCCGTGGCCTGCGTTTCATCCGCTGTGGCGGGCGAACTGCTTCAGGATTTTAAAGTCGGGTACATTTTGGGCGGCACGCCACGCCGCATCCAGGTGGCCGAGCTGATCGCCGTAGTGGTGGCCAGCGCCGCCATGTATTTTCCGCTCTACATTCTTCAGGCCGCGAACATCAAGGAAGGCGGCATAGGATTCGGCGATCCCAAGCTTTCGGCGCCGCAAGCCGGGCTGATGGCCACGCTCGCGCAAGGCATCGTGGGCGGCGACATGCCCTGGCCATTGGTGGTGGTGGGCGTCATGTTCGGCATCGTCATGATCATGGGACGCGTCAAGAGCCCGATGCTGGTGGCCGTGGGAATGTACTTGCCGATCAACACCACGTTCGCGATCTTCCTCGGCGGCGTGTTTCGCTGGATGACGGACTCCATGCGTAAGCGTACCGGCCTGAACGAAGCGCAATCGGCGCGCGTGGAGAACGTGGGCATCCTCACCGCTTCGGGCCTGATCGCCGGCGAAGCCTTAATGGGCCTGGTGATCGCGACCTTCCGCTTCTTCGAATGGCCACTGCCGGTGATCTTCAAGGAGCCTTCGTATCTGATCGGAGTGCTGGTGATTTTGCTGCTCGGTGCTCTGCTGATTCGCCTGCCGCTTTCGAAAGCCGGAAGTCCCGATGAACCCGCACCGCCGCACGCCATGATGTAGCGGCCGATAACATAGTGGCCGCAACCGCGCCCACAGACGCTCCGTCTGACAGTACAGGGGAAGAAGGATCGGCCGCCAGGCGCACGCGGCATCTGTGTGTCTGGCGGTTGATTTTGCGCCCTGTGCCGACGGGGCTAGTTTGAATTTTTCCCTGGGTGCAGCAACGTCCACGCTAAGACGGTGTAGATAACAACAGATAGAATGAAAAGCCACCACGGGTGAAACAGGATCGGGAAGAGGAAGAACAACACAATGAGCAACCAGAACCGTCCGATCGGCATAGCAACGATACGCAAATAGCATACCTGAACAGTCCTTGCGCCGTGCTGCGGCGGCCGCGCGCGATCCTTTACCATTAGATATTGCCCCGCATCAGTTCGTCCGCTGAATCCGCAAAGACCAGGTGGCCGCAGCTCTATCTCGGCGTGGCGCTCACCACGCTCGCGACGCTCATCCTGGAGCTCGCACTCACGCGCATTTTTTCGGTGGTGTTTTACTATCATTTCGCGTTTCTGGCGATTTCCATCGCACTGTTCGGTTTGGGCGCGGGCGGCCTGTTTTCGTATGTCATCGCCAGCCGTGGCGGAAACATTTTCTACAAGCTGGGCATCCTGGCCGTCGCAAACAGCATCGCGGTAGTCGCATCGCTCGCCTACATCCTCACGCGCTCGGGCGAGCTCGGCAATCTCACGTTGGCAAGCGTCTACTTCGCCGCCGCGCTGCCGTTCTTCTTTTCCGGCGCCGTGGTTTCCATCGCCGTGTCCGAAGCCATCGCGCGCGTGGATCGCGTATACTTCTTCGACCTGCTGGGCGCCGCCGGCGGCTGCCTGGTTCTAGTTCCGTTCCTGAATTATTTCGGCGGCCCCAACACGTTGATCGCCGCCTCGGTTCTGTTCGCGGTCTCGGCTGCCATGTGGTACAACATGGCGGGCACGCTGCGCGGGCGCGCCGGCGCCGTCACGCTGGCGCTGGTTTTCGTGGCCTTGATGGCGTTTAACGGTAAGAGCCACGTCATCGACATTCGCTACGCGAAGGGGCGCCGATTGGCCAAGGAAGCGTTCGTGCGTTGGAATCCCATTTCGCGCATCGCGCTGCTCAATCCCAATTCGAGCGACCCCGAGATCGTCATCGACGCCGACGCCTCCACCGGCATTCCCACGTTCGATCTCGCGCGTCTCACCGCCGCCCAGCGCGCCAATCTTCTGCACGAAGGCCCCGGATTCCCGTACATGCTGCGCCCCGGCGCCAAGACGCTGGTGATCGGTCCGGGCGGCGGCTGGGACGTCGCGCGCTCGCTTACCGGCGGCAGCAAGGACGTGACGGCGGTGGAGATCAACCCCATCATCGCCCACACCATCATGCAGCAGCGCTTCGCCGATCTGAGCCG
>JASHQT010000048.1 GCA_030039005.1 Bryobacteraceae bacterium
CCTTCGGCGCCGACGGTCAAGTCGCCCGAAAGCAGCTCGACGGCGATCATGTCGCCGGGACGCAGCGATGCCGGCGAGCCCAGCGTGTTCGGGAGCTTCGCGCCGCTGGAAACGCCCTGGCGCGGTTCCAGGCCCAGCTTCTTGAGCTCGGGGGCGAATTGCTCGAGGGTCGAGGCGGTAAATCCGTTGAAGGAGACCGGGGTCGCGATATCGATGAGCTGGCTCGCCAAGGAGTCGAGATTGGAAGCCACTTTGCGAAGCGGGGGAGTGGCGGGTGTCTTATCTGCAGGCGCCCGCGGCGCGCCCGACGCTGGCTTGGGTGCGGCATCGCCCACGGCCAGCATCTCTTCGATGGGCCGGATGCCCGCGATAGGTTCCTTCGCGAAATTGAACGCGAGCGCGACGGCGCCCACCAGGCGGCCATCGAGATAGACCGGGCTGCCGCTCATGCCCTGCATCACGCCGGTTTCGGCCAGCGGACCGCCGGAGAGCTTGGCGAGGATGATGGATTGGCGCGGTCCGACGTTATCGAGCACTCCCAGGATGTCGACCTGAAATTCCTCGACCTTGTTACCGTGGAAAACGGTTTTTCCGATGGCGTGTTGGCCGGCGCGGATGTCGCGCAGCGGGTAGATGGCGAGTTGGGCGCAGGCCAGATGTGCAGACACACCAGCCAGCAGGAGTGAGACGGGGAAACGCAAAACGCTCACCTCTTTATTCTAGCCCGTGGAATGCGCGCGAAGAGCTTTTGAATTCCTGCCTTCGCCAAGCGGGGATGGGCCAAGGCCACGCCCACGCCCCACCCCAGGGAGAAATCGGTCTTGAGCGCGGTGGCGAACTCGGCCGGCGAGAACTGGGCCAGGTGTTGCGTCCACTCGTCCCATTTGCCGTCATCCCATTTTGCGATGGCTCGATTGATGATGTTGGCGATGCGCAGATTGCGGCCATACGCCGCCAGCCAGTCTGATTGGAAGCGGGAGAGAAACGCGGCCGATGCATCGCCCTGTTGGACGGCGGAAGCAGCCACGCTGCCCGCCATGCGGCCTGCCAAAATAGCCCAGCGGATGCCTTCGCCGACTAGGGTAGAAGCGTGACCGGCGGCATCGCCGATGCCAAGAATCCCGTCCCCGACGAACGTCTCGGTCATGTCCGACGGGATCAGGCCGAAGTGATACTCGATGGGCTGGGCGCCGGTGAGGTCGATGCCCAGGCGATCGGCGGAGGCGACGAAGGAGTCCAGCAGCTTCACCGGATCGCTCGCGTCATCGGGATGGATGACGCCCACGCCGATGCGGACGCGCCCCGAGCCCCAGGGAAAAACCCAGCCGTATCCGGCGGGCGCGAACTGGCTGCCGACCGCGAGAACGGCTTCCTCCTGGTTGCAGCGCGGCGCGAACATGTCGAATTCGGCTCCCACGCCGAAGCGCTGGATCTCGCGGCTGATGCCCGCCTGGCGCAACAGGTCGCCGCGGTAGCCGGTGGCATCGATCACGACGCCTGCGCTGATTTCGACGCGCGATTTCGTGCGGGTTTCCACGCGCAGGCCTGTAACGCGGGCCTCGCACTGCAGAACGGCCAAGGCCTTGGAGGCGAGCCATAGGGTCGCGCCTGCCTGAGCCGCCATCGTAGCCAGATGCTGGTAGACGGCGCGAACGTCGATGATGCAAGCCGCCGGCTCGGGATAATCGAACGCGGCGCAGTGGTGCGGGGAGAGAAAGCGGACTTTAGTGATGGGATGCAGTAGCGATGCGGGAATGTCGAGGTCCAGCATTTCGCGCAGGAAGCTGCCGCCGGAAGTGCGGGTGGGCGATCCGATCTCGGGGTTCTGCTCCACCACCAGAACCGATGCTCCGGCCGATGCGGCGGTGAATGCGGCGGACAGACCCGCCGGGCCGGCGCCCGCGATGAGCACGTCGTACTTGGGAGCCAATGATTCAGTATACGGGGCCGGGTGGTATTCTTCAGGAGAAAGCTCGCGCATGGCGGTTCGGCGCATCCCCTGGCTCATTGCCGGCGGCTTTTCGCTGCTGCTTGGATCGCTGCTCGCGTTCCAGCGGTCGTTCCGCGAATATCCAGGCATCGAGTACGACGACTTTCCGCTGCCCGCCGACTCGCACGAGAAGACCGAATTTGCTTTTGCGCGCCTGATGTATCCGCCCGCGCCGACGGCGATGTTCGATCGCGCGGGCCCGCGGTGGGCCGAAGGCATGTCGAGCTGGACGCAGGATTATCCGCGCGCGGACCGGCATTTTCTCCTCGCCGTTCGGCGGCTCACGCGCATCAATGCGCGATCGGTGGAACAACCTGTGAATTTGGACGATGGCGACGACGTCTACAACTGGCCATGGCTGTATGCCGTGCGTCCCGGCGAATGGCTGCTCACCGACGCGCAGGCGCACAAGCTGCGCGACTATCTGCTGCGCGGCGGGTTCTTCATGGCGGACGATTTTTGGGGCACGCCCGAATGGGCGGTGTTCTGGGACAGCATGGGCCGCGTCTTTCCAGACCGGAAGGCGGTGGAACTCGAAAACAACAGCGCGATCTTTCATACCATTTACGATCTGGACGAGCGCTATCAGGTGCGGGGCGCGTGGGGGCTTTACGGATCCGGCTATCAGAATGACGGACGCGTCGCGCACTGGAAAGGCATCTTCGACGATAAAGGGCGCTTGATGGTGGCGATCACGCAGAACTCGGATCTGGGTGATTCGTGGGAGTGGGCCGATTCGCCTGAATATCCCGAGCGCTATTCGGCGCTGGGGATTCGCATCGGCGTGAATTACATCACGTACGCCATGACGCACTAAGCCAATGAAACTGACGCTTTGCTTCGCGCTAATCGCCGTCACCGCCTTCGCGCAAAGGGGCGCACGCCTGCCGTCGTTTGACGCGGAGCATGTGTATTTTTTCGATCATCCGGTTGCGCTCGCGCCCGGACTCGTGCTCACGATTTTCGGAAACGATCTCGGGCCGGCGCAGGGCTGCGCGAGCCAGCACGATGCCGCGGGAGACTATCCGAAGTCGCTGTGCGGCGTACAGGTGCTGGTGGGTGGAGTTGCGTCCGGATTGCTGTGGGTGCAGGAGAAGCAGATCAATTTCAGCGTTCCTGAAGAGACGCCGGACCGGGGCACGACGGATCTGGAGGTTGTGTACCAGGGCCGAAGCAGCGCGGTCACGGTGCCGCTGGGAAAGGAAGGCACCACCCTTTCGTTCGAAGGTCCGCTGCGCGTGGGGATGCCGGTATGGCTGAAAGTCACGGCGCCGTACAGGCAGGATGCAGGGATCCGGTACCCGTTCATGGTTTATCCCGCCGCGTTCGGCTGCAACGAAGTGGAAGTGCGGCGGGACGGGATGCCGTTGAGAAAGATCGCCGACATCGGCACCCAGGCGTTCGGCGGCATCTTGATCAACGGCAATCCATGCGGTGGAATTTCGTTCCGCACCGAATTGCATTTCAAGGATCGATTACCACTGCATCTTCAGTATCGCTTCGATCGGCCGGGCATTTATGAGGTTCGCCTCACGATACATTACAGCTTCAAAGGTCGAGCGCCATTCGTGAGTCCGTGGACCCAGATCGAAATTCTTCCGGCCGATCCGGCCGCGCGCAGCGAGTGGCTGAAGGATAAGGTCGGGCATGCGCCAACGGACGCGGCGGATCTGCTGTCGGATTTTCTGCCTAGCATTCTGGCCGATCCCGATGACGAAACTCTTCAGGCGCTGCGGCCCTATCTTTATCATCCCGATCGCGTGGTCCGCGAATATGTCGCCGCCGCGCTGACGTATTGGCCTGACGCACAGGCAACGGCCAAGCTTTGGGAGTGGGTGCGGGAACAGGGTCCGAGCGACGCCGCGGTGCGTTTCCTGCTGCTGCACACGAAAACATTCGCCGCCTCGCAGGCGGACGAGCTCGTGAACGTTTCGATTCCCAATTTGCAGTCGAGTTCGGCCGTGCTAACTCTGGGCGCATTACGCGCCGTTACGGGAGTTGCGCTCGCGAAGGATGCCCTGGCGAGCCCTGCGATGCGCGATCGCGGCGCAGACGCGCTGGTGGATGCCGTGGAGCACGACTTGGCTGTGGATCCCGAGAATGCCAACGAATATGTCGCCGGGCTGGGCCAAGTGCCGGATGCACGTGCATTCTTTTTGTTGACCAATTTGGCGAATCGCGGCGGGCTGGGCGCGGAGCAGGCGCGGATCGCGCTGAGTTGGCGCAATTCGCCGTCCGACCGCTAGGATAGACTTTTTATGACATGCCGCTATCGCCGGGCGACAGACTGGGCGCCTACGAAATCATTTCTCAGCTCGGCGCGGGTGGCACCGGCGAAGTCTGGAAAGCGCGCGATACGCGGCTGGACCGCATCGTAGCACTCAAGGTCTCCAGCCAGGAATTCAGCGAGCGTTTCGAGCGTGAAGCGCGCGCGGTAGCGGCGCTCAATCATGCCCATATCGCGCAGATTTACGACGTCGGGCCGAACTATCTGGTGATGGAATACGTGGACGGCGCGCCGCTGGCCGGGCCGCTGCCGCTCGAGCGCGCCGCAGAATATTCCGGCCAGATCCTGGATGCACTCGATGCCGCGCATCAAAAAGGCATCACGCATCGGGACTTGAAA
>JASHQT010000443.1 GCA_030039005.1 Bryobacteraceae bacterium
GAGAAGCTCTGAGCTAGCGGCGTTGACCTCGCCGGCGAGATCGCGCTCTGCTGCGTCATTTGCTTCACCGTGATCGAGGCCAGCGCGAGCGTCAGCCCGATCATGATCGCCACCGAAACCCACGCCACCGCGTTGTAGGCCGCCGAATTCGTCCATTCTTTCATCAGGCTTTTCTTGTTGATCAGCAGCACCATGTAAATCAGCACGAACGGCAGCAGCACGCCGTTGAGCAACTGCGAGAACAGAATCATCTTCACCAGCGGGAAATTCGGCCACAAGATCACGCCGGCGCCCAGCACCACCAGCAGTGTGTACAGCCAATAAAACTCGGGCGCTTCGTGAAAGCGCTTGTCCACGCCCGATTCGAATCCCAGTCCCTCGCACACCGTGAACACCGTCGATAACGGCAAAATGCACGCCGCGAAAAACGAGGCATTAAACAGCCCCGCGCTGAACAAAAGATAAGCGTACTGCCCGAACGGCTTCAGCGCCACTGCCGCATCGGCGGCGTCGTTAATATCCTTGGGGCCGTGCGCCCAAATGGCCGTCGCACACGACACGATGATGAAGAACGCCACCACGTCGGTCAAAATGCAGCCCACTACCACTTCCACGCGCGATTGCACGTACTCCTTGGCCGTTATGCCCTTTTCGACAATGGCCGACTGCAAGTAAAACTGCATCCACGGCGCGATGGACGTGCCCACCAGCGCGATCAGCATGGTGATGTAATCGGTGTCGAACATCAGGATCGGCTTGACGCTGTTGATGGCCGCTTCCTTCCAGTCCGGCTTCAGCAGGAACGCGGAGATGATGTAAGTGACGTACAAGAAGCACGCCACCAGGAACACCTTCTCCACGCTGCGATAATTCCCGCGCACCACCAGCAGCCACACCGCAATCGCGCAAATCGGTACCGAAATGTAGCGGCTGATATGAAACAGCTCGAGCGAACTGGCAATACCCGCGAATTCCGCAATGACATTGGTGAAATTCGTAATGACCAGCGCAATCATCAGGAAAAACGTGGTCCGCAGGCCGAACTCCTCGCGGATCAGATCCGAAAGGCCCTTGCCCGTTACCGCCCCCATGCGTGAGCACATCTCCTGCGTGACGATCAGTAGCAGCGTGATCGGAATCAGCGTCCACAGTGGCAGGTAGCCGTATTTCGCGCCCGCCTGTGAATAAGTGAGGATGCCGCCCGAATCATTATCGACATTCGCGGTGATAAGCCCCGGCCCGACCACGGACAAAAAAATCAGGATTTGATAGCGGAATCGTTTGAGCACGCGCGGTCACTTCTCTCTGAGTAGTGAAATCACCTCGTCCGCCGTGATTACGCCGGCCAGCTTGCCCTCGCCATCAAGCACCGGCAACGTTAGCAGATTGTATTTATCGAAGAGCTCCGTGATGCGATCCTCGCGCTCTTCCACGTCCACGTGAATCGGCGTCTCAGCCGCCAGATCGCGCAAGGGCGTAGCTCCCGCGGCCGTGAACAGGCGCGCCAGCGGCACCGACGCCTTCAACTGGTCCTTCGCATCCACCAGGAACAGCGTGTTCAGACCCTCCAGAATTTCCTCGTGCGCCTTCAGCGCGTCCATGGCCTGCGCCACGGTGGCATCTTCGGCGAGCGATACGTATTCGGTGTTCATCAACCCGCCCGCCGAATTTTCCTTGTACTCGAGCAGTTCCTCCACTTCCGCCTTGGGCTCGCCTTCCATTTCCTCCAGAATCTCTTCCGATGTCTCTTCTTCGAGCTCCGCCAGCGCGTCGGCCGCTTCGTGCGGTGACATTTCCTCCACGATGTCGGCGGCCTTCTCGGTCTCGAGCGACTCCAGGATGCTGGCTTGTACGTCCGGCTCCATCTCGGAAAGCGTCTCGGCGGCCACTTCGTGATCGATGGTCTCGAAGATGGCTTCGCGGTCGTCCGGGCTCAACTCTTCCACGATATCGGCGAGGTCCGCCGGATGCATTTGCTCCAGCATCTTGTTGCTGATGTTGAGCCGCAGCCGCCGCTGCGGGTCGGCTTCGATAATGCTGCAATGCTCCCAGGGGATGGAATGCGGCGCGATGATGCTCTGCATCCGGCGAATCCAGCGCGGCGGCACCGCGCCCTGGGCGAGGCGCCGGAAGACGCTCCGCAGCCCGATATCGATGTCCACGATGTCGATCGAGTCGCCGTCGGCCTCGTGCCGCAAGTGGAACGTCACATCCGTCACCCGCACCACCTTGCGCCCCTGTCCGTCGATGATCTGCTGGTCCAACAGGTCGCGCACCAGCCGCAGCATGTATTCGTCGGAATGGTACGGTGTGAGCTGTTCGTCTTTGAGGTAAATGCCTTCGAGCGAAATGGAGCGGACTTGATCGTGCCGGATGGTGAGCCACGCCCAACCCCCGCCCACCAGGTACCGGTCCACGCGCGAAGGATGAATCAGCGGGACGAGCCCGGCGTCTTTGACCAGGCCCAGGCGGCGGCCCTTGAGGTCATAGACCTTGAGGCCCACAAGTTCGGTGAGAAACAGAAAGTCGTCCGCCATCGAGAATCGCCAGAGCCCATACAATTGACCCGTTCGGGCGCGCAAATCTCGATTGCTGCGGTGCTCGATTGCTGCTTGAGGTTCGGCTGCGCCCTACATGGTCGTTCCATTCCAATATGCCGCAAGCCGCCTGCGGGCCGCAACAAGAATTTACGTGGGCAGGGCTTCGGAACCTCCAGGCAACGCACGGTGTCAAAAACTTTGGCATTGGCGTGTGAAAGATTTCGCAATTCGAACGATTTAAGACTGACG
>JASHQT010000444.1 GCA_030039005.1 Bryobacteraceae bacterium
GCTACGCGCAGCAATCGCAGCAGAAGCTGGCTAAAGATCCTGGCCCGTTCCTTCCCGGCTTCGGGTCCGAACAGGACCGCCAGCCCAAGCCCGCCGCCGGACCCGCTCCGCACCTGCCCGATGGGCGTCCCGATTTCGGTGGAAATGGCGCCTGGTATCCCGGCTTCAACGGCAATCTCGCCGAGACCAAATGGAAAGGCGTGAAAAGCGCCGACCAGCACGTGGACGTGCCGTTTCTTCCCTGGACGCTCAAGACGTTCAACGAGCGCGTGGAAAATTTCGCCAAAGACGACCCCGAGGCACGCTGCCTGCCCGTGGGCGTTCCGCGTTTCATGTTCGATCCCTACCCGTTTCAAATCATCCAAACGCGCGACCAGGTGATTTTTGTCTTCGAGGGCGACAATTATTTATGGCGTATCGTCCGAATCGATCCCAGCGGAAAACATCCGGCGAATCTCAAACCCACCTGGCTCGGCGATTCGGTGGGTCACTATGAAGGCGACACGCTGGTGGTGGACGTCGCCGGCTTCAACGGAATGGCTTGGCTGGATCAGGCCGGCCACGCGTCGTCCAACCAGCTTCACCTGACGGAGCGCTATACGCGCACCGATTCCGAAACCCTGAAATACGAAGTTACCATCGACGATCCCGGCGCTTACTCGCATCCCTGGACCGCCTATAATACCGTCCGCTGGCGTCCCGGCATCGAATTGATGGAAAACATCTGCCAGGAAGACGAAAAAAGCTCCAAACACATGATCGGAAATTCAAAGAATTGAGAGCTTGGTTTTTCCTCGCCGCGCTGGCCGTCCTGCCCCTTCAGGCTCAGACGCCCGATCTCAGCGGCGTTTGGCTGCCTGAGCCCGTGCACGACATGGCCACCGGCATCGATGTTCCCCTCCTACCTTGGGCCAAAGCGAAATTCGAGGAGAACAGCGCCGCCAAGCAGAGTGAGACGGACCGGCGCTGTCTTCCGCCAGGCGTTCCGCGCATTATGTGGATGGCCCGCCCCTTCGAAATTGTTCAAACATCCAGCCGCATTTTGTTTTTATACGAAGGTGGTGCGCACGTCTGGCGCCAGGTCTGGATGGATGGCCGCTCTCACGCGAAAGATCCGAATCCAGATTGGCTGGGCCACTCGATCGGCCGGTGGGAAGGCGCGACGCTGGTGGTGGATTCCATCGGCTTCAACGACCATACCTGGCTTGATGACGCGGGCCATCCGCACACCGAGCAGTTGCACGTGATCGAACGATTCACACGCACGGCAGCGAATACGATGCGCTACGAAGTCACCATCGACGATCCAGGCGCATACGCGCGGCCGTGGACCGTGCGGAGCACGGTTTCATTTCGCCCCGGCGGGCGCCTGGAAGAAGATATCTGCCTGGACAAGCCTTAGGGCCGTCGATCAGCGCGGTTTGCGCGCGCTCCCCAGCCAGTGCGGGATGGGCGGCGGCAGCGGTTGCACATCGATTTCGCCGAACCCCGCGCGCTCCAGCCAACCGGCCAGTTCGGTGGAAGAAAACACCCAGCCCGATTTCGACGTAAGCGCCATGTTCACGGCGAACAGCGCGGAGAATTTCGGCGCGGCGTGCGTCGCGTCCGTCATCATGTCCATGACGTATACTCGGCCACCCGGCTCCATCGCGTCGTAGGCCTTCGCGAGCAGCGTTTGAATGCCTTCGGCGGATTCCTGATGCATCATGCCGAAGAACAGGACGGCGTCATTGCCGCGGGGAAAGGGCGTCGAATGATAATCGCCGGCCAATGTCTTCACGCGCTCCGCCGCGCCTTGCTGCGCGATCAATTCCTTCGCGATCGCGATCACCGGGGGCAGATCTAAGACAGTGGCCTCCATTTCGGGATAGGCGCGCGACAACAGCACCGAAAACGTACCCGGCCCGCCGCCGACATCGAGCAGACACCTGGTCGCGCCGAGTTCCAGCCGCGCCATCACAGGCTGCGCGGTGGCCAGCGCCTTGCCGTGCATCGAATACACGAAGTTGCGCGTGCGGTCCTCGTCGTCGCCCAGGTGCAGCTCGGGAGGTTCCACCGGTTCGCCGGTTTTCACCAGGTTCGGCAGGCGTCCCCACGCCGGGTAGACGTCACGCATGTAGAGAAGTGCGCTCGACAAATCGCCTTTGCGGCCCGCTACCAGGAACAGATCGCTTTCCGGCGTGTTGCGGAAACATTCGCCTTCTTTTTCGAGCAGGCCGACCGCCACCGCGGCGTTCATCAGCAAACCAGTGCCTCGTTCGTCGAGGCCGAGCGTGTGCGCGATGCTGGCGGCCGTCGCCGTGCCGGCTTTCGACAGCGCGGTGAAGATCCCCAGGTCGGAGGCGGCGAACAGAATGGCCGAATCCTGAAAAATGCTGGCCAGGCTCATAATGCGGCTTGGATTGGGTGCGGTGTTTGGCGTCATATGAGTTCCTTACAGAGTTCTCAAGAATGCGATCAGATCGGCGCGCTCTTCGGGCTTCAAATTGAGGCCGAACGGATGGCCCGTCACCGCGTGCGGCGGCGTCACCTGACTCCAGTTGGACGACCGGAAATCCGGCTTCAGCCGCGCCGGGTTGAACATCTCTTCCAGACTCCCGATGGATCCGTCGTGCAGAAGCGCCGCCTCCAGCCACACCATGCGCAGCGAGGGCACGCGGTAGAGTCCGGTCCCTTTGCGCGTTTTGAGCGCGAGGTTGGGATCCGTGCCCACCGAGATCTGATCGATGTCTGCTTCCTTTAACAGCGACGCCGGCGGGGTGAAGCCTTTGGCCAGCGTGAGTTTGTTGTCCGTATAAAGCGGAGGCGTGTGGCAGCGGGCGCAAGTTGCTTGGAAAATCCGGCTTCCGCGATCGGAGCGCTCATCGGGGTGGTTGGGATTCTCGGGCGGCTGCAGCGAATACAGAAACTGCGCCAAAGCGTACAGCAGGGCATCCGGCGTTCGCTTGATCCCTTGTCCCAGCCCCATGTTCGCCAGCCTCATGGACGAATCCGGCCCGTTTCCGTAATGCGTCAGCGCGTCGCTCACGTCGGCGATCATCTCCGAGTACCGCATCAGGTCCTGGATGTTGCGATTGCGCGAGGTGCCGGTGCGGTCGAAGTAATGCATATCGCGGACTCCGATCAAATTCGCGATCTTCACCGGATAGAGCAGACTGGTATTGGTGCGCGGATGCACGCCCAGAGGCTCCTGTTCATATAAGTTCGCGATCTGCTCGGCGGGCAGATCCGCCGATGCGAGATTGGGATCGTTCAACAGGTACGGAACGCGGTAATCCTCGCGCATGTGCTTGCGCCGGCGGTCCTCCAAAAACTGCGCGCTGATATGGGCGTAGCGCAGCGTCAAGTCCGCCATGAGCGGCCCGAAGGGCGTGTGGACGTTGGGAGGGCCCTCGATCACCTTGCCGTCACGCACCTGCACGTGGCACATGGCGCAGGTGTCCGTTCCCAGCTCGACCTTCCCCTTGGTCCGCACCACGTAACGCAGGCCCACCAGAATTCCGTCGGGCGTACTTTGCAGCCCATACGCGGCGATCACTTTCGGATCGCGAATCAGTTGCAGATTATCTTCGCTTCCGGTGAAACGCGGCAATTCGCGGCCGTAGAAGACCTCGCGGCCGGCGGCAATCCAGTCCGCCTTGGTCTTGAGTTTGGAAACGTCCACCAGCGGCTGCGGCTCCTGTTGCTTCAGCCACTCGATGTACCCGGCGGGCTCTTTCTCGGGCCGGTAGACCGGGTACGTTTTCAGGTTCACCTCGGGGAGGGCGTAGTATTCGCTCTCGGAGAGCAAACGCGGCGGCGCGCCCAAACCGGCCAGCGGAAGCCGGAAGCTGGCGGCCTCGGCCTCGTCCCAAACTTTCGGGATGGTCACTTTCGAGGTAGGCGAGATTTGACCCAACGCCGAAGCGGCCAGCACAAGCCCCGCGCCCGCCGCGAGGAACATCGGCCACCGCACGCACGCCTTCATGCGCTCAAATTTGATTGGTTCCTTTGGTTTCAAATTGCACCATCGTCGGTCTGGATTCGCTCTTTCGCCTGCGACAGTTTATTACAACACGGAGCGGACGCCTGCAACCATGACAGCCGCGTCCTAGTACTCCCAGTAAAGAGAGCAAATCAAATCGCCGGGGTATACTGGCGAAAAGTCAGCCACGTAAACGCTCGTTCGGAGGAGGGGCTATGAAATGCCGAGCCATGAAACGCCGATTTTTTCTCATTCTCGCAGCGCTAAGCTGCGCAGCGGGCGCCTTGAGCGCCGCCGAACGCGCGAGTGACGATTTCTATAGGACGATTCGCACGAACGACCTGGCGGAATTGAGCCAACTTATCGCCAGTGGCGCTGACGTCAACACGCGCGACCACCTGGGCGAAACCCCGCTGATGTATTCGGCCTACGCGGGGTCCGTGGACGCGATGAAGCTGCTGCTCGATCACGGCGCCATGGTCGACGCGCAGAGCCAGTCCGGCGCCACGGCGCTGATTTGGGCCGCCGCCGATTTGGCGAAAGTGCGGCTGCTTGTAGAACATGGCGCGAACGTCAATCTCACGACCAAGCGCCGCCGCACGGCGTTGCTGGTGGCCGCGATGAGCGATCCCTCGGCCGACATTGTGAAGTTGCTGATCGAGAAAGGCGCCGACGTCAAAGCCGTCGATTTTCTGAAGACCACGGCCTTGCGCGCCGCCGCGCTCGGCAACGACACCGAAACCATCCGTCTGCTGCTCGCCCAAGGTATCGATCCCAACGCCGCCGATCTTCCCGGCATCACGCCGCTGATGATGGCGGGCGGCTGGAACGGAAACATCGCGGCAGTGCAATTGTTGCTCAAGGCGGGCGCGAATCCCAAGGCCGTCAGCCGGCCGGTGATGGGGCTGCCCGCCAAGAACGGCGCCTCAGAGTTCGGATCGCTCACCGCTTTGATCATGGCCGCGCCCTTCGGTCCTCCGGAGTTGATTCAGGATCTGCTCGCCGCTGGCTCGGACGTGAACGCCAAAGACGTGCGCGGCATGACGCCGCTGATGCTGGCCGTGGCGGATGATCACCAGGACGCCGCTGTCATCAGAATGCTGCTGGCGCACGGCGCCGATCCTGCGATGCGCAGCAAGATCGGCGATTCAGCCCCGGATTGGGCGCGGCGGGAGGCGCTAGAGCCAGGGATCGATCTGCTCAAGGCCGGTTCCGCGGTTTCCCCATCCGATCCCAGCTCGCCGCTGGCTCGCAACAACGACATCAAAACCGCGGTGCAAAATACGATCGGGCTGGTGGAAACCTCGAGCGCGGAGTTCTTCAAGATGAGCGGCTGCGTGTCCTGTCATGCGCAGAGCATGACCGATCTGGTGGCCGGTTACGCGCGCGCGAAGGGATTCCGGATCGACGAAAAAGCCGCGGCCGATCGCGTGCGAATGCTGCAAGCCGTGTATCCCACCGAACCGATGCTCGAACGCATGGACGCCGCGGGCGCCATGGAGCAGATCGCCTACCCGCTGGTGGGCCTGGCCGCGAACAATTATCCGGCCGGCCGTTTGACCGACGTGTTCGTGGCCAACGTCGCCGCGCAACAGCGCGCTGATGGATCGTGGCACGTGGGTGCGGCTGCCAGGCCACCGGCCGAAGAGGGCGACATCTTTCGCACCGCCGTTTGCATTCGCGCGCTTGAGGCTTACGCACCAGCCGGGCGTGGCCCCGAGATGGCCGATCGCGCAGCAAAAGCCCGGAAATGGCTGGAGGCTGCCAAGCCCACCACGGCCGAAGACCGCAACATGCAACTCATGGGATTGTATTGGGCGGGCACGGATGCGGCCGTCCTGAAGCCTCTGGCGAAGAAGATTCTCGCCCTCCAGCGTCCTGACGGAGGTTGGATACAGCACGTGGGTCTTCCCGAAGACGCCTACGCCACCGGCGAGTCGCTGTTCGCGCTGGAATTGACCGGACAGGTTCGCGCTTCGAGCGCCGCCTGCAAACACGGCATCGAATATCTCCTCAAAACCCAGCATGCCGATGGCTCCTGGTTCGTCCAAAGCCGCTCGGCGCGGATTCAAGCGTATTTCGACGGTGGGTTCCCATATGGTCACGACCAGTGGATCAGCAACTGGGGCACCTCCTGGTCCGCTCTCGCCTTGACGCTCGTCGCGGAAGCCCCGGCGGTCCGAGCTTCGACCGAAGTTCCCGTCGTCCGCGGCGTCTTTTAACTCAATCAGGCGGGCGGTCCAGGGGAAGGCTCGCCATCGGGCACCGATGCCGATTGCGGTAGCAGCACTGACACGGTAGTGCCATGACCGAGGTTGCTGTCGATGCGCACCTCGCCCCCGTGCAGGAACACGATCTGCTTCACGATCGCCAGACCCAATCCGGCTCCTCCCGAATTGCGGGATCGCGCGGGATCGGCGCGGTAGAACCGGTCAAATACATGCGGCAGGGCATCGGCGGAGATCCCGGAGCCGCTGTCGTGAACGTCGAGCCGAATTTTTCCATCTTGCCGCTCCGCGCTAAGCCAGATACGGTTCCCGGCCGAACAGTGGGCAAGCGCGTTCGATACCAGGTTTCCCAGAGCGCGCTGCAGCAACGCACGGTCCACCAGGGCCACCAGGCCGTCGTCCGCGCTGGCATCCAGCGCAACGCCCATTTCGGCGGCGGGCGCCTCGTAATAGTCGCACAAGTCGGCCAGCAGACGGCCGACATGTTCCGGCGTCCGCTTCAGATGATCGCCCGGACTTTCCGAACGAGCGAGAAACAAAAGGGACTCCACCAGTTCGGACAGCCGTACCGATTCCTCCAGACACGACCCCAACACCTCGACGTATTCCTCCGGGGCTCGAGCCCGCGCCAAGGCCACCTCCGCTTCACCGCGAATGTTGTTCACTGGAGTCCGTAACTCGTGAGCGATATCGGCCGAAAACCGCGATAAGCGTGCAAAGGATTCTTCCAGCCGTTCCAGCATGGCATTGAAAGCGGTTGCAAGAACACCCACCTCCACCGGATAACCCTCGGCCTGAATCCGCTCGTGGAGAGTGCTGGAGCCAATGCGGCGCGCGATTTCGGAGACTTCTTTCAACGGCCCAGTGCCCCTGCGAGCAATGGCGAAGCCCACAGCCGGACAAAAGATGAGAGCGGCCGCCAGCACTGCCCACATCCACTCTCGCTGCCGCCCTAAGATGATCTGTTCCTGCGTGAGGTCTACGGCCGCCTGAATGGTCCAGACGTCTTTCCCGCCGGGATCGCGCGGTACCGTGGAGACAATCGCGCGATATGTTTCGCCGCTGGGCGAGTCAACCCAGAAAATTCCGCGATGCCTGGACGCTTCCTGCGCCACACGCGACGAGCTAAGATCTCGATTCATACCCGGCGTCGTGGACAGCGCCGCGCCGTTTGAGTCGAGCACGCGAACGTAAAACTTCTGGTACCGCCGGACCGCGGAGTCGATTTC
>JASHQT010000445.1 GCA_030039005.1 Bryobacteraceae bacterium
TGGACAACCATATCCGCGCCGCCGAGTACCGCGCGATTTTCGGGTATTCGGACCTCTATCGCTATGCCATGGGCGCGATCCCGTCGATCCATATCGTGGTGGATTTCGGACATGTGACGCTGACCGGCGTGGTGGATAGCCAGGCCGATAAGGACACCGCCTCTATTCGCGCCAATTCGGTTCCCGGCGTTTTTTCCGTAACGAACAATCTTCGCGTGGCGGAGAAGAGCTAGCCTCGGCCGGCGCAACCGGCGGTTCGATGTTGAAATTCACGCCTGCGCTGCGGCTTCCTCCACCGGCGTTTTTTCGCACACCCATCGGTTATAGTAGCGATGCGCAAAGTTGTGATAGACGAAGATCTGATGTTTCCAGCTAAAGGGCAAGTCCTCGAGTCTGGTGTAGTAATCCGGTGATATCTTGGCGTGGGGCGATTGCGCGTTAAAGTCGCTGATGGCCTGGCGCTCTCCGGTGTAATCGCAGTGATCCTCACCGACGACAGGCGTCAAAGTACATGGAGACCCGCGGCAGGAAGAATTTGCCCTCACCGTGCAGCATTTGAAAAGCATCCATGGTGGAGGAGTAAAAGTCCAGATCCCACAAGATGCAGCCGATCGAGGCAGGATTGAAGCGCGCGAAGAAGTCGGTGCAAGTTTCCCGCCCTGGCCCCAGAATTAGTTGCGCTTTCTGGAGGCGTTTGCGGAGCGCATCTTGATCCATAGGATAGTTGCCGGTCTTCCAGGAAAAAGGCATATCGCGGTAATCCGCAGGCGCAGGCAGGCCGACTCCGCTATCGAAGCCGTGAATCTGGAAGTCGACCCCCAGTTCGCGCGTTACCTCGCCGCGCGCAGCCAGGACTGCGATAAGCGGGTCACCAGCTTTCGGGCCGCCAACAGTGTGAGTGACCGGGGATACAATGCGGCGCGTAGCAGCGAGTTCAACATTTTGCGGGTATCTCTTCTTATCCTGCTCTGAATGATGCGCCGCATAAAACTAGGAGAATTGCTGGTTCCTTGGGCGGCGGACTTCGGTACACTAGGAAAAACGCATGTGCGCGGAAGCCGCTCGAGCGCCGCTCGAGTTCACCGATCTCGCCGAACTGAGCGATCCGTCCCTTTATTGGAACCGCGAACTCAGCCATCTGGAATTCCAGCGCCGCGTGCTCGAAGAAGCGCGCGACCGGCGCAATCCGCTGCTCGAGCGCGTGAAGTTCCTCGCCATTTTCGCCTCCAACATCGACGAGTTCTTCATGGTGCGCGTGGCCGGGGTTTTGCAGCAGATCGAAAACGGAGTGCAGGAAACCGGTCTCGACGGCCGCGGCCCTTCGGAAACCCTGGACGCCGTCCGCGCTTCGGTGGCGCGCCTGGTGAATGGCGCATATGATTTCCTGCGCGAAGAACTGCTTCCCGCGCTCGAAGAGAATCACATTCGTCTGCTGCAGTTAAACGAGCTCAGTCTCGAGCAGCGTGCGCAGCTCGACACCTTCTTCGCCGAAAAAGTCTTCCCCGTTCTGACGCCGTTGGCCTTCGATCCCGGCCGTCCTTTCCCGCATATCTCGAACCTGAGCCTGAATATCGCGGTCGCGGTGCGCGAGCCCGGCGGCGGCGGCGAACATTTTGCGCGCGTCAAGGTTCCTGATAGCTTGCCGCAATTGCTTCCCGTGGCGTTGAATCACGGCCCCAGAGCGCATGGCTTCGTCTGGCTGGAGCAGCTCATCATCGCAAACCTCCAGCATTTGTTTCCGGGCCTTGAAATCCTGCGCGCGCACGTCTTCCATCTCACGCGCGACGCTGAAGTCGCCATCAAGGAACTGGAAACGGACGACCTGCTCGAAACCATCGAGGAAGCCGTCTGGCAGAGGCGCTTTCGCGATGCCGTCCGCCTGCAAGTGGACGCGCGCATGCCCGGCGCGATGATCGATCTGCTGGCCGCCAAGCTGGAGCTGGACCCGGCCAACATTTTCCGCGTGCAGGGTCCGCTCGATTTAAGCCGGTTGCGGCACCTCGCGGCGCTGGACCGTCCGGATTTGAAGGACAAGCCGTTCCTTCCGCACACACCCGCGGGCTTCGCCTTGAAAGACGAGGATGTTTTTGACGCGATCCGCCGGCAGGATCACCTGCTGCACCATCCCTACGAATCGTTCCAGCCCGTCGTGGAGTTCCTGCGCACAGCCGCCAAAGATCCGCACGTATTGGCCATCAAGATGACGCTGTACCGCCTGGGACGCAACTCACCCATCGTGGAGGCTCTGCTCGAAGCCGTCAAGAACGGCAAACAGGTGGCCGTCGTCGTCGAATTGAAAGCGCGGTTCGATGAAGAGAGCAACATCGAATGGGCTCGCGCGCTGGAGCGCGAGGGCGTGCACGTAGTCTACGGCCTGCTGGGGCTGAAAGTGCACTCCAAGGTCATCCTGGTGGTGCGCCGTGAAGGCGAAGCCATCCGCCGCTATTGCCATTTAGCGACCGGCAACTACAACCCCGTCACCGCGCGCTTGTACACCGATCTCGGCCTGTTCACATGCGACGAGGAAATCGGCGCGGACGCGACGGATTTGTTCAATTATCTGACCGGCTACTCACGCAAGAAAACGTTCCGCAAGCTTTTAGTCGCCCCGCTCAATCTGCGCCAGCGCATGGAGGAAATGATCTTGCGCGAGATCGATATCCAACGCCGCGGCGGGCGCGGGCGCATCATCATGAAGATGAACGCGCTTGAAGACGGACCCATCATCAAGCTGCTGTATCAAGCTTCGCAAGCAGGCGTGGCGGTGGACCTGATCGTTCGCGCGGCCTGCTGCCTGCGGCCGCAAACGCCCGGAATCAGCGAGAACATTCACGTCCGCAGCGTTCTCGGCCGTTTTCTCGAACACAGCCGCATTTTCTATTTCCGCAACAACGGTGCCGAGGAATGCTACCTGGGCAGCGCCGATCTGATGCCGCGCAATCTGAACCGGCGCGTCGAGGTGCTGTTTCCGGTCAGCCGGCCGGAGCTGATCAAGCGCATTCGCGACGAAATCCTGCACTCCTACCTGCACGACGACATTGGCGCGCGCCACATGTCCAAGGACGGCGCCTACTCGGCAAAGTCGCGACGCGCGGGCGGCGATTGCCAGGCCTGGTTCCTCGCGCAGCGAACGTTGTCTGCGGTGCGTTAATGGCTCAGGATTTCGCTAGCGAGCTTCCCGAAATCGTCGAGCGGGAAGCGGCTCGTCTGCTCCAGATTTCGGACGGCACGGCCAGTGTGAAACCGTTCCCCGCCGCCTGGTCGAAGAAGGAAGAGCTTGGCCACTTGATCGATTCGGCGGCCAACAATCAGGCGCGCTTCGTGGCCGCGTCGCTGCAACCGGAGTTTCGCGCCCCCGGTTATGACCAGGACGGATGGGTGCATCGCCACGGATACAACGAAATGCCGTGGGCGGAGATCGTCGATTTCTGGCGCCGCTACAATCATGTTCTCGCGGCGCTGGTTCGCCGCATTCCGGAGGATCGCCTCGAAACCCCATGCTTCATCGGTGACGGGCCGCAGGTGACGTTGGGATTTCTGGTGCACGATTATCTGCGCCACCTGCGTCACCATCTGGACCACATTTTGAAATGAATGTCCACCTGGACCGCTAAGCTTCTCGCGCTGCGCTAAACTAAACAAATCCCGGTAGAAATGGATTATGCCGGCATCACGTACAGATGAAACTCGCCCTTTTCGGCGGCACCTTCGACCCCATCCATAACGCCCACCTCACCGTGGCGCGCGAAGCCGCCGACCAGCTTCACCTGGACCAGGTCTGGTTCATTCCCGCCGCGCACCCGCCGCACAAGTCCGATCACACCGGCGCGAGCTACGAAGACCGCTTCCAGATGGTGGAGCTCGCGTGCCAAGCCGACGCACGTTTCGTTGCTTCGCGCCTCGAAGCTGGCCAAGGCAAAAGTTATTCCGTGGACACCGTGGAGCGTGTCCGCGCGCTCGGCGAACAGCCTTACTTCATTATCGGCGCCGATGCTTTCGCGGAAATCACCAGTTGGCACCGCTGGCAGGACCTGGTCCGGCTGACCGAGTTCATCGTCGTCACCCGGCCGGGCCATCATTATGCCGCGCCGCCGGAAGCCCGCGTACATCGCCTGGAAACCGTGGCGCTCCCGGTATCCTCGTCCGATATCCGCCGGCAGCTCGCTGAGGGCAAGATTCCGCCCGATCTGCCCCCAGCGGTGGACCGTTACATCTCCGAACATGGTCTATACCAGCCCGCGCCTATCCTTTAACTCCTTTAGATCCAAATGGAAGCAGCTCCTTCAACCATAAGTCATCAATTCGTAATGCAGTTGTAACCAGATTCGGGTTACCTTCAAGGAAAGATCAGGCCATGAAGAAAATCGTCATTATCGAAGATGATTCCGACCTCTTCGCCCTTCTAAAGTACAACCTGGAAAAGGAGGGGTTCGCGGTGGCCGGCGCGCAAACCGGGCGAGGCGCCATTGAGCTGTGCCGGCGCGAGCGTCCGGACCTGTTGATCCTGGACATTATGCTGCCGGATTCCGACGGCCTGGAGATCTGCAAAAGCCTTCGCAATCACTCCGAGCTCGCGCATGTGCCGATCATTTTCCTGACCGCGCGCGCTTCGGAGACCGACCGCATCCTCGGCCTGGAGCTAGGCGCGAACGACTACATCGTCAAGCCGTTTTTCATCCGCGAGCTGATCGCCCGCGTGAAGAATCAATTCCGAACGCAGACGTCGCCCGCCCGCACCATTCGGGCCGGGGAGCTGGAGTTGGACCGCGCGAGCTGCCGCGTCACGCTGCGCGGCGCTGAAGTGGCTCTCACGGCCACCGAGTTCCGGCTGCTCGAATTTCTGATGAGCCGCCCCGGCGTGGTCTACAGCCGCGAGCAACTTCTGGACGCCGTCTGGGGTCATGACCGCGCGGTGACGGACCGCACCGTGGACGTCTACATCCTGCGGCTGCGGCAGAAAATCGAACCCGATCCGACCAATCCCTCGTTCATTCGCGCCGTGCGCGGGTTTGGGTACAGCTTCAACGAGCAGACCGTCGAATCGCCGGTGAAGGTCTGAGCCGCGCGATCGACTGCGTCCTTAGTGGACCGGCCTCAGGCTCCGGATGGCCCAAAAAAATGCCTTTTCGAATGACGACGAGGCTTTGTCGCCCGCGTTGTATCTTAGGTGCCCAGCGAACAACTTGCCACCAAACTCCCAATAGACACCAATCGAGTGCTCTGCCCGCTCATCCGGGCTAAGTTTTGCCTCGTCGTAAGCGCAGATAACTGCATGCAAAGCGCGTGATTCTGGTGGAAACTGAAACTTCTCGATCGGCTGGATCGCCGAAGCTTCCGCATTCATATCCGCCAGCGCCCATCCCTCGGGCGTCTTCGACCTGCCTTGAGGCCCCGTCATTATGACAGCACCGCCCTCCGGAATTTGATCCTGTATGAATCTTGCCGAGCGCGGCGCATAGAAAAACACAGGCGTATCAAGACCAGTGGAAACGCCCCAGCCCACAGGCACAGCCATGGAAAATCCGTATTTCCGGCTGATAAAACGCCTTGCCGCCCCGTGACCTTCCACTGTCCCCTGGCTTAGTGCCGGCGCGACGGCCAAAACCGCGAGAAGAACGACTCTAGCCATTCAGATTACGTAACCGGCGGGTCGATATTGCCGATCGAAAATAGCGAAAATTCGTCCTCCGGCCACTGGATCGGCGTGCCGCGCTCTTCGTGCATGTGATGATAGCGGCCGCCGAAGAACAGCAGCGGACGGCCTTCGTTGGCCTCGAAATGCTCCACCCGCGCGATGTACAGCGTGTGATCGCCCGCCGGATGTATGTCGATCACTTCCACCACAAAGTACGCCACCCCACCGCCGATCATGGGAATCCCCTCGCGATGGACGACGCGCACGTGCAGATCAGGCGATGGCCGCCCGGCGAAATGGTTGCTGTGCGCGTCCTGATCCTCGGCCAGCACGCTGATCCCGAAGCGCCGCACCGTGGGCAGGATGCGGTGCATGTTGGAGCGGTTATCGAGCGAAACCAGGATCAGCGGCGGCTCGAGCGACACGGAAATGAACGCGTTGGCGGTCATCCCGTGCATCTTGCCCTCGGCCTGGGCCGTGAGAACCGTGACGCCCGAGGCAAAGCGTCCTAGTGCGTTGCGAAACTGTCGCGTATCGATCTGAGCGGCCACGAAAGCCGGCGGCAATTATTTGCGGCCGTTCTTCATTACAACACTAATGTCGTCCGGATTGATCAGGTCCGGCACAGTCCAGCCGTCCAGGTCGTACTCGGCCATGCACTGCTCGGCGAAGCCCTTGTACTTCGCGGCCTGCCCCAGATGCTCGGCCACCATCAGCGTTTCAAAGCGGATGCTTTCGTGATTGCCGAAATAATTGCGCTCGTAGAGCTCGTGCCGGCTGCCAAACTCCGTTGCGATCGCGTCCCACATAAGCTTCATCAGCTTGACGCGGTCTACCGCAGAATAGCCGTTCGAACCGCGCACGAATTGATCCAAACACTGACGCACCTCGGGCACTTTGAAATCCGCCGCGTGCGAAGGCAGATAAATCAGCGCACTCGCGAGGACGTTCTCGATGATTTCCTTCAAACGGGGATAGGCGACGCTCGCCATCACTCGGTAGGCCAGCCCATAGTCCAGGTTTGGCAAAACGTATCCAGGCGTCCAGGGCATGCTTG
>JASHQT010000446.1 GCA_030039005.1 Bryobacteraceae bacterium
CGGGCGACAGAGTGGTTCTCCAGGCCCCGGGCGGCACAGAATACCTGACCATACTGGAAGTGTATTACGAGCGCATTTCTGTGGAACCGTTCTGTGAACCACCTGGATCCTCCGCGCGCGCCAGCTCGCGAGTGAGCAACGCGCGAACGAAGCGAGGCATTGCAACGAATGAACGGAGCCAGACAACCTTCCGATAACGAAGATCGGCAAGCCCTTGCAGCTTTGCCTCGCTCGCCGAGAGGAAGTCCATCGTCGGTTCTCTGCGTAAGCAACCTCCAATGATCCCCTCATTGAGGTCGGCGTCCGCCAGGAAGCGGATCACCCGTCAGCCTTTTCGCGCCAGCAGCTCTTGACGTGCTTGCTCCAGCTTCTCTTTTAGGTGGGGCGGGAACGGATGAGCTTTGTCGAACTCATCTTCCTCCCGCTCGCGTTCGAGGATGTCGTGTTCAACCTCTGCTTTGCTGCCCAAGTAGAAAGTAATCGCGCCGTAAACCTGCTCCAGGCTAAGCGATGGGTAATGCGATCGAATAGCTTCCGGGGATTCCCCAAGTTGGAATTCCCGAACAAGGTGGGCCAGCGGCACACGACTCTCGATCAGGTAGAAGCTCCCGTGCCGGCGTTCAACGACTTCCTTCATCGCGGTCCGTTGTGCTTTTAGTCTACTCCAGCTCGCGCGCTAAGTTTTGCCGAAGTGGTTTTCAAATCAACGCCTTCAAGACTCTCCGCTGCGTGGGCAGTCTTCCATTTCTTGCAATGTCGCTCTGCCAAACCTTTCAAATACTTGCGGGCAGAGAATTTCGCGAAAACCCCAGCTATGCGCCGACTGTGGGGACTTTGTTGGAAACCACATCCGCCGACAGAAGATTTCAAAACGTCCGCGTCCGAAGTGGATGCCATAGGCCTTGCAGGCGGCCCTCGAGATCGAGCACCTTAATGCAGTCCCGGCTGCAGGCAATCAGACGGGCGGAGAATTCTTCGGCTTCACGAAGCGCTCGTTCGGCATCCGCGCGCACATCGACGATGTCGCCCATTATGGCTATTCGCTACGGTCGATAATGACCGCTAATTACATCCATTATATGTTTCTGGTAGCGGGTGATCGACCTTCGCCCCACCGCGGGAGCCTGCCATTTGTAGAGCTGGTGCAGCGCCCGTAAAACCTTCGGCGCCAGGCTCACGCCGGGCGCTGCGCAACGGAAGTACGTTCTACGCGAATCGCCGATTCTGCCGTTGGTGCGGCTGAAATGATGACCTGGTGAGACGAGATTTACAACCTATTTACCTCATTCCGACACCTTGCAAGAAGTCCCTCCATACACTGGAGGCACGGCGCAAAAGCGCGCCGTTAATCGAACTCTCAGGGAGACTATGAAAGACAATCAATCGCAACAGATTAAGAACCGCCGTACTTTTCTGCAACGTTCTCTGGCAGCGGTTGGCGCGGCTGCGCTCCGCCCAAACAGCGCGCTTGCGCAATCGGCATATCCCCTTTCGCGAGGAGATGCCGCAATTCTGAGATTTTTAGCGGCGGCTGAGCTGATTGAATCCGACCTTTGGACGCAGTACGCGGAACTGGGCGGGATCGGCAACAATCAGCCCATCGAAGTAGACCCGACCGAAACCTTGAACCCATACCAGGCTGCGCTCTCAAACCTTGACCCCGATGGGCCGCAATACATAACGAGCAATACCCTGGACGAAGTCAGCCATGCTAATTTCCTCAATGCCTATCTCAAATACAGAGGAGCCCAGCCGGTCGACCTGGATCAGTTCCGGACTTTGCCGGGAAGCACGGCCACCGGCTCGTCGGGAATGATGCGCCTCACCAACCTCATGAATCTCACCGTCGACACCAGTTGGTACACGCGCTACCGCAGCGCGACCAATCCGGACTTCGGCGCAACGTTCCCTCAGGCGATCAAGCTCGACAATGTCACCGCCATACCGAGAACCAACGCCGAGCTGAGCGATCCCAATACCAATCATCTTCAGGCGATCGCGAATGTTGCGGCCTTTCACTTTGGATACATCGAGCAGGGCGGATCGAGCCTCTATGCAGTCATGAGCCAGAAGGTAAGCGATCCCGAAGTGCTGCGGATCACGCTGGGCATCGGTGGAGACGAGATCGCTCACTTCCTGGAATGGGTCGATTTTGCCGGCAACGGCGTGCAACCCATGGTCGCGCCGTTTACCGACAGCGAGACCGGCCTGACATTCCCAAACTTTTTCAGCCCACTGAATGCGCAGATCCAGCCGAGCTTGATTTTCCCTATTCCTTGCGAATTTATCGACTCCAGTCTTCCGCCGGTCTCGGTCATTCGTCCGCTCACCGACCAAAATGGAGGCGCCGTGGCCGCCATCAATAGCTTCATCGCGGATGGGCTGTTCATGGGCCAAAGCCAGCAGTTCATCGAAACCCTGACAGAGATGGCGACCGAGGCCGACGCCGCACAGCGGCGGGTGGTGCGATAGTATCCTCTTCCGGCGAATGCGTTCCAACACGGGTCAGGGTCGTCGATCGCGCATGCAACTGGCGTCCCTGACCGTTCCTTGCCTAAGCCGTCCTTTCCGGCGGGCCGGGTCTGGCCGACGCATCGTCGGGCTCAACGCCAAAGCACCCTTTTAGGACTGCTTGTCCATGGAGAAGGAGTGCCTTGAGCCCACTCCCATTTGAAGACTACGGATTTGAGGTAGTCGATCTACACCGAACTGGATCTGCCGGATGCAGACGGACTGCGGGAATCGTGGGGAAGTTCCGGGAACGTTGGAAGCGCCGGGCTTTTGGTGCGCACCATGACGGAAGCCCTGGGAATGATTGGATGCCTTTCTGACGTCGCTATAATCTCAAGAAGGTTTTCTTCATGTCCCCAACTCCGGATCAACCGGAATCCGAGCATACGCTCCTTGAAACTCTGCGCTCGCGGCCCGAGCGTCCCGAGGAGCTGTTCGGTCTGGTCTATAACGAGCTCCGGCAGGTGGCGCGGGCTTACATGCGCCGGGAACGCGTGGATCATACCCTGCAGGCCACCGCGTTGGTGAACGAAGCCTATCTTCGGTTGTTCGACGGGCAGGCGCTGCAGTGGGAAAACCGGAAGCATTTGTTTTGCACGGTGGCCAGAACGATGCGCCGCGTGCTGATGGATCACGCCCGGCGGCGCGGAGCCGAGCGTCATGGCGGGGAGTTGCGCAGGATCGAACTCGACGACCATGGTCCGGCGATTTTCCGCGATCTGCCCGAGTTTCTCGCGCTCGGCGAAGCGCTCGACCGTCTGGCGCAACTCAACCCCCGCCAGGCTCAAGTGGTGGAATTGCATTCCTTCGCCGGGCTGACGGAGGAGGAAATCGCGGAAATTCTGGATGTATCCGTGAAAACCGTCAAGAACGATTGGCGCTTCGCGAAGGCCTGGCTGAAGACTGAAATCGGGGGACCGCCCAGATGACTCCCGAACTCCATTCCAGGCTTCAGCAGATCTTCGAACGTGCGGTGGATCTGGCATTGGCCGAGCGCGCTCTGTACCTGGATCAGGCGTGCTCAGGGGACCCGGAACTACGTGAGCGAGTCGATCAGCTCCTGGAGGCCAACGGGGACACGGTTACTCTCGCCGGCCCTGCTCCTGCCGCTCCCGCCCGCGGCGTTATGGAATGCCCGCAATGCGGCCGCTGCTTTGAAACTCCCCTGACCGTCTGTCCTGGCGATGCCGCAGCCCTGCAATTCGCCTTCGCGGGATCGCAACTGATCGATGGCAAATACTTCGTGGAGCGGCGTCTCGGCCGGGGCGGTATGGGCACGGTCTATCTTGCGCAGCATATCGGTCTGGAAAAGCGCTTCGCGCTGAAGCTGATCGCGCATTATGGCGCGATTTCACCCGGCTTTCGCGAGGGCTTCGAGAACGAAGCGCGGGTGCTCGGCCGTCTGCGGCATCCGAACATTGTGGACGTGACCGATTATGGCGTCGACAACCGCAGCGGTGGCCTGCCGTATCTGGTGATGGAGCACTTGCATGGCAAGACCCTGAGCGAGGTTCTCAAGGAGCGCAAGGTCCTGCCGTTTCCGGGAAGCCATCGGCCTGCTCCGCGCCACGGCGGACGCTGTGGACGAGGCACACCGGAATAACGTCGTGCATGGCGATCTCAAGCCCGGCAATCTATTTCTCGCCGACGAGCTACATTCGCGCCCGCGCGTGAAAGTGCTCGACTTCGGCTTGGCACGGCTGACCAATCCTCTTTCCCATGTCGAACAGGACCCCGAGAATACGGTTAGCGCGGCGGGAGGTCTTTGCGGAACGCCCGCCTACATGGCGCCTCAGCTACTGCGCGCCGAGCGTGCGACGTCTGCAAGTGACCGGTTCGCATTCGGCGCGCTGATGTATGAACTGCTCACCGGCCACACACCATTCGGCCGGAGCCTGGCCCAGGTACAGGCCAACATCCGGAATCCGCCCGCGAGGCCGTCCTCAAGGAACCCATCGCTCCCCGGGAAATTGATCCGCCGGTGTTGGCGTTACTGGCCCCTGATCCGGCCGCCCGACCCGCGACGGCGTCCGCGGCAGTATCTGAGGTTGCGCGGGCTTGGCTTACCGCCGAACAACGCACGCGGCGCTCCCGGGAATGGCCCCGCCGGGCGATCTACGCGGCCGCGATCGCGTGTATAGCGGCATTGCTTTCCGCCGCCCTCACGCACCTTCGCGTAGTGCGTGTGCTGGAGGGCCGGATCGCGGACCAGCGCTTCGCCTGGGCGCCTTCGCGGCCGCCCGATCCCAGCCTGCTCCTCCTGTCCCTCACCGACAAAAGTCTGGATGCAGACCAGCGCGCTCTCGCGGGCCGCGCGACCGATTTCGCATCCATGATCGACCGCATTTTTAATTCGGGTGCGAGAGCCTTAGCCATTGACCTCCTGCTCCCCTCGGCCTGGAGCCAATCCCCGGAGTTCGCCAAAGCCGTCGCGTCCCATGGTGACCGCCTGACGCTCGCGCTTTTTGCCGCGCCCTCGGGCGAGCTCATCGGCATGGAGTATCTGAGCCCGCTTACGGCTTATGTGCTCGGCCCGTCGAGATATCAGGATTTGTTCGGTTTGGTAAATCTGGAGGAAGACGAGGACCGCACCATTCGCCGCACGCGTTTGTTCTACCTGGACCGCGCAGGCCAGCGCCGGTGGTCGTTTGCCCAACACGGTGGAAGCCGCTTTCCCGGCGCGCAAAAGCGCTTCTTCCGGCGCGAGGGTCTGGATCGATTATTCGGCGCGGCTCTCGCAAATGCCCTCGATTTCCTGGCAGGACGTACCCGCCCGCCTCGCATCGACGCCCGGACTCTTTCGCGATCGGCTGGTGATCGCCGGGGCTACGTTTTCCGGCAGCAATGACCAACACCGCGTCCCCCGCGCCGTCAGCGATCAGTTGATTCCGGGCGAACTTGTGCCTTGATTACGAATACTCTCCTCGGCCGCGATCCCATTCGCGAGATTTCGCTGATGGAGTGCCTGGCCGTGGCTGGGCTGGCGTCACTGGCTGCGGCTGCGGTTGCGCTCTGTTTGCCGCAAGAGCGCGCGCGTGCCTTGCTTGTTTTCACTGCGCTGATTTGTGGCTACGCCGGAGTTGCGTTCTGGATCTTCCGTTCGAGCCGGACGATGATCGCCGTCGCCGGACCGGAGCTCACGATTCTGTTGAGTATGTTGGCTGCTCTGGGTTTAAGAAGCGCTCTGAGCCCTTATCCCGTGGTTGAACCGTGAATTCATAGGTGTTTATGCTTGGACTCAGTTTGAGGATTCGCTGCTTCGCGCTCATCTTGTTGGCTGGACCCCTACATGCCCAATGCTGCCAAAACTCGGTCGCTGTAATCGCATCACTTTCCGGGAAGGACGAAGTGCTTACCGCCCGCGGCCATGAGACAAAAGCCGCAGCAGCTTTCGATTGGCTTGCGGAAGGCGACACGTTGGAAGTGGCGGCGCGATCTCAGGCTGTCGTGATCCTGGGGCACGGCCATCGCTACCAATTGGCGGGCGGGGCAAAAATCACGGTGACCGGTAAGGCTGTGCCCAAGATCGGCGGCGCCGTTCGTGAGTTGCCGGCGCTGCCTCCCATTCCCCAACCCGCTCCCGTCGTAGCGGGATCGGCTCCCACTCCGGCCGCTGTGCGCATCCGCGGCGGAGAGAAAATGAACGATCTTTATCCCGCGGCGGGCGCGGTGGCGCTCCCGGACAAAGCGATCCTTCAATACAAGGCTGTCCCCCAAGCAGCTTCGTACCGCATAACGCTGGAGGACGAGGTTGGAAAAGTTGTGTGGAACACCTCGACGGCCGCCACGAAAATCTCCGTCCCGGCCGGAACTCTCAGGGCTGGAGCCCACTACTACTGGCAAGTACGCGCCATGCGCGCGGGCATCGAGATCGGCGCGGGCACCGAAGAGTTCAACACGCTATCGGCCGCAGACAGCCTGAAACGCGAACAATTCGCCCAGGCCGCGCGCGCCACCGGCGGCGATACTATGACGCTCGCGTTGCTCGCGGACGTAGATCTGCGGCTCGGGCTCCGGGCGGAGGCGTGCGACGAACTGAGCACCGCGATGAAAGAAAGCCCCGGCGATCCCGGCCTAAAGCGAGTGGCTCAACCTTGTGAACCCACGCAAGGCGCTAAGTAGAGGTCTATTTCGCCCAGGTGCACGAAAAACTCGTGCCGTCGTTCGAGAGCGTACTGCAACTGGCCGTCTGCGGGCTGAGGAAGCTGGCCGTCTTCGCGATTTGAATCACGTTGACCGGCAGAAAGCTTCCAATCGGGCCGCTATTGGACTGGTCAGCAGCGTCGTTGGTTCCGCCGACCGCCGTACTGTCGGCACCAAAATTCACCGTCCCGAAATTCGTCAACGGCAGGATGATGTCTCCGACGGTGGCCGGCGCTTCGGCGATCCATTCCGCTGAAGAGCGCGCCGCTCCGCTAACGGCCTGTGTATGGGTGGCGGATTTTCCGCTGGTCACATCGGTGATGGTGACGGTGAAGTTGTTGGGAGTGGCGTTGTACACCACCGACGCCGATATTACGTCTCCGGCTTTCACGGGAACGTCCACTATCACGACGCCGTTCGGATAGAATTCGTACCAGGCGTAATAGATCGGAATCGAAAAAATACAGTCGGATGTCGTGCCGGTCTGTTCCACCGTGGAAGAGGTGTACCCGTCCAGGCCGACCCAAAACGCGGCATAGCCCAAAAGGGTGCCAGTGCAATTGGCGGTTGGCACCACCCAGGAACCCTGGGCGGATGTAAACCCGGACCCCTCGACCGCATAGCCGCTCCAGTTCTTGGTTTCCGCGGTTCCGTTGCCATGGTCGAGCAAGCCTTGCACCGGCCCGGATGAACCGCGCATGACCGCCGCGTGACCTTCCGGCGGAAGCGACTCAATAGCAACCTGCGCGAAAGCAGGCAAGATTGTAAGTGTCAAATAGATTCCCAGGCATTTGCGCTTCACGCGTGTGTACCTCCTCCTCGATACAACTCGCCGTTTACCGGCGCCGACTTAGTAAACGAACGATGTGATTAAGCGATTATACCTTCGATGTCGACTTTGTGCAGCCCGGTTTAGTACTGCCCGCGAAACCCTACAGCCAGTTGCCCATCAAGAAAAATGGCGCCCAGTAAAAAGGATGCGAGTAAGAAGCGCTTTCCGCTTTTCCGCGCAGCAGTTCCAACTGCGCCTCCCGCAGCGCTTCCAATTTCGTCATGCCGGGCGTGGATTCGCGAAGCCGATAAAACTCCTGCATCAGCCGGCTGGTACTGGTGTCGGCAACCGGCCACAGGCTGGCAATCACGGCTTTCGCGCCCTGCCGCTGGGCGAGCGTTCCGAATCCTTCCACCTCGGTGCCGTCGCCGACACCCGTGTTGCACGCCGACAACGTCAGCAATTGGACCCCGCTAAACAGATTCGGCAGTGTCTTGATTTGCTCCAGGCTGAGATGGGCTCCGTCGCCCAACAGCAGAAAAGACTTGGACTGATCGCCGGGCATGAAGCGGAAATGACTGGCGATGTGCACCACCGGAAAATGTTTCAACAGCGTCGCCCGCATGGAGGATTCGGTAAATTGCTCGTCCAGCTTGATTTCTCCGTGCAAGATCTCCTGCACTCCATCGAGCTCCGCCGCCACTTCCGGCAGGGGCGCGTTGTCTTCGTGCTGCTTGGTGACGCCGAATCCGGCTTCGGACCAAGCGCGGTCGGGCAGGTCTTTCAATCGCGCGTTGCTGGCGAGCGTCATCACCGAAACGCGATACTGCTCGACCAAATAGTGCTCGCCGTCATACAAGGCCGCGATGGGTACATAGCGTAACGTGCCGTCCAGCGACCACATCAGGGTCTGCGCTTTGGCTTGCCGCAGATCTTCGGCCATCGGCGCCATCAGGATCTTGTAAAGCTCTTGGCCCAAGGGTCGCGGGTCGGCCTTCGGATCGCCAACTGCCTCGCGGAAATCGAAAATCTTGCGATTCAGATCCGCCGCTTTGATCGGATACTCGTAAGCTTTCTGCGCGTCCGGCGTCCGCAGAATCACGTGGAATTCGTCCTGTCCGGCCAGCGTGTAAATGGCTACCGTTCCGGGTGGCAATTCGCGTAAGTCTTCCATGAAGCCTTGTTCTTCGCGCAGTTGGTCCACCACCCTCGCGTTTAATTCCGGCTTGGCGCTGAAATGCTGGGTCAGATCTCCCAGGAAGCGCTCGAACGCCTCATTGCTCACCGTCAGATCCTGTTCCAGTTGCATCAGCCGCTCGGACTCCTGCGGCGTCATGCTCTTTTTGGCGAGCAGATCGCCGCGCTCCCGGCCGATAGCCATCAGGTGGTCTCCGATCTCGCGATAGCGTTTCTCGTATTCGGCCTCCTCCGGCGTAAGATCGGCGCGCCGTTCCAGCCCCGGGCCGGAATCCCCACGAATGTACTCGAAGTATTCTTCTTCCTTGAGCAGAGCCAGGACCTGCTCGGCTTCCGCTAACCTGCCCTGCGCGATCAGCAATTCGGCCAGAATGTGATACGGCTCTTCGTTGCCCTTCAAGAAACTCTGCTGCAGATCTTGGCTCAGGCCGCCGATGTCGGAACGCATGGCTTGCACCGTGTTCACGGCTTGTTTGCCGTAGAAGATCGCTAGGCGCGGCCGCCCAGCCAAGCGCGAGGTCTCCATGAGCCCAGTTAATTCGGCGGCCTCCACGCGCCGGTCTTTCACCTCGCGGGAAATTGCCAGCGCCTGCACATAATAGCCGGCTGCGCGATCGTACTGCGCCAGATCCCGGTAAGCCTCGGCCAGATTGTTCAGGTCCGCACCTTCGGCGCTGCGATCCATCACCTCACGGGCGATCGCCAGGGCCTGTTCATAGTATCCGGCGGCCTTCTCGTAGTTCTTTAAGTCCAGGTACGACGTCCCGATGCCGCTTAACGTATGGCCTTCCGTAAACCGGTCCTTCGCCTCGCGATTCCGAACGAGGGCTTGCTCCTGGTATCCGATCGCCTTTTCGTATTGGCCGAGGCCCACGTACGCATCACCCAGGTTGGCTAGCGCCCGGCCCTCCGCGCCGCTGTCCTGGATCTCGCGATATACCGGCAGCGCCTGTTCGTAGTAGCCGACCGCCTTCTCAAACTGGCTGAGGTCGGCGTATTCAATTCCGAGATTGCCCAGGGTAAATGCTTCCCCCCTGCGGTTCTTGAGTTCTCGAAAAACCGCTAATGCTTGCTCGTGATAGACGATCGCCTTCTGGAACTGGCTGAGTTCACCGTAGCTGTTTCCGAGGTTCCCCAATGCGGCGGCTTCGCGGCGGCGATCCTTGATTTGGCGGAACGCTTCGAGAGCTTGCCCATAATATGCGATGGCTTTCTCATATTGGCTCAAGCCAAAGTACCCATTGCCGAGGGCGTTTATGGCAATCGCAATCCGCGCCTGGTCTTGAAGTTCGCGCTCGATTTGCAATGTCTGCTCGTAATAGCCCACCGCCTTATCGTCCTGTCCGGCGTACTCATACGCGTCCCCGGTGGCCAGGAGCGTGTCGGCTTCGCGCTCGCGGTCTTTGAGCTGGCGATAAAGGTCCAGCGCTTGCGCATAGGTCGAGATGGCCTGATCGAAGTTGTTATCGCGAGCCTGGCTGAGCCCTTGGCGGAACAAATCTTCTGCATTTAGGCGACTTCTGTCTTCAGTCCGGGCCGCATGCACCTGTTCCATCCGGAGGGTATAGCGCCCAGCCTGCGCTTGATCCGCCAAACGGATGTTGATGCGATACTCGCCTTTCGTTTCCCCGATCCACTGAATGCGGCCGCGTTCACCGGCCGCGCTCCGCGTGTCCACCTCGGCCACTTTTCTGCCGCCTGGATCGTCAACCTCGATTATTACGGCGGGATCCGGCGGAGCCACGCTCGTAAAGGAATATTGGTTAGGGTTTAGCTTTATTGTGTAGGTCTGGGTTTGGCCTGCGGTAATGACAGCCTGAACCGATTTTCCCCTTTTCAAGCGCGTCGATGGCGCGCCCGCGGCTAGCGCCATTAGCGCCCAAGCCAGGCTGGCTGCACATAATGCGCATGAAAACACACGCGGCACGATTCATGTAGCTTAGCGCTTTTCTCAAGTTGGATGAAGAGCCGGGCGCGGTGATGAGCGCCAAGCGCGCCCGATCACCTAGAAAAAAGAAGAGGCGCGGCGTTTCCGCCGAGCCCCGTTCCTCCCCCCGGGCCTGGCTGCCTCGCATCATCGCGCCGTGTGAATCCGGCATTCGGCCTTTACGAAGACCATGCAGTGTAGGGACTGTCGCCATCCCAGCCAAAACAGGACGTTCCGGTCGGCTCCACGCTCACCACTTCGCCGATGCATGTCGCGTTCGCTTGCTTGGTGGCCTGCTCGGTGGCTTCGCTGACCGCGGCAGAGCGGTCGCTCTCCTGGGCCGTTCCGCCGCTGGTTACCTAAAGCGTCAACTCTCTGGCGCCGGCGACCCCGATCGTGGAAGCCAGCAGGGCAGTGATCGCCAGAATGTGCTTTTTCATGGTGGTCATCTCCTTCTCCTCGAGAACGTTTTCCGCTCTCAACCGCACATGCGTGATTCCTCGCTGGCAGGGGTAATCCATGCAGTAACTTTTTTCATTGCCCCTTTCGTCGCACCATCCCGCATGCCCAGGTGACGGCGGTTACAACGCCGATCCAAGGAGGCAAAATGAAAAGCAAACATTTCTTCGGTGCGGCCCTGTTCGCGGTATGCGCGTTAGGACCAGCAAGCGCATTCGCCCAGCCGGCCGCCGGCGCGAAGCGGTTCGTGCCGTTCAACGATTTCCTGGCCAACACCCGCGCGGCCAGCGTAGTGGACTTCGCCGGCCCGGACGTGAAAGTGAAGGACGAAGCCAGGTTTGAGGAAATGCGCTCGCATATCCTCAGCCTATACAACGGCGTTCAAATCCGTCACAGCTTCGTGATGAATTCCAGCCATTTCGATTGCGTTCCGTTGAACCAGCAGCCCGGCGTCAAGGCCCTGGCGAACAAGCAGATTGCAGCCGCTCCGCCGCAGTCCCTGCTCGCCAAACAGAACGTCGCCGACGACGGAAACGCCGATCACTTGGCCCCGACGAGCCAATTCGCCGGCAAGCAAAGCGATGAATATGGCAACGCGGTGAGCTGCGAGGGCGGCACGATTCCGATGTTGAGAGTCACCTTGGATGACATGACGCGCTTTGCGACGTTGCACGATTACTTTCAGAAGGGACCCAGCGTCGCCGGCCGGCCCTCGTTCGTGAATCCCAAGCAGGCCGCTCCCCAGGACCCGACGGAAGGCCACAAGTACTCGGTCATGTACCAGTACGTGGACAATCTCGGCGGCAACTCCAACCTCAACATCTGGAGCCCGTACGTAAACACCAATTGGGGTGAAATCTTCTCGCTGTCGCAGGAATGGTACGTCGCCGACAACAGTGGCGTGACCCAAACCGCGGAGGTGGGCTGGCAGAACTTCCCGCAAATGTACGGTAATGAGGAGTCCCGCCTCTTCGTGTACTGGACCGCGGACGGCTACAATCAGACCGGTTGTTACAACCTTACCTGCGGCGCGTTCATCCAGACGTCGAACAAGGCGGCTTTGGGCGGAGGGCTCGGAAATTACAGCACAAACGGCGGCACGCAATACGAATTCAGCGCCATGTTCTACCTGTACCAGGGCAACTGGTGGCTGGCGATCCAGGGCAACTGGATCGGCTATCTTCCAGGCGGACTGTACGCCGGCGGGCAGCTCTCCGAGTATTCCAACTTGATCGAGTACGGTACGGAGAGCGTTGGCGCCGACAATGTATGGCCTCCGGAAGGAAGCGGGAATTGGTCGTCAGCGGGATTCGGACACGCGGCCTTGCAGCGCAATGTGTACTACGTCAATCTCTCAAACCAGGGAATCTGGACCAGCTTGACGCCGTATGATCCTTCGCCGAGTTGCTACAGCACTACCGGGCCGTTCTTCAGCACGGCTTCTAAGTGGGGCGAGTACTTCTACGAAGGCGGCCCCGGCGGCCCGGGCTGCTGAACACGGATCGGCCCGAACGACCAATTGCTGAACGGCCTGAGCTCGCGGCGGAGCAATCCCTCGCGAGCTTTCAGTCACGCTGCCAGCAAAACCAGCGCAACGGGCCGGACGTGAGGGCAGTCAAGCGCCGTTAAGTGACGGGAAGGCACTGAACCAAAACGGAGACTTGCCCGTGGTCCCCGGGCCTCACGTCCGATCCTGCGGCGTCGGTGCACCACGGCGCCCAAATCCGGTAGCAAACCAACCCGCCGCGTCGCGGCAAAATCGTGGCGACGCTTTTGTGTCGGGTCCATAAAAAAGGCTCCGCAGCCGCCGATTTTGAAATTTCAGCCTTGCAATTTCTCCCAACCCGAGTGAGGGATTGTGACGACCGCAGCCCGGTCAGGAGAACGCAAATGAGCAGCAACACAATCGAGACGCAGGAAACCACCGAAGCGCAGGCTACACAGCCCAAGCGCAAGCCGACGGCGAAGAAGGCCAAGGCCGCGAAGAAGGCGGCGCGCGCAAAGAAGGCGGCCAGCAAGCCCAAGGCCGATGGCGCGAACAAAAAAGCAGAGGTGATCGCG
>JASHQT010000447.1 GCA_030039005.1 Bryobacteraceae bacterium
AAAATCAGCATCTGGGAATCCGAGTCCTGGAGCAAAACGTCGAGGAGCGGGTCTTCTTGGGCCCACAACAGTTTCTTCGTGATTGAGACCTGCGGATTCGGCTGCGCGGAGGGCGGCACGTTCCAGGGAAGCATCGCGATCTGCCGGTTGTCGCCGTTCAAAATCTCGGCTACCAGGAGCAGGCCATGCGCCTCTTCGGCGAGCGTGACGCGGACGCGAGGCTCAGGCGGCGTCGTCGCCGTGGGGACCGCGGCCGCCGGGACCCCAGAGATTTGCAGCCCGGCTTTGCGCAACTCGTCCTGAAAGCGCGAGGGGAATTTCGACCACTCGGGAGGCGCTGACTGCGCTAAGCTCCGGCTCTCGATCGAAACGGTTGCTCGACGCGGCAGCAGGGACGCGATACGGGAGGCCAGTTGCGCCGCCGCCGTCGATGCCGGATCCGGCGTCTGGTCCGCGGTCTGGACGGCCACCCGGTCCAGCGTTTGACAAGCCAACGGCAGCACTGAGCAAAAGCAGAGAATCCACCCGGGGCCGATCACTGATTCCATTATGATCGCGCGAGGCGTGATGCGTCATCAAATTCATGACAAACCGCAGACAAAGGAAGCCCAAAAGCAACGCGCACCCGAGGCTGAAGAGCAACCCCAGCACCATTTCGGGGAAGTCGCCGAGCGCGCTCAGGAACATCATTGCAAACCTCCTGCGATACCATCGGCCGCACCCATTCCCGCCTGTAGATGCGCGGCAGCAATTTTATTGGAATCCATTTCTTCGAAAAGGGCGGCCTCTTCGGGGCTGGGATCGGCGATTAAATCCACCTCGTCGCCCACGCGGACCAGCCGAAACAATTCTTCGACGTCCTGATTTCGCATCCGGATGCACCCGTGAGAGGCGGCGTGGCCGATGGACTCCGGGTGATTGGTCCCGTGCAAGCCGTAACCTTTGTAGCCGAGGCTCATCCAGCGCGTGCCCACCGGGTTCGCGGGGCCCGGCCCGATCACCTTTCCCTCATGCGAATAGGTGGGGTTGATGACGTGGCTGGCGATATGAAAGGCGCCGACAGGGCTAGGCGTGCTCTTCTTGCCCACGGCCACGGGATAAATCTTGACCACTTTTCCGTCCTCCACCAGCGCGATTTTCCGCGCGGGAATGTTCACGATCAGCCGCCGCGTGGGCGTCTCGGCTGCCAGTTCGGCGGCGGCCGTCATCAGGATCGCTACCACTTTAAGTGTCTGCATCTCGGTTTCCTCTCGCAGGAAGAGGATGCAGACGGGTAGCCCGCCTGGAAGTGAGAGATTTCAAAGGAGAATGTTCAGCTGGTCGCGTGGGCGCCGCAACACGGCCGTGTCAAAGGATAGACGTGCCGGGCCGCCAATCGCCAATCGCCAACGCTGCGACGCCAAAGCGGCGCCCTCGGCCAATCGGTGATCGCCCTAGCGCGATTTTCTCGCCTATCTGTTATGAGGCTCCTCGAACCAACTGAGGGAGCCTGGGGAGGAACCGGATGTCACGACTGATCCAAAAGCTGCTGAATCTGGCCCTGGCGGCAGGCGTACTTGCCCCGCTCGCGGTCATACTTGGCCCGCTCGCGCTCCGCGCCGACGTAATTTTTTCGAACGTAACCGAAAACAGCTCAGCGTTCTCTCTTGGGGTCCAGGGCAGCACCGCAGGGGGTGGCACCTCGAAGGAATCCGCCCAGTTGTTCGTCCCGGGCGGCGATTTTTCGATGACGGACGCGGAGGTCTTCATCAACGGAGGCGCCGTCGACATCTTTCTCTATTCGGGCAACACGGAAGTTCCGGGCACCGAGATCGCGGAACTCGCAACCGACGTGAGCGGACCGTCTAGTGGTTTCGCCCTCGAAACGGCCAGCGGGTTTGCGCCCGTCGACTTGACCGCCGGGACGGACTATTGGCTCGTGCTCGCGCCGGCCACCGCCGATACAAATGCTTTGTGGGAACAGGGCGGTTCGAGTCTGTCTCCGGCCGCCCAAAGCTCCAACGGCGGTGCAGGTTGGACCAGTGTAGGCATCAACGGAGCCCAATTCGAAATCGACGGCACGCCCATTCCGGAACCCTCGGAGTTGCCGCTGCTCCTCGGCGCTGCCGCCGCCTGCCTGTTGCTCGCGACGCGGCGCAAGCGCAGCAAGGCTTGATAGCCCGCTCCTAGCAGTCCTAGAACTGCGAAAGTACCAATTTCCTTGACGCCAAACGAGAAGCCCTGCTAAGATCCGCGCGCTGCACCTTGGACAGTAGGGAGGTCTTGTTTGATCCCCAAACTATTGAATCTGGCGCTGGCGGTAAGCCTTGCCCCGCTTGCGCTGCGCGCTGACGTAATCTTTTCAAACCTGAGCGGAACCACGCCCAACGACGGTGTTATAGTCTCGGGCGGTGGAAGTCCGAAGGGATCGGCGGCCGCTGAGGCGTTCACACCGACCGCCAATTTTTCGATGACCGACGCCGAGGTCCTCCTAGTCGGAGGAGAGATTGACCTCTACCTCTATACGAACAACTCGGGCGAGCCCGGTACTGAGATCGAGGAACTCGAGACCGGCCTGAGCGGACCATCTGGTGCCTACGCCCTCGAAACGGCGAGCGGGTTCACCGCCATCGATCTGACCGCAGGGACCGAGTATTGGCTGGTGCTGAAACCGGTCACCGCGTTGACGGACGCTGCTTGGGGTAACAACGGTTCGAGTTCCGTCCCCGAAGACTATAGCCTCAACGGCGGTACAAGTTGGAGCACCCCCACCACGTACGATGCCCAATTCGAAATTGACGGGACTCCGCTCACGTCCACGCCGGAGCCGTCCGAGCTACCGGTGCTTCTCGGTGCTGCCGCCGCCGGTCTGTTGATCGCGCCGCGGCGCAAGGCTTAATCGGCCAGCAAGTGCAGAATGACGCTGCGCCGGTGCGGCCGCTCGCGATGCTCGAATAGATAAACGCCCTGCCAGGTCCCCAGCGCCAGTTTGCCGTTGTGAATCGGAATCGATAACTGGGTTTGTGTCAGCGCCGAGCGGATGTGCGACGTCATGTCGTCCGGGCCTTCGGCGGTGTGCCGGTAAAGCCGGGTGTCTTCCGGTACGAGGCGCGTCATGAAATCGGCCAGATCGGCCACCACGTCGGGATCGGCATTCTCCTGGATCACCAGTGACGCCGAGGTGTGCTGGCAGAAGACGGTCAGCAGTCCGGTATCGATTGGATGCTGCCCGATCCAGCTTTCGATCTGCCGCGTGAAGTCATACAGCCCCTTCCCGCGCGTCGAAATAAGGATCTGGTGCGTGAACTGCTTCACTCCACCGTTACACTTTTCGCCAGATTGCGCGGCTGGTCCACATCGCACCCGCGCCGCACCGCGATGTGATACGCCAGCAACTGCAGCGGCACCACCTCGAGAATCGGCAGCAGCATTTCGCTAGTGGCCGGCACGGGAATCACGTAGTCGGCCACCTTGCGGACTTCGTCGAGATCCTGCTCGCACGCTATCGCGATCACGATTCCGTTGCGCGCCTTGACCTCCTGCATGTTCGAGAGGGTCTTCTCGTAGCGCACGCGGCTGTCTTCGCTCGCTGGATCGCGCGTCGCGATCACCACCACCGGCAGATTCTCGTCGATCAGCGCGTTGGGACCGTGCTTCATCTCGCCCGCCGGATAACCTTCGGCGTGAATATAGGAGATTTCCTTGAGCTTGAGCGCGCCTTCGAGCGCGATGGGGAAGTGAATGCCGCGGCCCAGGAACAGAAAATCGGTGGAGCGAAACAGCCTCTTGACCAGCTCTTCGTAAATCTCTTCGTGGCTGAGCACGGTCTCCAGCTTTCCGGGCAGTTTCACCAGCTCCTGCACCAGGCAACTGGATTGTTCGAGCGACAGCGCGTCGCGCACCTGGCCCAGGTACATCGCCAGAATAAATAGCGCGGTGAGCTGGGAGGTGAAGGCTTTCGTGGAAGCGACGCCGATCTCCGGGCCTGCGTGGGTCATCAATGTTCCCGCGGCCTCGCGCGTGACCATGGACCCGACCACGTTGCAGATGGCCAGCGTCTTCGAACCCAGTTGCTTGGCCTCACGCTGGGCGGCAATGGTGTCGGCGGTCTCACCCGATTGCGAGATCACCACCGTGAGCATGTCCGAGGAAACGATCGGATCGCGATAGCGGAATTCACTGGCGTAGTCCACTTCCACGGGAATGCGCGCCAGCTTCTCGAGCATGAATTTGCCGGCCAGCGCCGCGTGCCAGGCGGTCCCGCACGCGACGATCTTCAGCGACTTGAATTCCTGGAAGGCTTTGGCACTGATGTCCATCTCGTCCAGGAAGACGCGCCCGCTCTCCTGGCCCACGCGACCCAGCACGGTGTCGCGCACCGCGCGCGGCTGCTCATAAATTTCCTTGAGCATGAAATGCTTGTAGCCGCCCTTTTCCGCCATGATGGGATCCCACAAAATATGGGTCACCTGGCGCTTGATGGGGCGGCCGTTAAAATCGGTGAGATGCACGCCATCGGGCGTCAGCACCGCGATGTCGCCGTCGCCCAGGAAGAACATGTCG
>JASHQT010000448.1 GCA_030039005.1 Bryobacteraceae bacterium
GCCTGATTGGTGCCTTCGTTCATCGCCCACACCCATTGAAGCTGGAGATCCTTGACGTTCTGCGCGTTGATCTGGCTCAAGGTGCTGTAATTGGTGGCGTGATAATCGTGGCGGATGATGAGCCAATCGCTCGGATCAGGCTTCCGCAGCATCGCGTCGGTCACGGGTGTGAAGTTCTTCACCTCACCATGCACCACAAGACCGCGCGGCGTCGCGGGAACGGGCGCTTCGGCCCGGCCGCCCAACGGTTCACCCGGTGCGCCTGCGCGCGGACGCGCCTGCCCGCTGGCAACCGAACGAATGGCCACTTTCGCGCCAGCGGTCAGCGACTGATCGCCGGGGCGTGCGCCATTGAAATCCAGGATATACGCCACCACGTTCACGTAGGCCTGTTCGCCCAAGCTGCCGGGATTCGACGGCGGCATCGCGCCTTCCATGAATGAGACCAGGTCGGCCGTGGTTCGCTCGCCCCAACTGCTCAGGAACAGGCTGCCGGCCAATGCGGACGCGTTATTTTGGCCCGCGAGATCGGCGCCGTGGCATCCGGCGCAGTTTGCCTGAAAAGCCGCCCGCCCCGCCGCGGCCTGAGCCGCCGTGTAAGGGCCCGTTGCCTGCTGGGCATAGCTAGCCACAGTGCAAATCGCGGCGATCGAGGCCGCCAAAAACATTCTCCTGAACATGTGTTCTTGCTCCTAAGGGGCTCCTAAGGCAACAGCCAGCCCCACAGGACACCGTCCGGGGCCTTCTGGCTGTAAATCTGAATATACACACCGCCCTTGTGCAGGCCGGTCAATTGCGCGGGCGTCAGGTTGACAGTCCCGACGATCATTCCGCTCTCGGCCGCGGTAACGGAAAGAGCGGCGATCGCCGGTCCTCTCACGCCCGCGGCCACCGCGCTATGCAGCTCGGCCTTGGTCGCGGGAGATTCCAATCCCTCGAACTCGCCGCTGATCGTCAACTCCGAGCCGTGGAGCGTTGCCGTGGCCCTTCCCGATCCCGCGAGGGCCGCGCGCGTCCGGGCGTCCGCCGCCACCGCCGACAACCGCGCCTTGAAAGATTGACTGGTTTGCGCCGCGAGCATGAACACCAGCCCGCCGAACGCGATCCCCAACGCCAGAGTTCGAATTCGCCAATTGAATGTCATTTCCGGCCTTTTATTCTACATCGAAGCACCCTACGTCAAAGCATCGTGTCGTGTATGATGACTGACCGAAGGCCCACTCATGTTTTCCGTCAAAAATTCTCACATTCGAGCGGGGGCGATGGCCGCTGCCTTTGGGCTGACCGCGTGCTTCGCTTACGGTCAATCGCTCACCCAGGATTCAGCTCCGGCCGCGCCCATCCCCGAGGTCTTGCGCAACTACCAACCGGTGACCGCCGAACGGCTCTTGCACCCTGAAGACGGCAACTGGCTCTCCATACGGCGCACCTACGATGGCTGGGGCTACAGCCCGTTGGACCAAATCACCCGGGACAACGTCAATAAGCTTCAGCCGGTTTGGATTTTCTCCACCGGCGACGATAAAGTCCACGAGGCCGCGCCGCTGGTGAATAACGGCGTGATGTTCATCTCCACGCCCGACAACCAGGTGATCGCCATCGACGTGCACAGCGGCAATCTGCTGTGGCGGTTCCGGAAGTCGCGGCCCACCGGCGCCGTGGTAGCGCACGATACCAGCCGCGGCGTCGCGCTGTACGGCGACAAGGTGTATTTTGCCGCGGGCGAGTCGCTGCTGATTGCGCTCGACGCACGCACGGGTCACGAAGTCTGGTCCACCGAGGTCGCCAACAGCCGGGCAGCTTATTACATGACGCTGGCTCCGTTGATCGCGGACGGCAAGGTGATGGTGGGCGCCTCGGGCGGCGAATACGGCGTGCGCGGCTTCGTGGCCGCGTTCGATCCGGAAACCGGAAAGGAACTCTGGCGGACGTACACCATCCCCGCGCCTGGCCAACCCGGTAGTGAAACGTGGCCCAAGGGCGACCAATGGAAGAACGGCGGCGGCTCCGTGTGGGTCACGGGGAACTACGACCCCGTTACCAATCTCGCGTATTGGGGCACCGGCAACGGCGGCCCGTGGATGGGCGATCAGCGGCCGGGCGACAATCTGTACGTCGCATCCACCATCGCACTGGACGTGGCGACCGGCAAGATCAAAGGATATTTTCAATACAACCCCAACGAATCCTGGGATTGGGATGAAGTCTCGCCTGCGATCCTGGTGGATTTCCAGCGCGGCGGCCGCACGATTCAGGGACTGATCGATGTCGCGCGCGACGGCTACCTCTGGTTTCTCGACCGCGCCAGCGAGTCGTCCGGCGGGCGATTGAAGTTCGTCGAAGGCAAGCCTTACGTCTATCAGAACGTGTTTAAGAGCCTCGATGCCGAGACCGGCCGTCCTCAGATCGATGCCGAGCACAAGCCGGGTACGGGGAAAGAGGCCAACTTCTGCCCTGGTTTCCATGGCGGAAAGAATTGGCCCCCGATCGCCTTCAGCCCCCAGACCCGCATGATTTATATTCCAGCCAATAACAACATGTGCGGTACGTCGATGGGCGTGGAAGTGGAGTATTCGCCGGGCAAGAACTACACGGGCGTCAAGTTCGGATCCGGCGGCGGCATTGTGCCGGCCGCGGATCACTTCGGCGAAGTCCAGGCCTGGAACGTCGACACCGGAAAAATGGTATGGAAGCATGATTACGCCAAGAGCCCGAACTGGGGGTCGATGCTGGCCACCTCCGGGGGCTTGGTGTTCACCGGCGGCACCAACGATCGCAAATTCCACGCATTTGACGCCGCCACGGGCAAGATCCTGTGGGAGTTTCCCGCCAACTCTGGCATTCTCGCGCCGCCCACCACGTTCCTGATCGACGGCAAGCAATACGTCGCGGTTCTTTCCGGTTGGGGCGGCGATTCCCGCGGCGACGAGACCACTCTGGATCGGGCTTTTCCGGGCGAATATCCCGAAGTTCCCGAAGGCGGAGCGGTCTGGGTGTTCGCCTTGCCTTAGGAGAGATTATGCACAAAAATCTGCTGCTCGTAGTGGCATCGCTCGTTCCGCTGTGGGCGGCCGATCCTACCGCGCCCGTCTACTGGAGCGCCGATCAGACCAAAGAGCTGGACCAAGCCGCCACCTCGCGGCTCAACAAACAGGCGGGCCTGGGAACATCGCGCCTGATGGACTCCGCCTTCATCCTGTATCGCGAAGGAAATTCGCGCGCCGAGATCCACACCGAACAAGCCGACTTCATCTTCTTTCGCGAAGGCGAAGGAGCCGTCATCATCGGCGGCAAGATCGTCAACGGCAAGCCGTCGGGCCCCGGCGAAATCCGCGGCGATTCCATCGATGGTGGCACCAAGTATCCGGTGAAAGCCGGCGACTCCCTCTACGTTCCCAAAGGTGCACCGCACCAATTCTGGCTGGAACCGGGCCAGCACTTCACGGCGACCATCGTAAAAATCACACCGAAGCAATAGGAGGAAGAAATTATGGCCAAATTCGCGAAATCCGCGCTGCTTCCCGCATTCGCACTGCTGGCGCTCGAAACCCTGCCAGCCCAGAACGCCGAGCTGCACGTGGTGTGCTCCAACGGCTTCCGCGCGGCGATGGAAAAGCTGCTGCCGAAGGCCGAGCGCGCGTCGGGTAAGAAGGTGAACATCGAATTCGGCGCCTCGCGCAATCTGAAGGAGTCCATCGATCAAGGCCAACCGTTCGATCTGCTCGTGGTGACGCCGCAGGTAATCGACGAACTCGTCAAAGACGGCAAGGTGGCCGCGGGAACGAAAATGGATCTCGCCCAGAGCAACATCGGCGTCGCCGTCCGCGCCGGTATGCCGAAACCCGATGTGAGCACGGCGCAAGCCATCAAGCAAACGCTGCTCGCCGCCAAATCCATCGGGTATGTGAAGGTGGGCGCGGGAACGCCCGCGTTCCTGGACATGTTTGAAAAGCTGGGACTCACGGACGCGCTACGCGATAAGACCGTCTTCCAGGCGGGCGCCGGGGAATCGATGAAAAGTCTCGCCGCCGGCAACGTCGATATCGCGCTGGGGTTGGTCAGCGAAATCGTGCACGTGCCCGGGGTCCAGTTGGCCGGCCCGGTCCCGGCGGAATTTCAACGGCCGGTTGTTTTGTCGGCCGCGATCGCGAGTGCCACGAAGAACCGCGAAGCTTCCGAGCGTTTCATTCATGCGCTCACCGGCTCTTCCGCCGCCGCGCCGATCCGCGATGCGGGCATGGAACCCGCCGCAAGGTCGAAGTAAGCGACTTGCTTTAGCGCGCTGCGCGCTACTCTTCGGCAAGCCGGTACGCGACCAACTCGGCCGGGAATCCGCCCGCCGCCACCGCGACCACGATGTATTGCTTGCCCTGGAACATGTACGTCATCGGCGTGCCCGTCTGTCCGGCGGGCATGGCCACCGCTCCGACCTCCCGGCCAGTGGCCTTGTCATACGCCCGCAGCATGGTCGGCGATTTACCGGCGCTGCGCTCGCCGCAAATCAACAGGCTCTTCGTCACCAGGACGCCGAACACGCCCGACCGTCCGGTGCGCGGAATGTCCACGCCTTTGAGCAAGGGATTGTCCTTAATCTCATCGGGAGTGTCGCCGTTGGCGATATGCCACAGAATCTCGCCTTTGTTTAAATCGATCGCGGTGATGCTTCCATATGGCGGCTTCTCGAGCGGCAGACCGTGCAAATTGAGGCCGAAAGGCCCCTGCCGGTCGCCCGGCTTCTTGGGCTGGGCGCTGCCGGACATGTACGCCATGTCGGTGCGCTTCGGATCGCCGGGAATCAGCCCGATCTCGGTCACCGAGCGCTGCGACGGAATATAGGCGATGTGCGTTTCCGGATCGTAAGACCCGCCCGGCCAGTTGGTGCCGCCGCCCGCGGTCGCGAGCGCAAGCGTCGCCCAGGGACCTTCCGGCTTGCTGAGCACGCCCGGCGTGAACACCGGGCCCAGATGATAATGCGAAACCAGATCCAAGGCTTCTTTGTGCAGCTCGGGCGTGAAATTGATCAGATCGTCGGTGGTGAGCCCCTGCAGATCGTAAGCCGGCGGCTTGGTGGGGAACGGTTGCGTGGGACTTGTTTTCTCGTTCGGCACGGTGGATTGCTCCACCGGCCGCTCCACGATCGGCCAGATCGGCTGTCCCGTCACGCGATTGAAGACGTACAGGAACGCTTGCTTGGTGGGCTGCGCCACGGCCTTCACGGTTTGGCCATTGATGCTGATGTCCACCAGCATCGGAGCGTCCGGGATGTCCATGTCCCAGATGCCGTGATGCACTAACTGGTAATGCCATTTGCGCTGGCCGGTCTTCAGATCGACGGCCAGCAGAGTTTCGCCGAACAAATTGTTGCCCGGGCGATGGCCGCCGTAGAAGTCGCCGGTCGGCAGTTCCACCGGGATGAACGCCATCCCCAATTGCGGGTCGACGCTGATCTGTCCCCAGACGCCGGTGTTGCCGGTGTAGGAGGCGGAATCTTTCTCCCAGGTGTCGTATCCGAATTCGTTCGCGCGAGGGATGGTGTGGAAGATCCACAGCCGCTTGCCGCTGTGCACGTCGAACCCGCGGACGAAGCCCTTCACGTTGGTCTTGCTCGTGGGAATGCCGCCGGGCTTGTGCGCCGCGCCGACGATGACGACGTCGCCCGCCACCACGGGAGCGGCGTGCAGTCCAATTTCCGAGCTCAGCGGATCGATCTCCTGATCATCGTTCATTTTCAGGTCCACTACGCCGTTGACGCCGAAGCTCGGAACGGGAATGCCGGTCTTGGCATCCAGCGCGACCAAGCGGTAGCCCGGGGTCACGTAGAGGATGCGCTCCTCGGAGCCGTCGGTCCAGTAAGCTAGTCCGCGGCCCGACAACTGGCGCGGTGCCACCTTGCCACGTTCGCCTTCGTTCTCACGGTGCACCCACAACAGTTCACCAGTGGCGGCATCCAGCGCCACCACGTCACGGCGCGTTCCGGCGGTGGAATAAATGACGCCGTCCGCCATCAGCGGCGTACCCTCGAAGTTGAATTCCGGGCGCGCTCCGAGGTTCACCGTCTTGAATCGCCACGCGATTTCGAGCTTGTTGAAATTGGCGGCGTTGATCTGATCGAGCGGCGAATAGTGCGTATTTCCGAGGTCTCCGCCGTATGAGCGCCACTCGCCATTGGCCGCTCCGGTTTGTCCCCAAACCGGCAGCGTGCACAGGGAACCCAGCGCGAGCATCGCGCCAAACAAAATCGGTTTCATAAATGTCTCCCTACGGTGAACCGGGCTATCGCCCGTTCGATTATATACGCACTTTACGGCGGGCAAAATCCGCCAGGCGGCCCTCGGACATCGGGGGCACGTGGCGCAAAGATTCCTGTTGCTTTCCCAATGAAGATGTGGCATGCTTCCTGTTGGAAACCCAAATGGATGTGCCGAAAGAAAAGCCCTCCAAGGAGAAGGCCCCCAAGGACAAGACCGAGGTCCTGCAGGGTACGCTGGCGCTCATGACGCTGAAGACTTTGGATCTGCTGGGGCCGCTGCACGGCTACGGCATCGCGCGGCGCATTGAGCAGATCAGCGGCGATCTGCTGGCCGTCAACCAAGGAACGCTCTATCCGGTGTTGTTGAAGCTGGAGCAGGAGGGTTCCATCGCATCCGAATGGGGCATCTCGGAAAATAACCGCAAGGCGCGGTTTTATAAGCTGACGCGCGCCGGCCGCAAGCGGCTGGAGGCCGAGACGCGCGGCTGGGAACAGACAGCGGCCATTGTTAGCCGGTTTTTCGCGGTCAAAACGGAGGATTTGCAATGAGAGCGCTGCGGCGCTTCCTGCACCGGCTGGCGTTCTGGGCCACCCGCCGCGGCGACCAGCGTTGGCAGGCTGAAATCGAAGAGCACATTGCGCTGCAAACCGCCGAAAACGTTCGGGTGGGTCTCGCACCCGCCGAAGCCAGACGTCAGGCTCTGCTGAAGTTTGGCGCCGTGGAGGCGATCCGCGAAGAATATCGCGACCAAAGCGGGCTCCCGGCGCTCGAAACGCTCTTCCAAGACGCCCGCCATGCCTTCCGCCGCCTGCGGAAAGCCCCGGCGTTCACCGCCGCCACCGTGCTGACGCTCGCGCTCGGCATAGGCGCAACTACCTCGATCTTCACGTTGGTGGATGCGGTTCTGTTGAAGTCGCTGCCGGTGGCTAAGCCGGAGCAACTATATCGTCTGGGGAAAGAAGCGGAGTGCTGCTACTTGGGCGGATATAGCCAGGACTCCGAATTCTCCCTGGTTTCGTACGAACTCTACAAATTCCTTCGGGACCACACGCGAGGCTTTTCGCAACTGGCGGCTTTCCCTGCTCCGGAGCCGCTGTTTGGTGTCCGCCGCGCCGGCGCCACCGAAGAAGCCCGAACATTTCCGGGAGAATTCGTTTCCGGCAATTACTTCACCACGTTCGGCGTTGGAGCCTATGCCGGACGCACCCTAATACCCGAAGACGACCAACCCGGCGCTCCGCCTGTTGCCGTGATGAGCTATCGCCTGTGGCAGGAAAAGTACGCTCTCGACCCCGCCGTAGTCGGCGGCGTCTTCGATCTCGACAGCAAGCCGGTCACGGTGGTGGGAATTGCGCCGCCGGGATTCTTCGGCGACGCGCTACGCCCCAGTCCGCCCGACTTCTATTTGCCGCTGAACACCGAGCCAGCCATCGAAACGGATGCCGACATCGGCAAACCCGACGTTCACTGGCTGGCGCTAATCGGCCGCATCCAACCCGGCGCGAATCCTGCGTCCATCGAAGCGCAAATGCGCGTGGAGCTGAAACAATGGCTGCGTTTGCACTGGAATGAGATGAGCCCCTACGATCGCGCGAATTTCCCGAAACAAACCCTGTACCTCATGCCCGGCGGCGCAGGAATCGGCAGCATGCGCCAGCAATATGAGCGCTGGCTGCAGATCCTGATGGCGGTCTCCGGCCTCGCGCTGCTGATCGTCTGCGCCAATATCGCCAATCTCATGTTGGTTCGCGGCTTGGAGCGGCGGCGGCAGATCGCGATGAGCATGGCTTTGGGCGCGCGAGCATCGCGGGTGGTGCGTGAGGCTATGATCGAAAGCCTGTTGCTCGCTCTCACCGGCGGCGCAGCCGGCGTCGGAATCGCCTTTGCCTCGACGCGCCTGATTTTGCATCTTGCATTCCCGTCCATGGCCGGGTTCGCGGAAGTTCCTATCGATGCATCGCCCTCCCTGATAGTGTTGTGGTTCGCGCTAATCACTTCTCTCGCGACCGGCCTCGCGTTCGGCATGGGGCCTGCCTGGATGGCCACTCGTGTGGATCCCATCGAAGCGCTGCGCGGCGCCAGCCGATCCCTCGGACACACGGGGGTTCGCGTGGCATCGATCCCGAGGAGCGCGCTGATGGTGTTCCAGGCTGCGCTGGCGTTGGTTTTATTATCAGCGGCGGGATTGTTCATCGCCGTACTCCAGAACTTCCAGACCCTGGACTTCGGCTTTGAGCAAGACCGGCGCGTCGCCATCAACATGAGCCCGCGCGAGGCAGGCTATCGGGCCGATCAGCTTCCGCTGCTTTACCGGCGCATCCACGATTCGCTCGCCAGTGTCCCCGGCGTGGCATCGGCGGCCCTCTGCCAGTACTCGCCACAGTCGGGCCACTGGTGGGGCGCAGCGGTTTTTGTGGAAGGTCATCCCCCGCGAGCGCCCGGGGCTGACATATTCGCCGCCTGGGACCGCGTGTCGACCGGATACTTCGAAACCATCGGAACGCCGATTTTGCGGGGGCGCGGGTTTACCGAACAGGACACCGCAAGTTCACGAGGGGTCGCCGTAGTCAGTGAGGCGTTCGCGCGCAAGTTCTTCCCCAATGTAGATCCCATCGGCAAGAGCTTCGGAAGTACGGCGGGCGCCGCGGCTCGATCGGTTGAAATCGTGGGCGTCGCCAAAGACGCGCGTTATATGACCTCTCGTCTCAATCAGCCCGCAGACCCATTCTTCTTTTTACCGGAAGCGCAGGCCGATTACACGAAGGCTAACCTCGGGTCGCTCTTCATGAACAGCATCATTGTTGTCACCAGGGCGGGCGCGTCTGTCGGCGCGGCGCAGTTACGCCAGGCCATGGTCGCCGTGGATCCCAACCTGCCGATCGTCTCGATTCGCTCCTTGAAGGAACAAGTGGATGCTCAGTTTACCCAGCAGCGCTTGATTGCGCGCCTGGTGTCGTTCTTCGGAATCCTGTCGCTGGTGCTGGCTTCGATCGGGCTCTATGGCGTCACGGCGTATAATGCTGGCCGCCGAACCGGTGAAATCGGTGTGCGGATGGCGTTGGGTGCGAGCCGGGGGAATGTCGTCGCACTTGTGCTCCGCGGCGCCCTCGGCCTCGTGCTGCTGGGACTTGTTATCGGCGTGCCTCTGACCTTCGCTCTCGACCGGCTGCTCGGCACGCAGCTATACGGCATGGACCCCAATCATCCCGCGCTGACGCTCGCCGCTATCTTGACGTTGGCTGCCTCTGCGTTCGTCGCGTCGTTGATCCCCGCCGTTCGCGCGAGCCTGATTTCGCCGATTGACGCCTTGCGTGTGGAATAGGGCGTAAC
>JASHQT010000449.1 GCA_030039005.1 Bryobacteraceae bacterium
CGTGCTCATGAAGGAGATGGGGAACCAGTCGCGAACCGGTTCGCCGAGGCCAGTCTGAGTCTTTACGTCGTGCGCCAGGTGCGACAGCGTGTAGCGCTGGGCCTGGCGGCGTTCGTCGGTAACGGCTTCATCGCGGCCGGTGAACGAAACCGGCTGGAAGCTCAGGAAGGGAATCTTCTTGGGATTGTCGAGCGCGAAACGCACCACCGCGCCCACCTGCTCGTTATTGATGCCGTTGACGATGGTGATCACGGGCACGATGTCGACGCCCGCTTTCCACAGGTTCTCGATGGCGCGCAGCTTCACGTCGAACAGATTGCCGACCGCGCGATGCGAATTGGCCTCGTTGCCGATGCCGTCGAATTGCAAGTAGGCATAGCGCAGCCCGGCTTCGGCGGCCTGTTTGCAAAACTCGGGGTCTTTGGCGAACTCGATGCCGTTGGTCGCGGCCTGCACGCTGTTGTAGCCGACTTTGCGGGAGTAGCGAATCGCATCCAGGAAATAAGGCGAAAGCGTCGGCTCGCCGCCCGAGAACTGCACCGACATTTGTCGCCGCGGCTTGATCGAAATCGCGTTGTCGAGCAGTGTTTGAATATCTTCCCAGGTCAACTCATGCACGAAGCCCACCTGGTTCGCATCCATGAAACATGGGTCGCACATCATGTTGCAGCGGTTGGTGAGATCGATAGTCAGAACCGAGCCGCGGCCGTGCTTGATGGTGCTGGAGCCGTGATTGTGCAGGGTTTCGTCGTTGTGCGCGCGGATGTCGCGGCCGGGGAAAACCTCTTCCAGATGCTTGAAGAATGCCGGGTCGATCGACATCACGTCTTCGAAGCGGCCATGCACCGGGCATTCCTTCACCATCAGAATTTTGCCGTCGCGCTCGATGACGGTGGCCTTGATCTCACCCACTTTTTCGTTCAACAGGATCTCGTGCGGCAGCTTGCCGTCGATGATCTGCTGGCGGATCTCCGGGACGCAGCGCGGGCACAGCGAATCGGTTTCGCGCGGCCAGCCGAGCGGCGGTTTCTGCTTCTGGTAACTTTTCAGTAGCGGCTTGTCCGACCAGGCCGGCGTGAAGGACGGGTTCTGATTGATTTGATTGAGTTTGTCAAATACAAACCAGGCGGTACCGGCCGCCACCGTGACGGCCTTTTCGACGTATTTGATGGGCTTGTGCATGGCGCGATTAGTGTTCCGAGTATAAGACGGCCTGCATTAAAGAGGCTACACCATTGCGTTGAAGTGGGCGATTTCGCGTCCCGGTGGGGATATCGCCCATCGAACGGGGTGTGGAAAAGCCGCCGTCCCATTGAAAATGAACGGTTTATTACCGGGAGAACACTAGGCTGCAATGTTCGGGTCCCGCTTTTCGCCTGGAATCGGTCACGCTACGAAATCAAAACTACCACCTCTACTCTCCGGCGGCTAGCGATTGCAAATGTCGCATATGGGCAGCATCAGAACCGTCTCGGTATTCGAGCAGATCGGTCGAGATGCTGTCGTTACCCTGCGTCTCGAGTATGATGCCGGTCCTACCTTCCCCTAGATCGGCAACGTTGAGGATGCGTAGCTCGAAGTTCTGATCCGCTTCAATCGCGAGGATCCGAAGGGTCGGCGTCGCAGTAAACCACGCGCTCAAGGAGAAATCGGAGTCCGCCGGGACGCTGCCCGATTTCCATTGTACGGTTGCGTAGTATCGGAGGCTTCCGTCGGCCACCTGAAACGACTGAACGGTAAAAGCTGGCGAGTGGCCCTCGGCTGTTCGGCGCTGTACCTCAGAGGCAATGGACCTCATTCGTTCGGTGAGCCGTGCGACCATCCGTGTTTGAAGATCGAATCGCACTGGATCATTCACCAGAGTTGCAAAGTGAGCGGGGATGCGAACGGGATGTCCCGGGCTTCGTTTAGTGCCGCAAACCGGCTCTCTGTGGGTCCGTACTGCATAAAAGTCGATGCCGGCGAGCAAGGGACAGTCCCCGATTACAGTTGCTAAGGCGCCGATGTACGAGTCGTTGCCTACCCCCTCATCGCCCTCAGTACCGACGAGCCTCGTCAATCTAACTCGGATTGCGTCGATCCCTGTAAGAACATCAAACTCCTCCCCTAGGGCGAAGCGGGATGCGCCGGGCTGCTGCAGAAAACTGGCAAGATAATTTGATGGGAGTTCAATTGGCGGGAAGATAGCGCTGACCGGTTGCACAAGGCGCCGCGCGTTACGCGGGACTGTGTTGTTGAATTTCACCGCATCGAAGTAAATAACCACTCGATTTCCGTCATAACGCGCGGCAATCCAAAATGGCTCGCGGCTAGGTTGAGCAGCGAGGCAGCAAGGAACGGCCACCAAGGCCGTTACTAAGCCGAGCCTTTGGCGAGAAGGCCGCGATCTGGAACGAAGAGAAGCTGGCCTGCCCTCGAATCCGCCGAGGGCATTCAGATACATACAATCGAGAATAGCACCGAGTTTGAGGAAATCCCCTAAGGGCAACGCCCCATCTGGTTAGATCTTTTTTGCTAACCGCCTATCGCACTGGCACGAAGCGCTGCACGCGTTCGCCCGCGAACACCTCGCCCGTGTAGATGTTGCCCTTGGAATCCACCGCTATCATATGCAATCCGTAGAACTGGCCGCCGTTTTCGCCCATGCTTCCCATCTGACTCACGATCTTGCCGTCTTCGCGGTTGAGAAAGTAAATGTGGTTGTTCGTGAGGTCGGAGATATAGAGGAACTTCTGCGCTTTGTCCGGCGAAAACATCACGCCGCCCGTGGAGCCGCCCACTCCGGTATGCGGCGCGATGACGAATTCCTTCCGGTACGCGCCTTCTTTCGTCGTGACCTGAATACGATTCGCCATGCGGTCCGCGGCGTAGACCAGGCCGTCGTGGGAAATGTTGAGCGTCAAATGGCCGCGAAACTCCTTGGGCTCCGGACCGCCCGGAGTATAGGCGCGGTCCTTATCATCGGTGGTGATCTCGGAAAGCTTGTGCCCGTAGGCGCCCCAGCCGCGTTTGAACTTGAGCGTGTCGAGATCGAAGACCATCACGCGTCCGCCCAGGTAATTGTCAGCGGCGTAAAGCTCGTGCGCCGGTTCGTCCAGCCGGATCTCTTCGATGCCGCCGACGATCATCGGAGTAGTGGGAGGATACTTCTCGCGAAATGCCGCGACGGCCGCTTGCCGCGCCGCCACTGCCGCTGGATCGGGCCGTGGACGGCCGCCGGGCGGCGTGATGAATCCGGCCACCGGTCCTTGGCTGCCGCGGCCGGGAACGTGCGCCGATGTTAACGGCGCCTCCCCTCCCGAGTCTGGCGGACGCTCCGGCGTGCGCGGCACTTCCCCCACCACCTGACCGGTTTTCGGATCGTATTTGCGCACCGTGTCCTGCCCGATGTACACGAAGCCTTTGCTATCCACGGCCATCCCGTGTCCCTGCGGCGCATCGAAGGATCCGATGACGTCGCCATTGGCGTCGATGTGAATCATGGCCGGCGGGCGCACGCAACAATCAGCCAGCGGAGGATTCAGCTCCGCTTCGAGTTCGATATCCGTGAGATCGTTGGGACGATTCAGCACCCAGACGTTGTCGTCTTTGTCGACGGCGAGGCCGGTGACGCCTCCCATCTTCCATTTGTTCGGCAGCGGCTTGGGCCAGGTCGGATCGAATCGGAACTTCGGCGCCGCCGTCTGCTGCGCGGCCAGATAGAAACCCAGCGCGCCGATGACGCCGACCGTCGCCAGCGCGCGAATGCACGCAATCTTATGGCTGCTCATGGGACCTCCCGTCTGGGAGATTATATGCCCGTGGCGCGGCAAATACTAACGGCTGGTAGCCGGCCTCTGAAACCGCACGGTATCGATGGGCGCTAGGGGCTGGAGTTCGGTGAGCTGCATGTCGGATTTGCCATCGAGCCAGGTTACCTGCACTCGATGCGGCAACTTGACGCCGTTCGCGTCGCGATAATCGCTGTAATCCACTTGTGTGGGCGCCAGGCCGACGGGTGAATCATTGTAGCGGACCATTCGCGCGAGCAGCCCGGTTTTGCTGTCGAAATAAAGATTCACGGGAAACCGGCCGTCGGCAGTCCCTTGCAGCATCTGCATCTCGCGGCCGTCGATGGTGACGGAGCCTTGGTCACGCCATTCCATCAACGCGCTCTTCAGTTGCGATGGAAACCACACCGCTGCATCGAGCTTCGCGCCAATCAAATCGCCGCCTGTGAGTTCGATCAGCGGTGCCGGCCGTTCGGTCGCCGGACCGGCGATCCAGCCCGAGCTCCCGTCATAGGTTGTGATGCTGACGCCCGCCGCGGTGTGGATCACGATGCTGGTGCGATCCGGAGCCTGCGCGTAAAAATCCACTGGATACTTTTCGTCCTGATAGCCCTGGTACGTTCCTTTGGCGGTGAAACTGGTGAGCGCTGATATTCGCTCGGCGCTGCCTGCGGCCTGGACATATTTCGCTAGAACCACATCGGCCGAGCCAGTTTTTCGCACCGGCTCCCGCAGCTCATCCGGCTCTTTCACGGGCGGAGGCCCGTACAGATCAGCAAGATTCGGAGTGACGTCGGGACGTTCCACGCCGCGATGGCAGGAGTAACAAGTGATCTCGCGGTTGCCGCCGAAATAGGTTTTGTTGATCGCGTTCATCATCCCGAGCATGGCGCGCGCCTTGTTCTTACGCGGGTTGTCGTCCGCGTAGCGCGCCCAGCTTCCGCCGCTTTCGGCGCTGTGGCAATCCGTGCAGGTCTCGCCGAGCGACGCGGAGAAGAATCCCATGGTGGCCATGAACTGATCGACGGAAATGCCCTTCAGCACGCGGACATTCTTGAACACTTGCTCGGCCGGCTGCGCGCCGGCTATTGCGGCGGCGAGCGCGAGCGCGGCTACGATGCCGCACGCCCTTTCAGCGGTCCTCATGGAATAAAATCTTCTCATGTTGCGTCGCCCCGATAAAGCGCTGCTCCTGGTGAGCGCGTCACTGGTGTGGATTCCGCAGGCACTGGCACAAGCGCCCGATCCGCTGATCGCCGATCCACAGCATACGCATTTGGAAGTGCAGAACCAGTGGGTGCGCGTTTTTGAAGAGCACTTGGGGCCGCACGAAACGATGCCCATGCACACGCATTCGGGGCCAGGCGCGCTGATTGTTTTTCTGACCAGCCGCAACAACAAGCTGGTCTATATCGATGGCTCGTCAAAAACCTTTCAAAACCGCGCCGGCGAAGTGATGTGGGCCGCGCCGACCACCCACCGGTCCGAGAATCTGACCGGCGCGGAGTTCGCGGCGATTCAAATCGAGCCCAAGCCTGCGGCTAATGCTAAGCCGTTCCCTCAGGAAAGCATGGATGCCGTCACGGTAGACCCCGCGCATTATCGTGTCGTGTTCGAAAACCAATGGGTCCGGGCGATCGCTCTCACGGTCGGCCCGCATGAGAAGCTCAAAATGCATAAGCACCCAGCCACCGGCGCCGTCGTGGTGTTGCTGACCGATCAGGACATGCGCCAATATCACGCCGACGGCACGGCGCGCGAAAGCCACTACAAAGCGGGTACGGTCCGCTGGACTCCGCCCGATGCCGCGCATCAGGATGAGAATCTGAGCGACAATCCGTTTCGTCTGGTGCGCGTCGAAATCAAGCAGGCGCAGTAGTGCATCCTCGCGGCGGCATCCTCGCGGCGGTTGACAGGCCCGCGCGCTCTCTGATGAACTAAGCAATTCCAACGGGAGGATATCTTTGGCAAACGTCGGCGCCGTAGGTTTGGATTGGCAGCAGCGCGTCAATTGGGAGCGGTTGCGGAAATACCGTCTGGAGCGGGCGCGCGAACGCATGAAGGCGCACGGTCTGGGCGCGCTGCTGCTGATGTATGACGAAA
>JASHQT010000049.1 GCA_030039005.1 Bryobacteraceae bacterium
CTGCCCGAAGCGAGCACCTCTCGGATCGCCTTCGGAACAGACGGCAAGCTGTACATGTCAACCACCGGCCGCGATCCTCAGGATCCCAACACGCTCGGAGGCAAGGTTCTGCGCCTCAACGACGACGGTTCGGTTCCGAAGGATAATCCGTTCGTGGGCCAGCCGGGGCATCGGCCGGAAGTCTACACGTTGGGACATCGCAGCGCTCTCGGCCTGGCGGTGAATCCGTACACGGGCGAAATGTGGGAGAGCGAAAACGGTCCGAACGGCGGCGATGAGATCAACATTTTGAAGCCGGGCAAGAACTACGGATGGCCGCTGGTCAGCTACGGCCGCTCCTATCCGGGTCCCTGGCAGGTGTCGCCCCCCGGGCACGCCGGATACGAGGCGCCGGTGGTGATTTGGATTCCCGCGATCGCGGTATCCGGCATGACGTTCTACAACGGCGACAAATTTCCGAAGTGGCAAGGCAACCTCTTCGTCGGCGGCCTGCGCCAAGGCGAGATTCCCGGCACCGGCCACATGGAGCGCATCGTATTTAATGACAAGTGGGAGGAACTCCGCCGGGAGTCTCTGCTGCGCGATCTGCGCCAGCGCATTCGCGACGTGCGCCAAGGTCCTGACGGGCTATTGTACGCATTCACCGACGAAAAGGAAGGTGCCGTGCTTCGCTTAGAGCCGGCGCAATAACGAACCCAAAATCATGAGTAACCAAAGCCTGGAGGACGTTCTACAAGCCTCCCCAAATCCGGTGGACCGTCTGCGGAATTCGCAGATCGGACCCTACGCCTTTCCGGTGGTGCGGCCGGAGTTTAGCAATTGGCGCGATGAGCAGCGCGCGTGGAAGGAGAGCTGCGCTCTTTTCGACCAATCCCACCACATGACCGACCTGTATGTGGAAGGCCCGGACGCCTTGAAAGTGCTTTCCGATCTGGGCGTCAATAGCTTCCAGAATTTCAAGGTAAATCAAGCCAAGCAATTCGTTGCGTGTAACCACGACGGGTATGTGATCGGCGACGCCATCCTGTTTTATCTGGACGCGACTAAGTTCAACCTAGTGGGCCGGCCTCCGGCGCTCAACTGGGTCCAATATCACGTCGAGACGGGCGGTTACCATGCTTCCGCGGAGCGCGACGAGCGTTCGGCTGTGAATCAAGGCCGGCGAAAGACGTATCGCTACCAGATCCAGGGTCCGCACGCGGTACGGGTGATGGAGAAAGCTACGGGCAAACCCGCGCCCGACATCCGGTTCTTCCATATGGACACGTTCGACGTCGGCGGCAGGAAGGTTCGGGCCTTGCGCCATGGAATGGTGGGCCAGCCGGGATGGGAGTTGTTCGGCCCCTGGGACGATGGCGAGGCCGTGCGCGACGCGATTTTACGGGCTGGTCAAGAGGATGGCATCCAGCAGGTGGGATCGAGAGCCTATCCGACCACGTGCCTCGAATCCGGTTGGATTCCCTCACCACTGCCGGCGATTTATACCGGCGATCAAATGAAGCCCTACCGCCAATGGCTGAGCACCAAGAGCTATGAGGCGATGGCGTCGCTCGGCGGGAGTTTTTATTCCAACAGAATCGAGGATTATTACCTGACTCCTTATGACCTCGGTTACGGCCCTTTAGTGAAGTTCGATCATGAGTTTATCGGACGCCAGCCGCTCGAAAAAATGGCGGCCCATTCATCGCGCAAGAAAGTAACTCTGGTGTGGAACGGAGAGGATTTCGAAAGAGTATTCGGTTCACTTACTCGCCGCGGCGATATTTCCAAGTACATTGACTTACCGCTTGCCAACTACGCCACACTGCCTTACGACAAAGTTGTGAAGGACGGCAAGGTGATCGGGCTGTCCACTTACACCGGTTACACTTACAACGAACGCGCGATGCTCTCGCTGGGCATCGTAGACTTGGCCCACAGCGACGCCGGGACCGAGGTCACCCTGGTGTGGGGTGAAGAAGGCCGCGGCTCTTCCAAACCCACCGTGGAACGCCACACGCAAGTGGAGATTCGCGCGACGGTGGCGGCGGTTCCTTACGCCGAAGTGGCGCGAGTGGCCTACCGTCCGCACTGAGAGAGCACGAAAATGGCTTACATATTTCATCAAGACGATTTGCCGAAATTAGTGGCGGTGGTTCCCGGGCGCGAGCGTACGTTCTTCGTAAACCAGGAGCTCGCCCATATCGACGACATGCTGGCCGGCGTGATGGAGTACAAGCCCCACGGATCTTCACCTTACCACTACCACGAGGTCTGTGAGCACTTTTACTTCATCATGGAAGGTAACGGAACCGTGGAGAGCGAAGAGGGCGTGCGTCCGGTGGGGCCGGGCGACCTGGTCTTCATTCCCGCGGAAGCCAGACATCGCCTGCGCGCCAGCGAGACCGGCTTGTTTTATTTCGAGTTCCAAGCTCCCAATCGCTTCAAGACTCACATCCTGGATGGCACGCCCGACGATCTGCGCTGGAATCGCGTGGACGGCCGCGTCTGGGTGCAGACATAAAGCCGCAAACATAAATCCAACGGGGCGTTTCATGACCACTTCACTCACCTTCATCGACACCAACCAGCTGCCGCGCGTAAAAACTCCGCAGGGCGAAGTCGCCGAAATCCTGAACGAAAAGCTGGAGGGCGCCAGGAACGTTTTCGGAACGCTGCGCTGGCTTGAGCCGGGCGAAAACTTCGAAGCCGCGCCGCTGGACAAACACCAGCTCATTTACCTCATGGAAGGCAAGGGCAGCATCCGCCTGGAACACACGGAATATGAAGTGGCGCGTGGCGCGGGCGTTTACCTGGGGCCCTCGGAATCCGCCGCCATCCGGGCCGCCGCGGGATCGGCCCTCAAGCTCTTCCATCTCATCGTTCCGCATATTCGGGCGTAAGACCCTACGGCGCCAATCCACTGGCCTGTTTTTCCTTGACAAAGCAATGAAAACGGGCAAAACTGGCTCTAATCTGCTTACTCCGTCGCTTGGCTGGATTGAGGAGTGGACCTCGTACGTTCAGCCGCAACCGAAGCCGCCCTCGGCAACAGCAATTAGTTCAGGACCGGAAAGTTATGCGTAAACGCAGCGGGTCGCCAGCGTTTTTGAATCGGGGGGTTCGAATGTTCACTAGACTTTTTCTTCGCGCTGTCATTGTCTGTTCGCTTACGTTCGGCGCGGCAGTCTTCCTATTTGCACAAGCCACCGGAAGCATTTCCGGCACGGTAACCGACGCTTCCGGCTCGGCTGTGCCTGGTGCGAAGGTGACCGTGACTGTTCCCGCCACCGGCACATCGCGAACCACGACGACCAATGAGAGCGGCGAATATCTAATCCCGCTGCTGGGCGTCGGCAATTATAACGCGCAGGTGGAACTGCAAGGCTTCCAGACCGCTACGGCCAACGATATCCGCTTGCAGGTGGATGAACATCGCGAGCTGGATTTCAAGCTGACGCCCGCCGCGGTCCAATCGAGCGTAGAGGTGACGGCCAGCGCCGTGCAGGTGCAAACCACCGACGCGACGCTTGGCCAGGTAGTCACAAGCCAGCAAGTGGCGGACCTGCCGTTAAACGGCCGCGATTTCGTCCAACTGGCGACAGTGGCCCCCGGCACCACGCAGGAAACCAATCCGAACAGTTTTTTCAACGGCGGACCCAGCAGCGAGGCATCGGCGCGCGGATCGTTTTCGCTTTCGGTGGGCGGATCGCGCGCCAACAGCACGGACTGGCTGCTCGATGGCAATGACAACAACGAGCTGACCTCCGGCGCGATCTCGATTCTATCGTCGATCGATTCGATTCAGGAGTTCAAGGTCCTCACGTACAACTACTCGGCGGAATGGGGAACGCGAGGAGGTCCCACGGTTCTGGTGACGACGAAATCCGGCAGCAACGATTTTCACGGGACGCTGTTCGAATTCCTGCGTAACACCGATCTAGATGCCCGCAGCTTCTTCGCCACTTACACCGAAAAATTCAATCTCAACCAGTTCGGCGCAGCGATCGGCGGGCCGATCAAGAAGGACAAGGTGTTCTTCTTCATGGATTACGAGGAGAAATACCAGCGTCACGGAATACCGTTCACCGGATTGGTGCCGACCGAAGCGATGCGGCAAGGCAACTTCACCGACAACGCGTTCGGACAGCCGAACACGGAGCAACTGGTGAATCCGTGGGCCACGGGGTCCAGCGGCACTCCGCCGCCATTCCTTTGCACGGGCGGCGCGGCTTCGCCCACAGCGGCGAACGGGGCTCAGTCGGGCGGCTCGCCCTGCAATATCATTCCGCAGAGTTTGATTAACCCGATCGGCCAGGAGTTAATGAACCTCTATCCGCTTCCGAACGCCAATAATCCGGCGCTCGGATACAACTTTGTGAGCGAGCCGGTCCGGTCGCTTAACGAAGGGAAATTCGATATTCGCGTGGATGAAAATCTTTCGAGCAAGGACACGCTGTTCTCGCGGTTCAGTTACGATCAGGCGGAGTCCTACGTGCCTGGCGGAGCTCCCGGATTCGCCGAACAGGGCGCTTTCGCCAGCAACCAGAGCATCCAGAATCACGCCCGCAACGCGGTGATTTCCGAGACGCATCTTTTCTCGCCCACCACGGTAAATCAGATGCAGTTTGGTTATAACCGCATTTTCGACTACATCACCTCGCAGGGAACAGGCAGTTGCTACGCGACGACGCTCGGAATCCCCGGCGCCGATCTGGGAGGCAACAGTTGCGGCTTGACATCGGTGGAGATGACCACGTATTGGTCGCTCGGAGACCGAGGCTATACGCCGTTCGTGGGCGGGACGAACGTCTGGATGTTCTCGGACTCCTTCGACATGGTGCGGGGCAGCCACGACATTCGCATTGGCGGCTCCATTCGCGCGAATCAGTTGAACACGGTGGCCGTGGGTTTCCCGAACGGGTTCTGGGTGGTCACCGGCCTCTGGACCGGAGATCCGGCGGCGGATCTGCTCACGGGCTTGACTAGCCTCGCGATTCACGACCAGGAGTTCGACGGTGGAAATACCGGCCGGCGCTGGAAACTGTACCGGCCATACATCGAGGATAACTGGAAAGTAAGCAAGAGCCTGACGCTGAACCTTGGTCTGGCATGGGCACTAATGACGCCGCAAAGCGAAGTGGACAATCGCATGGCGGATTTCAATCCGGCCAATGGACAGTTCCTGATTGCGGGCGTCAACGCCAATGAATACGCCGGTGTCCACATGGATTTGACCGCTCTGGAGCCGCGCGTGGGCGCCGCGTGGAAGCCGTTCGGCAGTAACACGGTGTTCCGCGGCGGCTACGCCATTTATCACGATTCGTCGTGGAACATGGGGGCTCAAGGGTTATGGCAAAATCCGCCCTATTACGCCGAATCGGATCAATATGCATTCGGCGGCAATTGCACGTTCGCCACAGCGGCTTGTGCCGCGAACGGGCTCACACCGTCGGCCATCAGCCTGTCGTCGGGTTTCCCGACCTTCACCTCGCCGCCCAACCCGGCCGATTTTACGGGAACCATTCTGGCCCAAGATACCAATTTCAAGCAGGGCAGAATTCAGCAGTTTAATTTCAACGTGGAACAGGAATTACCGGGGCAGATCGTGCTGACGGCGGGGTACGCCGGTTCGCGGTCCTCGCACATCCTGGAGTATGGCAACAACATCAACGTGGCGTCTCCGACCGCGTGTGGAACGGTGTCCGGATACACGCTGGGATGCGGCCCGAACGGTGCAGCTTTCGGAGTTCCTTATCCGGCGTTCCCTTATTCCACCATCGACAATGTTTACGATGCCGGCCTTGCGCATTACAATTCCCTGCAGATCAAAGCCGAGACCAAGAGCGCGCGGCACGGAATCTATGCTCTCATCGCCTACACCTATTCGTACGCCCACGACACGGGCTTTACAGACGGTCTGGGAAGCATTATCGGCGCCACTTACTTCCCGCTTCCCAACTGGCAGAACTTGGATTGGGGGCTGTCGCAGATCAACCTGACGCAGAATTTCATCGCCAGCATCATTTATGATCTGCCGTGGGGCAGGGGCAAGAAGTGGGGAAGCAATTGGAACGGCTTCACGAACGCGGTGCTGGGAGGCTGGGAAGCCACGGTGATTGAGCATGCCACCTCCGGATTTCCCATCTTCGTCGTCGACAGCAACAATACCTCGGGTGTCAATTTCGTGAACGCAAATGGCGAGGCTCTGATCCGGCCGAACATGACATGCAATCCGGCGATGAGCAATCCCACGATTTACGAATGGTTCAACACGTCGTGTTTCTCTCAGCCGGCTACGGGAGAGCTGGGGAACGCGCCACGCACGCTGCCGGTGAACGGCCCGGATTTCGTGAACACGGACTTCTCCATCATCAAGCACTTCGTTCCGCGCGAAGGCTGGCGCCTGGACTTCCGGACCGAGTTCTTCAACCTGTTCAACCATCCGCAATTCGGCGCACCGGGCGGCAATGGAGGCGCCACGGGCGACGGAACGGACTTCAATTCGCCTGAGACGTTCGGCGTGATCAACTACACGGTGAATAACCCGCGCCTGGTGCAGTTTGCGCTGAAGCTCGCGTTTTAGGGCTCCCGCGATCGACTGAACGCGGGAACCGGCTTGCGACCGTGTTGCTCGGCGCCGGGGCAAAGCAATTAGCGCTTTAGCTCGAACACGAACTGCTGCATCTGCGAGCGCTCGCGTTCGGCTGCCGCGTTGGTCTCTTTCGACAGTTCCTGGTAGCGCGCGATCTCATGCTGCGATTCTTCAATCCGGCCGCTCTTGCGATAAGCCTGCGCCAGGCGGTAGTGCGCTTCTTCCAGCGCGGGATCGGCTGCGATCGCGCTCTGGTAAGCCGCGACGGCTCGCGGGAGATTGTTCTGTTCGGCGAAGACGATGCCCAGTTCCAGCGAAGCGGCGGCGAGATGGGGGTCCAGTTTCGCGGCCTTTTCGAGCAGCGATTGCACCTGCGCCATGGTCGCCGTATCGCCCGCGCCCTTCCAGTTTCTCCACAGCGTTGCGGCGTAATAATAGTTCGCCCAGGCGTTGTCAGCGTGCAGGCGAGCGAAACGTGCCATGCGCTGTGCGTAACCACCGGAATCGGCGATCGCGCCGCTCGATATTTTTCCGAGGAACAAATAGGGTGCCGGATCCATGGGATCGAGATCGGCGGCTTCGAAAAACGCTCGCTCGGCCTGATCGTACGAACCTCGTGCGTACAAGGCCGCGGCCAAACCGAGCAGCGCGCGCGTGGAGCGCGGGAAGAGCCGGTGGGCTTTTGCAAAAACTTCGGCAGCCTGCTCGTCCGCGCGATGAACCAGCAGCTCCGCACCCCAGTTGAAGAGGTTCGCTTCGCTCGCATCGGCCTCAGCACTGCGTTGATACTGCCGCACAGCTTCGAGCGGCTTGGCGTCTTCGGTCTTGCCAGTGCGAAGCGCGCCGGTAGCCTTCGCCAGGCTCTCGGCCGAGCGGAACACCGGATCGGAACCGTGGCCGCCGCGCTGCGAAGGATCGGCGACTCCGGCGACGATGAAGTTGGGTTCGTCGAAATAGGGCGGAGGAGGGGACTGGGGCTGGGGGGCTTGGGCCCGCAGGCACATGGCGGCCCACATCGTGGCGACGATAAGAGCGGCACGCCTCATAGGCGGATTATAGCCTCGCGCGCTGGCCGATCACCAATCTGAGATCAACGCAAGTCGTCCAGGGCCTTTTCCGCCTGCGCGTGGCCGGGATGCTGCTTCAGCAGATCGAGCAGCACAGTACGGGCTTTTGCTCGATCGCCCTCAATGCCATATACACGCGCCAGATTCAAATACGCCTGATCGAACGCTGGCGCACCGCGGATGCATTGTTCGAATTCGGCCACTGCTTCGTCGCGCCGGCGGGTGCGCAGATACAAAATGCCCAAATTGTTCATCGCTTCGGGATAATCCGGGCGCAGTTGCAAGGCTTTTTGCAGATATTCATACGCGCGGGTCGTGTCGTCGGTCTGCGCGTAAACCATCGCCAGACTGTAGTTAGCCTCCGGAGACTCGGGACGCGCGGTGACGGCGCGATCCAAAATCGTGCGCGCGTCTTCCCAGCGATGCTGCTGGCGATACGCGTTGCCTAGATTCTCGAGCGCGATCCAATAATCGGGATTGAGACGCAGAGCCTGTTGGAAGTTCTCAATGGCGTCCGCGATGCGGCCTTCGCGCGTGGCGAGAAGCCCAAGATTGTTCCAGGCGTTCGGCGCCGTGTCCGGATAGGCGGGAGTCAACTTCAGACATTGCTCGAAGCTCGCACGCGCATCCGCGTTTTTGTTCTGGCTCAGATATACACTGCCCAGTCCGTACTGCGCCTCGGCGCTGGTGGGATCGTCGCGAAAGGCGCGCTCGAAACTCGCGGCGGCCTGGTCGTAATAGCCGTGCTGAAAGAAAGCCGAACCGAGCGAAAGATTATTGCGGCCGAATTCATAAGTCGCGGCATTGCCGGAGAAGGGAAGCGCTTTGGCGAGCCGTTGCTCGGGCGTGCTTGGAATCTGGGTCATGTCGTCTGTGAACGTGCGCGCATCGACCGGTCCCTGATAGACATTGACAATGTCGCCCTGAGCGTCGATTAGAAACGATGCCGGCAAAGTCAGGTCACGATGCCGGTCGAAAAGATAGCGATAGAGAATGTTGTAGAGGGCCGCGACATCGTCACTGACGTTGATCGCTCGCCGCGCGGGATCATACGTCAATTTCAAAATCCGCGGCTTGCCCGTTGATAGTGAATCGGGCGCGGGAACGGGCACGAGCAGCCATGTTCCAAGCTTGGCCGCGAGGGCCGCGACGTCGAAAGGCTCGACAGGTGGCGGCGGTTCATATCGTTTGAACGGCTCGATGCGTGAGGGTTCCGCGCCTTCCTGCACCCATACGCGATGATTGACCGGCAGGCCGCGCAGTTGCTGCACCAGGCCACTCGGCCAGTGGATCAGTGCGTCCACGGGATCGTTGGTGTCGCCGAGGCCAAAAAACACTTCCTGGCTGTGTTGTGCGAGAAAACCAGATCCGGCCTGCAGCATTTTTTTCTGGCGGCCGACGGTAATCGTCGCACCGATCGCGTCGGGATTGCTCTTCACGCCGCGAAGCCGGAACGCAATCGATGGAGGCAATTGCTCCGCCACATTCTTTAATACTCGCAACTGAGGGGCGTTGCGGTTCTTGAGAAAAACCTCCTGGCGGCCGTCATGATCGAGATCCGCCAGAGCAAATGACCGGCCGTCCTCGAGGAAATCAAGATCCACAGCGCCCGAAATGTTGGAGAACGTCCCATCGCGGTTGTTCGCGTAAAATATGTTGCGCTCGTAACCGCTCCACGTGTAGTCAGCGCGGATGAGTTCGTTGACGGCATTCCAGCCCTGTTCGTAAGCCTCGGACGGCCGCGCCGAATCGGGCGAATTGGCTACGACCTGGCGCCAGAAGAAACTGTTGAGGTCCTCGTCGATAAATCCGGAGATCATCCCATTTGTGATGTACAAATCGGGAAATCCGTCATGATCGAAGTCCCACGCATCGCTTCCCCATGACCAGCGGCCCATCCCCGCGCCGCTCGATGCAGTTACGTCCTCGAACGTTCCGTCGCCGCGGTTGCGCAGCAGCGAATTGCCCGTGGCATGTTTTCGATACAGGGCACGGATCGGCTCTGGCGCGGATTTTTGAAAAATATCCTCCGTCGAAATGCGCTCTCCGGCCGCGGTCCACATATCCGCGACGTAGAGATCGTCTACGCCATCGTTGTTGTAATCGAACCAGCACACGCTCATCCCCGCGCCGACATCTTCAGCGCCCGCCTGCGGTGCAACATCGGTAAACGTGCCGTCGCCGTTATTGCGATACAGATTTTTTCGCCCGAAATCGTTCACTACGTAGAGATCCGGCCAGCCGTCGCCATTGAAATCGCCCCAGCCGCAACAAAAGCTGTAGCGCGTGTTGTTTTGATTCAGGCCCGATTGCGCGGTGACATCGCGAAACGTTCCGTCACGATTGTTGCGCAGCAGGAAATTCGGCGGGCCATTCTCCGCGGCGTAGTAAGGAGTGGGGTAGCGATATTGATCGGCCCCTTGATAGTAGCTGTAAAGGCAGAAATAGACATCCAGCCAGCCGTCGCGATCGTAATCGGCGACTGCGGCGCCGGTGAACGTGCCTTGCGGCGGGTTGGCGAATTCGAACGCGTCGGGTTTCAGCCGAAATTTTCCACCGCCTTCATTTAGGAACAGCAGCGGGCCGGCGGCGCGCACCACGATCAAATCCTGGCGTCCGTCACGATCGTAATCGGCGAAAAGCGCGCAGGCAGTGTTCTCCAGAACCCCAACACCCGACGATTCGGTGATGTCCTCGAACGTTCCGTCTCCGCGATTGCGATACAGCCGGTTGGGAAGACCGGCGGGCTGGCAAACGTATACGTCATCGAAACCGTCGCCATCGATGTCGCCGATGGATACGCCGTTGTGGCCGTAAACGTCGATGCCGCAGGCACCGTCGAGAACAGTGCGCCAGTGGTCGATACCGCGCAGCAGCTGATCGCGGTACGAGGGAGCGCGCTCGAACACGCTGGGAGCGATATCTTGAAACCAAGGTTTGGCGGACCGGGCGCGCGTCTCTTCGCCCGAGAGCCAGCGCCGCACACGATATTCACCCGGCTGCGCGGCCACCCATTCCATGTCCCAGAACCCGACGCGCTGCTCGCGATGAAAATTCGCGCCCGAGCCCACGAGTTCGTAACGCACGCGCGTGCGGACGCCTCCGTTCGGCTGCATGCCTATGCCAACGACTTGGAATTCGGCGGTATGAATCGTCGTGAGCGCGCTCAGAGAGGATCGCACTGCGGTCAGGAAGGCTTCGCGCGCGAGTGTTGGCTGTTGCGCGAACACGACGCGGCGAACTTCGAGCGCCGGCCCGGACCGCAAGATTCGCGATTCGACAGGATCGAAAGAGACTCCCAGAAACTCCGGCGTGAGGGATTGCTCCACGGCCTCAGCCAGGTTCGTGCGCCACCGGGACAGTATGGCCGCGATCTGGTCGTGATATCTCTCTGAGACGAACTCGTCGAGTCCGGCTTTGATCTTGGGGGGAGGGGCATCGAGCGGAGCCGGCGTTCGATAGTGGGGATGCAGGTGGAATTCGGTGTCGACTAGCGGTGCATTCTGAGCGCCCGCGCGCGGTAAGAACGGCGCTGCCATCAACCCTTGCAATACCGTGCGCCGCTTGATTCCTCTCATCCGCGATAAACCTCGTCAGCGATAAATTAGGCAGCCGCGCGCTTCGAGCGTCGCGAACCATTCGCAGGGGGGAATGTCCACCCAACGCAGATCCAGTTTCTCCAGCCGCGGGAGCGATGCGATGGACGCGGGCAGATGCTGGATTGGATTGCCGCGCAGATCGATGTGGCGCAGTTGTTGCATCGCTCCGATAGAATCGGGCAACGATGCGAGCCTGTTGTCGCGCAGGTGCAGCTCCCGCAGACAGCGCAGACGATCGCAAGAATCGGGTAGCGATGTCAGCCGGTTTCCCGAGGCGCGCAACTCGACCAGATTCGCCAGGGAGAAAACACATTCCGGGAGTTCCTCAAATCGGTTATCGCTGATGTTCAGATAACGCAGTTTCGTGAGCCTCGCGAGAGACGGGGCCAGCCCGGTGAGTTGGTTGTCGTGAAGATACAGAAAATCCGACAAGCTATCGAAATCGCCCAGTTCTTCCGGAATTGACGTCAACCGATTATGGCCCAGATCGAGCGTGCGGAGTTTTTTCAGCCGTCCGATCTGGCCGGGAATCTCCGTCAGATCGTTCTCAGCCAGAACGAGCATCTCGAGATCCGTTTGCTCCCAAACCCATTCCGGCACGCGGCCCAGGTGTTGCTTCCACAGACTCAGACGAACGCTCGCCTGATGCGCCCGAGACTCCATAGTGCATTATGGACCCACGGCGGACTCAGGGTAAAACTCAAGGCGACGATTCAAGATAGACTGATCCTGAAATGCGAACTTGGATGATAGCGATTGGCGCCGCGGTCTTCGCGGCGAATCTGGCCCCGCTGGCCGCGCAGCAATGCAAGAACAATCCTGCCTTCGCTGTGAGCGCCGGACCGGCATGGAACGGCTGGGGCGCGGGCGTATCGAACGCTCGATTTGAGACAGCGGAAGCGGCACAACTGAGCGCGCGTCAGGTCCCGCGCCTCAAGCTGAAATGGGCGTTCGGGCTCGCCGGTGCGAAACAGGTTTTCGGTGAACCCGTGGTGGTGGGTGGACGAGTCTTTTTCAGCGCCGACACGGGGATGGTTTATTCCGTGGATGCCGGCACGGGTTGCGTGTATTGGACATTCCAAGCCGATGCAGGAGTGCGGACCGCGGTTTCGATCCGCGCCGCGACGCCGCCGGTGGCCTATTTCGGCGATTTGAAGGCGAACGTCTACGCGCTGGACGCACAGAACGGCGCCTTGATCTGGAAGGCGCGAGCGGATGAACATCCGGCCGCGCGCATCACGGGAGCGCCGCAGGTTTTTGGAGACCGGCTGTACGTGCCGGTGACATCGTCGGAAGAGGGCGTGAGCTCCAATCCCAGTTATCCTTGCTGCTCATTTCGAGGCAATGTGGTGGCGCTGGATGCCGCGAGTGGGCGGGAGATCTGGAAGACGTACACCATTACAGAAGTCCCCAAAATTGTTTCAAAGAACGCCAACGGCACCAGCCGCTGGGCGCCGGCCGGAGGAGGGGTGTGGAGCGCTCCGACCATCGATGCCAAACGGCACGCGCTGTACATCGGCACCGGCGACGGCTACACCAGTCCCGCGCCGAAGACCACCGACGCGGTGATGGCGCTCGATCTCGATTCGGGGAAGATTCTGTGGTCCCAGCAAGGCACGGAAAACGATGCCTGGGTAGTGGGCTGCATGAACCCCAAGCCGCTGGAAAACTGTCCCAAGGATTTCGGGCCGGATCAGGATTTTGGTTCGCCGCCCATGCTGGTCAACCTTGCGGGCGGGCGCAGTTTGTTGGTCGCCGGGCAGAAGAGCGGCAACGTGCGGGCATACGATCCGGACCGGAAAGGCGAAGTGCTGTGGCGCACGGCGCTGGTGAACAATACGACGGAATTCGGCGGGAAGATCGTCTGGGGCGGCGCGGCCGATGGCCAGACCGCCTATTTCGGTTTGGGACCGGGCGGTATTGGAGCGATCGAGATTCGCAACGGGGAACGAAGGTGGTTTACGCCTCTCGCGCCGGTGGATGAGCGCTCGAAGTATACCGGCCAAGAGGGCCCGCTGGCCGCGATCCCGGGAATCGTCTTCTCCGGCGGCTGGGATGGGGTGCTCAGGGCTTTATCCGCCGCGGATGGCAAGGTGGTGTGGCAGTTCGATACGTGGAGGGGTTTTGAAACTGTCAATGGCGTGGCGGCGAAGGGCGGCTCCATGGGCGCGGCGGGACCCGTGGTGGCGGGCGGGACGCTGTTCGTACCGTCGGGCTACGTCGGCGTTCGCAACGGCAGGCCGGGAAACGTGCTGCTGGCGTTCACTCCCGGCCAGTAGCGATTCCACCTCGCCGGGATGACGTCCCGGTAAGGCTGGATCGAATTGCCTGATCTCGCCAGGACTAATGTTCCAGCGCCTTCTTTTTCGCCGCGGCTGCCTCCTTCAGCGCTTTCAAGTGCGGTAGGTCGTGATCTTCCTCGTGACACGCGGCTTCTCGAAGCTCGAACTTCTCGCGATTGATCGGAAAAGAAACCGTCCATGGCCGCGAGTACACCACCGGATCGGTAACCGTTGCCTCGTACCGGAGAGTGTCGGGGCCCACGGGAATGAAGCGCTCCACCACGTGCGCGGCATAGCTGATAATTTCACCGGCCTCATCGAGCCAGGTCTTGCCGTTGAGGTTGGTGGTGTCCACCACGAGCGCGTCGCCCTCCCAATGCCCGACTGAATCGCCTTGCCACAAACGGATCGTGTCAGGAAGGTGCGCGCGCCCATCCAGCGGGATGATGCGCCATTGGGTGCGTTCGAACAGCAGGATAATGTAGTCCGACGTTTGAATAATGTCGATGCCTTCGGGCACCCAGATCGAGCGCGGGACACCCGCGGGGAAGCAGTGCGCCGTTGGATCGTCATATCCGCGCTCGCTCGTTTCGCGACTAGCCCGTTCCGCCACGGCCCAAGGCAGCATCGCGAGTTTCCCGCCGGGTGGATCGATGATCAAGTCTCGGGAAGGCGATGCGCCGGGCCGCCGTTCCAATCCCTGATTCGCGCCGCGGGTTTTGGCTTCATAAAAGCCTTGCAGGTCGGGCTTGCCTTCCGCTGTGCGGCGAAGGTTCGGTACAGGCGGAGGCGCCGGCGGTAAAGTTGAAGCCTTGGCCGTCATGAGCGGCGGGTTGGTTCCATCGCCGGGGTACCAAGTCTTCGACTCACGCGTAAAGGCGCCGTTGACTTCTTCCAGTTCCGATTCGCAGGAGTACTCGAAAAGCCTGTTCCGGTCCGTGCGGCGATGCAACGCGACCTCGATGGTCCAGGGCCGCGTAAAGACTTTCGGATCCTGGATTGTGGCTTGATACTGAATCGTGTCGTGATCGGTCATGCGATAGCGCTCGATCACGTGGAGTTGGTCGCTGTGAAAATCGCCCGCCATGTCGAACCACGTCTTGCCGTTGATGTCGCCGACATCCACCACCAGGGTGTCGCCTTCCCAATGGCCTCGCGAATCTCCCATCCAGAAACTACTGTCCTCGGGGTGGGACGTGCCGTTGGTATAGATCAGGCGATAGTCGAGCTCCCATTCGAAGGCCATGGTGAGGATGCTGGGAGTTTGAAAAATCTGGAACGGGAAGTCCATGTACATGATGCGGGGCACGCCCGGTATGTAGCATTTCGAAACAGGATCGGCCTTCAGCCGGTTCTGGAAATTTTCGGCCCGCTGCTTGGCGGCCGAGGCCTGATAAGGGATGGTGACGCCTTCGACGACGGACCGGCCGGCCAGCATGTTGAGGCTGGCGGCGTGATCTTGAAGATCGGCCCAAGCGGTGCTGGAGGCCTGCCAGATGCCTTCGAAGTTGGGCTTGCCGTCGGCTGTGCGCGGCAGAGCATCCACGCGGGGAGCAGCGGCGAGGGGAGCGGTTAGGAAGCCCGCCAGGGCGATCGCAGCGATGGAGGCCAGACGCTGCGTATTCATACCTGAGCTTGCTCTCGGTAGCTCAGTAGCAATCTGCGATTGAAAAGACTCCATATCTCATTCAATAAGTAACATACGCCTTGGCTACATCTTCCGGGACGGCGATCAAACCGCTGTTGTGACACCCAGCGGGGTCTTGGCGGGTCGATGACGCCGCTCAGTTCGAGTCGGCCACAAACGAATTTCGGCCTTTTGCTAAACTGGCAAAAGCGCGCTGGAGCGCTTGAAATCCCTAACAAGGAGTCATTCCATGTCGATTCAAGATGAAGCAGAACTTATTCTGAAGCTGTATGAGTTGCGCCGTGAGGAAACCATGCGTACGGCCCGCAACTGGTATTTTGCGGAGTTCAACCCGCAATCGCTGGCCGACTTTCAAGCCGCCATGTTCGGCGAGCACAGCGGCCATCTACGCATGGTGGTGACTTATTGGGACATGGCCGCTGCGCTGGTGAACCGGGGCGCCATCAGCCTGGAGCTTTTCACCGACGCGAACGGCGAGCATATCGGCGTGTTCGCGAAAATCGAGCCGCTGCTGGGAGAGATTCGCGCGGCAGTGGCCCCACAATTTGCCATGAATCTCGAAAAGCTGATCGACGCCACGCCCAACGGCCGCCAGCGCTCCGAAAGCTCCCGCGAGATGATGAAAAACATGCGCGCCAGGATGCAGGCCGCGCAAGCCGCTAGATAGGCGCCTGCCAGATCACGGCTCGATGGGCGAAGGCTGGCCAACGAGCCGCACATACTCCGTCACCATCTGCGAATTCTCCAGCGCCGCAATGAATTCGTCTTCGCGGCCGTTCGCCACCGAGTAATCCCAGGCTTCAGACCCGACGCTCAAGAAGCTGTCGTCTTCTTCGAGCGATTCCTCCACGTGCATCGCCTCCGGCTCGGTCCGCTCGACAAATTGCTTGTCGATAACCACGCCATCCGCCAGATCGATCGCCACGTAATCCGTTGGGCGCTCCGATGGTTCGCCGCTCGCGCCGGTCCGTTGCATAAAGGTTACACGATAGGTTTTCATTCCTGCCTCTCGCCGTGGTCACGTGCAACCCGAGAGCCAGACCAGGAACCACGTGGTTCTTTGACACCTTTCGTCACATCCCGCGCGATGCAGGCATCCAACAAGGGTGCACGCCGCAGTTGAACATTTCCTGGTCTGGCTGATTCATCTCGGAGCATTCGGCCTTTTGATCCTGGGAATCGCCGATTCCTCTTTCCTATTTCTGCCATTCGGAAACGATTTGCTACTCGTGGTGCTCACGGCCCGCGATCATGCCCATCTGCCCTGGTATATCGTGATGGCCGCGGCTGGCTCCACGCTCGGCGTAGTGCTGCTCGACGCGGTTTGCCGCAAAGGCGGCGAAGAGGGGCTGAAAAAAATGATGAAACCCCACCGTTTCGAGTATTTCGAGCGCAAAATGAGCCAGCGGGCCGGAATCGCGATCGCTACCGCTTGCCTGGCTCCGCCTCCGTTTCCGTTCACGCTGGTCATCGCCAGCGCGAGCGCTTTCGAATATCCTCGCAAGCGCCTACTGAGCTTCGTCTTCCTGGCGCGGTCTCTACGCTTTACGCTCATCGGCCTGCTGGCCATCCATTTCGGACGTGCAATCCTGCGCATCGCCAAAGCGCCCCTTACCGAATGGATCATGCCGGTATTCATCGTGCTCTGCGCCGCCGGAAGCGCGGTTCAGGTAATGCAATGGGTGAAGCGCAGCCGCAAAGCAAAGGGCGTGGAACAGCAGCCGGTCGGCTCCTGACTATTTGTCTTTGTCCTTGTGAGTTTCCACTTTCGGGATTCCGAAATGTCCGCCGAGCTCGTTCAGTTGGTCCGGATCGATGCTGCCCTCGATGCTGACGATGGTCAGTTGCTTCGGTTCGGTAGATAAGATCACTAGCCCGCCGATCTTGTTGTTGCCGGTCTTCACGTACACTTCGGCATTTTCACCGGACTTCTGGCTGCGGACGCCGACGATGCGCGACCAGGCTGGATTGCGCAACGCCGCGCGAATCGGCTCAACGTCCGATTCCTGGTATTCGCCGGTCTTTTCGAATTCATAGCTACGGACGTAGATGCCTTTCAAACCCGCGATCAACTTCTTTACCTGGGCGTCGTCGGAATCCTTGTCCGAAAGAAAGCGGCTGGCCAATTGAAGCAGGTTCGAGTCCATGGTGACGTCCACCACGTCGCTGGCCTTCGACGCGAGCCGCTCCACGCTAGGCGGGATCTTAATGTCTTGCGCCGCGAGTGGCGCAAGCGCGATACAAGCCAGGGCTGCCAGTTTGATCATTCTTCCTCCGTAGAAGCGCGCATGGTCTTCTGAATCTTCGCGAGTTGCGCGGCCGTGATTTTGAGCGCGAGTTCCAGGCGCGCCTTGGCGGCTTCTCCCTGAATCCTTTCGCGCACGGCGGTTTGATGGTCGGTCCACAGTCCGGCGGCGATGGCGAAAGCCGAGCTCGTCGCCACTACCCAGCGCAGTAACCCGAACCTGGGACGCCGCGCCGTGGCGCGAGCGAAAACCTTCGCTTCGAACCAGGCCGGCGGCTCCTTGCGAGCCAGCGCATCCTTTAATTCCTTTTCAAAATCGCCCATCAACGAATGTCTCCCATACTTCGCTCGATCTTTTCGCGCAGGATGGCGAGCGACCGGTGCAGATGGCTCTTCACCGTCCGCACGGGCATGTCCAGAACTTCCGAGATTTCTTCCGGTGTCAAGTCTTCCTGATAGCGCAGCACCACGGCCATGCGCGGCTTCTCCGCGAGCGTCGCGATCAACTGGCGCAAGCGGCGGTTCAGCAAAGGATCGCCGCGATCCTCGGCGACCGACGGCTCCGCAGTATCGCCCAAGGCGATCGTATAATGCGCGCCGCGCTTCCGCGCGTAGTCAATGCAGCGGTGGCTGGTGGTTTTTCGCAGCCAGAAGACCACATGCCGCGGCGAATCCAATCGATCGAACTTGCGATAAAGCTGCAAAAATACGTCCTGCGCGATTTCCTCGGCCGCGCCCCGATCCCGCAAAAAATGGTACGCCAGGCTGAACACCATGGACTGATTGGCCCGCAGCGCATCGGCGAAAGCCATCTCCGGCGCCGTTTGCACCTTCGGCTGAGGTTCCGCGTTCGCCTCCGTCAGCATCTCTAGTGAGGAGTACGGGACGGAAGGCACGGCGGGACGCAATTTTTTGCTGCTTTATCTGACGTAGGCCGGGAGGCCCTGGAGCTCGGACTCCTCCACTTTGACCCACCCGCCGTCAAACGCCTCGACCAGACTGCCTTCGAGGAACCAACTCTTCGGCGCGTGGCCGCCCCACAGCGCTTGCCGGCGCGAATCGTGCAGGTTCCAGCGGATGGGCTCGAAATCGGGATCGACGCTTAGGTAATCCGACGTATAGAGCTCAATGCGGTGCCCGTCGGGATCGCGCAAGTAGAGAAAGTACGCGTTGGTGATGCCGTGACGGCCGGGACCGCGCTCGATGCGATCGGTTTCAAAGGCGCCCGCGAGAATGTCGCAGAGCTGCGAAACCCGCGCGCCGTCGGGCAGCCAATACGCGAAATGATGCAGCCGCGGCCCGGAGCCGTTGGTGGTGGCCAAATCGTGGACGTGGCCCTTGCGCTGCAACCAGGTGGCCCAGACGCGGCCGGTGTCGTCTTCGGTGTATTCGGTGAGCCGGAAATCGAGATGTTTCTGGTACCAATCGGTGAGCTCTTTCACCTGCGGCGAAAGAACGTTGATGTGATCGATTCGCTGGATGCCCGGGCCGCGATGCAGATCGAAGCGCTGGAGCAGCCAGGGATGCTTGATCGATTCGTAGTAGAACGCGATGGGAAAGCCGAACGGATCCTGCAGGCGCAGGATGCGCGGGCGGTCCCGCTCAGATTCGAAGCGATGCGGAAGGCCCTGGGATTGCGCGATGGCGGCGATTTCATCCAGTGCGGCTTCGGAGCCGGCTTTGTAGGCGAGCTGCCGGACGCCAATGTCATTGCCCAGTTCCAGCTTCAGGCTCCACTCACGATCTTCGACGCCGCGCAGGTACAACGCGCGGTCGTCTTCGTGAACCACGTTGAGACCGAGCAGATCGACGTAGAAATGGCGCGACGCGGCAATGTCAGCCACCGACAGTATGACGTGGCCGATGCGAATGACGCGAGGGAACGAAGACATGTGTTAGCCCTTCCCAAATTTTGGAATCGCGTGCGATCCCAACGGGACTGCGATGTGTTTGAGTTCAGTATAAAACTCGAAGGAGTGCTCGCCGCCCTCGCGATGCGTGCCGCTGGATTTCACGCCTCCAAATGGTGTGGGCAGATGGCGCACGTTGTGGCTGTTGATCCAGGTCATGCCGGCTTCCATCGCGAGCGCCATGCGGTGCGCGCGCGTGACGTCGCGAGTCCAGATATAGGACGCCAAGCCGTATTTCACGTCGTTGGCTTTGGCTAACGCGTCGGCTTCGTCGTCGAATGGAATGGCCGTCAGTACGGGGCCGAAAATCTCTTCCTGAGCGATGCGCATACGATTTTCGCCCAGGAACAGGGCAGGGGAGACGTAGTTGCCCTCGGTTCCCACGCGCTCGCCGCCAACAACCAGCTTGGCGCCTTCCTGTTTGCCGATCTCGATGTAGCCGAGCACGCGATCGCGATGCTCGGGATGGATGAGCGGGCCAACTTCGGTGTCCGGGTCGAGCGGGCTGCCGACCTTCACGCGGCGCGCGCGATCGGCGATCTTTTGGGTGAAGTCATCGAAAATCGAGCGTTCGATCAGCGCGCGCGAATTGGCGGTGCAGCGCTCGCCGTTGAAGCTGTAGATCTGAAACACGGTGGCGTCGAGCGCGCGATCGAGATCGGCGTCGGCGAAAATCACGGCCGGGGATTTGCCGCCGAGTTCGAGCGAAAGCCGCTTCAGGTGATCGGCGCCGGTTTTCATCACGATCGATCCCGTGGTAGTTTCGCCGGTAAACGTAATGAGCGGAACCAAAGGATGCGCTACCAGCGGCGCGCCCGCTTCCTCGCCGTAGCCTTGTACGACGTTGAAGACGCCGGGCGGCAGGTCCGCCTCCTCGATGATCTGCGCGAGTTTCCAAGCCGTGAGCGGCGACCATTCGGCGGGTTTCAACACCACAGTGTTACCGGTGGCGAGCGCCGGTGCGATGCGCCACGTGGACAGCATCATGGGCGCGTTCCACGGCGTGATGATGCCGCATACGCCCACCGGGACGCGGAGGCTGTAGTTGAGCCATTCGGTGTCCACCGGGTACGTACGGCCGTCCATGGCCTTTTCGGCGTATTCGGAGTAGAAGCTGAAGTTTTCAGCCGTGCGCGCGATTTGCGCGCGAACAATCTTTAGCGCCTGCCCCGCGTCCAGGCATTCGATGGTGGCTAGCTCGTCGCCATGTTTTTCGATCAGGCTCGCGATCTTGAACAGGTATTTCTTGCGATCCTTGGCTTTGCCGTGGCCCCATTTTTCAAACGCGGCGTGAGCGGCCGTGGCCGCGCGATCGATGTCCTCGGCGTGGCCGCGCCAGGCACGCGACAGCGTGCGATTGGTGGAGGGGTCGAGCGTTTCGAACGTTTCCCCGCGGGCACCCTCCGTCCAGCGGCCGTTGATGTAATGCTCGACAGTAGCGCGGGCGAGCTTAGCGCGCACCTCATCGATGAACTCCGGGCTGATCCCGGCGGGAGCGGTAGCGGTGGCCATGCGATGACTTTACTATACCCGGCGCGGCATGCGTTGCTACTTCAGCACCACGTGCCGTTCTTTCAGGATGGTTCCGGTAGCCAGTTGGAACTGCGCGATGGCTTCGGCCAAATCGGCCTGCGAACGGCGTTCCTGGCTGCGCGCGGTGATCATGGTGGCTTGGCGCTGTTGCACTAAGAAGAGCGTCGATGTGCCGGCGTGAAACTGGCGCTGCTCGCTTTGATACTGTTCTTCGGCCGATTCGCGCGCCACCGACGCGGCTTGCAGGCGGAGCTGCGCCATTTGCAGATTCTCCATCGCGTTGCGAACGTCGGATTGAATGTTTTGCTCGGTCTGCTGCTGTTGATTCTTGATGCGGCGCGTTTCGGCGAGCGACTTGCCGAGATTGGCTTCCGCGGTGCGATTACGGATCGGCAGCGATATGCTCAATTGCACTTCCGTGGTGGGAAAATTTCCATCCAGGATCGCGGCCAGGGAATGCCCGTAGTTTCCCACCAAGACCGGCGGCAGCGTGGTGCTTCCAAACGAAACCGGGGAAAGCGCCGGCAATCCCTCCAGCGCCGAAAGTTCGTTGATCTGCGTTGTTAAGGGCGCGAACGCCGCGCTAAACGGGTTGGGCCCAGCCGGCAGCAGCGTTCCGGCTAACCCGGCGCGCGTGTACAGCGCGGTGAGATTCACTTGAGGTTTAGTCTGATTGCGGTAATAGCGGACGTCTTTTTCGTTGATCTCGCCGTTGATTTTGACTTCGGCGATTTCGGGCCGGTTGGCCATGGCCTGGGCGACTGCGTCCGCGAGCGGCGTGAGTGGAACCTGGACATCTTCCGGTGTCGTCGGAAGCAGCGCGGCGAACCACTGCGGGTCGGACTGATCGGGCAGGATCAGTTCCTTCAGCGTATTTTCGGCGCCGGTGAGCGCCGATTGCGCCGCATAGGCGCCCACTTCGAAGGTGGCGAGCTGCGTCTGCGCGGCTACCACATCGATGGGAGCGAGCAGTCCCTGTTCTTCCTGGCGCCGGTTGCTTTCGTCCTGCTGGACGCCAATGCGTACCGCATCCAGTTGCACCTGCATGTTGTTGTAGGCGTATTCGAGCTCCCAGTAAGCCTGCTCGGCTTGCAGCACCACATTCATGACGCGCTGGCGGAATTGCTCGTCCGTGAGCTCTCGATTTTTCTTGGCGACATCGATCTGATGGCGGTTGTTGTCATACATGAAATTGCGCCACAGCGGCTGTGTGTAGGAAAAATTCAAGGCCGTCTGGTACTGCGGGTTCAGCGAAAGAAACTCGTTGTTGGAGAAGGCGTCGAGAGAGGAAAGATCCATCTTGAAAAGTCCGCCGAACCAGGGCATGTTCTGGGTGATTCCCGGGTCGGCCTCCCAGGCTTTGTTCAGCAGGCTGCCGTTGGCGCTGCCGCCGAGCGAGGAGGCGATGGGCGTGGTCTGCTGCTCCCAATACGCGTTGACGTTGAGCGTCGGATCGTAAACGCCTTTCGCGCCAGTGAGCGAGTAATCCGCTTCCAGGCGATCGATGCGGGCGAACTCGATATCTTTGTTGTTCGCGAGCGCCATGGTCAAAGCTTGGTCGAGCGAAATCTCCATTTTGGTTTCGACGCCGGTGCGCGGCGGCAACTGAAACGGACGCACGGGCGGAACCAGCGTGCTATTGGGCCGCGAAGATAGCGTCTCCTGGGCGGGCGTCTTCGGCTGTTGCGCGAAAGCATTTTGGATCAGAGCCGCGGAAAGCGCGAACGGTAAAACAAGTAGCGATGGGCGGTACATCAGGCGTGTTCTCCGGCGGGGTCCAAACCAGGAACCACGTCTCTTATTGGTTGGGGCGTCTTCTCGTGCTTGCGCGCGAATTTGCGGAAGAGCGGCAATTGCTTCATGTCGTCAAAGAGCGAATAAAAAACCGGGACGGCGAGGAGGGTAAGCAACAAACACAAGGTCTGCCCGCCAACCACCAGCACGCCGATGGACCGGTTGCTCGCCGAGCCTTCGCCGTTGGAAAGCACCAGCGGGAGCATGCCGGCGACCAACGCGGTGGTGGTCATCAGGATGGGCCGCAGCCGGTCGCGATTGGCCTGGATGATGGCGTCATAGCGGTTCATTCCCGCGGCGCGCAGTCCGTTGGTGTGGTCGATTTGCAGGATCGCGTTCTTCTTCACGATCCCGAACAACAGCAATAGGCCGAGGCCGGACATGATGTTCACGGCTTGATGGAACATCAACAGCGAGAGGATGCCGAACGGAATCGCGAGCGGCAGCGTCAGCAGGATCGTAAACGGGTGAACGAAGGATTCGAACTGCGCCGCGAGCACGATGTACATGAAGATGAACGTCAGCGCGATGGCGAGGATGAAATAATAGCCGGCGCGGCCGAGCTCCTTCGAAGTGCCAACCAGACTGGTGCGATAGCCAGGATCCATGTGCATCTGGGCCGCGAGATCGTTGAGGGTGGAAATCACTTTCTGTTGCGATCCGCCGGGCATGATGTTGGCGCTCAGCGTCACCTGGCGCTGGCGATCCAGACGCCCGATGCTGGAGGGCGCATCGCCGCTCTTGATGCGCACCACTTGATCGAGCGGCACCCAGCCGCGCGTATTGGTGGAAAAGACGGTGAGCTGGCGCAGGCCCTCCGCGCTGGTGCGGTACTGCATGTCGGCGCGCACACGCACGTCGTACTCTTCGCCGCCGGAGGGGAACGAGGAGACCACCTGGCCGGCCACCATGGTGTTCAACGCTTGAGCGATGTCGCTGACGCGCACACCTAAATCGGCGGCGCGCTGGCGATCGATTTCGACGCGCAGCTCTGGCTTGCCGTACACCAGCGACGTATCGGCATCGGCGATGTAGGGCATCGCCTTCAATTTCGCGAGCAGCGCCTGCGAGTAGGTGTTGAGCTTGTCGAGGTCCGGGCCGGTGAGCGTGAACTGTACGTCGGCTTGGCCGCCCCCGGGACCGCTGGCCGCCTGGCCCACACTGGTGCGCAGATCCTTTGGATAATGGGTGAGAATTTCGCGCGCTTTCGCGATGAGTTGATCCTGCGTGTCCTTGCGCGCGTCGCGCGGAACCAGCTTGACGTAGATCGCGGCGCTGTTGACTTCGCCGCCCGTGGCTCCGGTGAAGGATTGCGAGGCAATACCCACGGACGTCAGAGTGTCGCTGACGCCCGGCAGGGTGCGGACGTCGCGCGCAATGCGCTCGGCGATGGTGACGGTAGCGGCGAGCGAGCTGCCCTCGGGCGCGCGGATATTGACTTGAAACTCCGAACGGTCATCTTCGGGAAGAAAATTTTTGCCGACCAGGATGAACAGCGGGACCGTGCTGAGCACGACGCCGGCGCTGATGGCGACCATCGTTTTGCGATGCGCCATGGCCCACTCGAGCATCCGCGTGTAATGACCGTCCAGGAAGCGGAAGAAGCGCGAGTCTTTGGAGCTCTTCTCCTTGCCGCCCTCATGGCCGGCGTGCATCTTGATGAAGCGCGAAGTGAGCATCGGCGTCAGGGTGAAGGACACCAGCAGCGAGACCGCGATGGCGAAAGACGCCGTAAATCCGAAGGACGACATGAAACGCCCGACGATGCCACCCATGAAGCCGATGGGCAGGAACACGGCGAGCAGGGAGAAAGTGGTCGCCATGACCGCCAGGCCGATGTCGCGTGTGCCCTCAATCGCGGCGCGGAACGGCGACATGCCTTTTTCTTCCATGAAGCGGTAAATATTTTCGAGCACAATAATGGCGTCGTCGATTACGATGCCCACCATGAGCGTCAGGGCCAGCATGGTGATCTGGTTCAAGTCGAAGCCGATCGCGGCCATCAGGGCGAAGGTCGAAATGATCGAGGTGGGAATCGCAACGGCGGAAATCAGCGTGGTACGGATGTTGGCGAGGAACGCGAACACGATGGCGGCCGCCAGGATGCTGCCCTCGATCAAATGCTGCTCGAGCGAATGCACGGCCGCCTTGATGAAAATGGACTGATCGTTGGTGATGGCGATGTGGATGTCTTTGGGAAGAGTAGATTCGACTTGCTTGATGCGCTCCTTGAGTGCGTCGGCGGCGGCCACGGTATTCTGGCCGGATTGCTTGGAGACCACCATGGTCACGGCAGGTTGGCCGTTCAGGCGCGCGGCGGTGGTGGGCTCTTCCTGCGAATCCTCCGCGTAGCCGATGTCGCGCAGCTTGACCACGTAAGAGCCGCGCTGGGCGATGGCGATTTCGTTGAACTGCGCGGGATCCACCAGCCGGCCGAGCGTGCGCACCGCCAGTTCGCGCGCACCCGCATTCACGTTGCCGGCGGGCATTTCCATGTTTTGCTGGCGCAGCGCGTTGGCTACGTCGGAGATGGCCAGGTTGTACCCACGCATCTTGTCGGGATCCACCCAGACGCGGATCTCACGCTTCAGTCCGCCGACCAATTGAATTTGCCCGATGCCGTTGATGTTTTCCAGTTGCGGCTTGATTTGCTTGTCGGCAATCTCGGTGACCTCGCGCAGCGGACGCGGTGAAGACAGCGCGATCTCCATGATGGGCGTGGCATCGGGATCGAATTTCTGCACCACGGGCGCCTTTGCGGTATCGGGAAGGTCGTTGACGATCAGGTTGACTTTGTCGCGAATTTCCTGCGCGCCCACGTCGCCGTTCTTGTCGAGCGAAAACGTAACCGTGACCGTGGATTGGCCCTCCACCGAAGTGGACTGCACCTGCTCGATATCGCTGATGGTGTTGACGGAATCCTCGATGCGCTTGGTGATGTCGGTTTCGATCTCTTCGGCGGATGCGCCGGGATTGCTGACGGTCACTGACACGGTGGGCAGATCGATCTTGGGGAACAGGTCCACGCCCAGCGTGAAGAACGAAAAAATGCCTACCACCATGAGCGCGACGATCAGCATGGTGGCGAAAACGGGCCGTTTGACGCAGATTTCGGCGAGTTTATGCACGGTTATTTCTCCGCGGGACCGGCGGCTGCTTGTTCGCTCAGAACCTCGACAGGCTCGCCGTCATAAAGATCCTGCAGGTGGTCGCGCGCGACGACGAACTCGGGCGCGATGCCGGACAGGATCTGGACCAGGTTGCCGTCCTCGGCGCCGAGCTGCGCGCCTAGTTGAACCACCGCGACGCGCGCCTTGCCGTCGCGAACGAAGAAGATCTGCGAGGAATTGGTGCTCGGATCGGTGAGGATCGCCGCGCGCGGCAGGAACAGGCCCATACTGCTGCCTTTCAACAGAATGCGCGCGGTAGCGAACATGCCGGGCTTCAGCGCCAGATCCTGATTGGGGAACTTCGCTTCCACCGCGATGGTGCGCGAGTTAGGATCCACCGTGGGATTGATGGCGGTGACCTTGCCGCGAAACACGCGGCCGGGGTAGCCGGGGACGCTGGCCTCGACGTCCGCATCCAGCTTCAACTGCGGTCCGCTGGACTCTTGCACCTGCAGCTCCAGCTTCAGCGGCGTGACACGCACCAGCGTAGCGATTTTCGAGGTGAGCGCGACGTATTGTCCTACCGCGATGGGGCGCGCGCTGATGTAGCCGGTGAACGGAGCTTTGATGACAGTGTCGTCCACGGCCTTGCGTGCGATCGCGGTCTGCGCTTTCGCGCCGGCCAATGACGCTTGCGCGTTGATGACGCCCTGGAAACTCTGGCGCGCGGTGTTGAGCGCGGCCTCGTACATCTGGCGCGCCGAATTGGCCTGTTCCTTGGCGGTGTCGGAGGCGGTCCGCGCTTTATCGTAAGCGCTTTGCGACACGTCGCCGGTCTTAATCAACGCGTCGTAGCGTTGCGCGTCGGCTTCCGACATCTTGGCCTGGGCCATGGCGGAATCGTAGGAAGCCTTGGCCGAGAGCACTTCCGGTACGTTGTTAGCGTCGAACTTGCCGCCCTGCGGCAATCCGATGTGGGACTCGGCCTGGCGTAAGCTGGCTTCGGCTTGTTCTTCAGACGCGAGCGCGGCTTGTAAGCGGAGCTGCGCGTCGCGATCTTCGAGTTTCGCCAGCACCTGGCTTTGCTGGACGAATGCGCCCGCGTCCACCGGGGTTTCGATTACGCGGCCGGCCGCTGGCGGCGCCACGTCGGAGGATTCTTCGGCGAGAAAACTTCCGGTGGTTTGCACCGAGGATGATACTTCGCGCGTAACGGGCCGCACGGTGGCGATTTTCAGGACCTTGGGCGGCCCGGACGCCGCTTCGGTGACCGTGGCGGTTTTATTCGAACTGCTGCCGCACCCGGCGGAGGCCAGCAGCGCGATTCCGGCCAGAAGAGCCCACACGGAAGGCGAATCGGGGTGCCTTGCCATAGCTACTTCTGCTTTCCTTTCGCCATACGCACCGCGGCCGGACGCTGTTCCAATGCGGTCAGAGTGAATTCCACGAACTGGTCGACTATGGTTTCCTCGGAAACCGGGAAGTTGTTCACTCCGATCGCGTAGCGATACATGGCGTAATGCAGCAGGGTGCCGAAGACAAACAGGACGGCCGCTCCGGGATCGCATTCGCGAAAGGCGCCTTCCCGCTGCCGCTGGGCGATGTAGCGCGCGAAGAAATCGCCCATCGGCAGGCCGAAGCGCTCATGGAACAGGTCGGCCAGAAGGTGCCCTTCGAGCGAGGCGTACAGCAATAAGCGGTGAAAGGCGGAATCTTCGCGAAAGGAGCGGAGCAACTGTTGGGCAATGCAACGAAGCAATGCCGCGTCGTCACGGCGTTCGGCCAGCTCCCTCATTTCGGCGAACCAGCGCTCGCTGCCCAGCGTGGCTTCCTTTTCGTCCAAAATCGCGTGATAAAGGTCCTCTTTACTGGCAAAATGGCGAAACAGGATGGCTTCGCTGACTCCGGCGGCGGCGGCGATGTCCTTAGTCTTGGTGCCGCTGAAGCCATTCTGCGCGAAACTGGCGATGGCCACCTGGAGCAGTTGGCGACGGCGGTCCTCACCGGGCATGCGAGTGGCGCGCGTCTCACTGGCTTTGGGCTGAAGGACGGGATTGCGGGCAGAACCCATAAGTAAGTACTCACTCCTTAGCTGCGAAAACATAAGACGAAGGTGGCATCGCCAAGGTTACGCCCAGTTTGTGGTATCCTTTTCCTCCATGTGGTCAGGCATTTACCACATGTTTTCCGTTTCCCCTACCGGTGTGCTGCCGTCCGCCCGGCCGATTCGGAGGAGGTGAATGTCGTGTCCCCAGAGCTTACAACCACGGGCATCCGCACGGTGGAGAAGGCAGGTGCGGCAGATCCTTGGTCACTGCAACGAGCCGGAGCGGCCTGCGGCGCACTGGCCCTCTTGGTTGGGATCGTGGTTCTGGTGGGCTGGGCGGTGCACGTCCCCCTTCTAACGCAAGTTGGGCCCGATCTGCCAGCGGCGGGACCCGATACCGGCCTTTGCTTCATCTTCTGCGGCTGCGCTTTGTGGGGCGTGTCGGCGGCAAGGCCTGGACCCTTGTACGTTGGCTGCGGAATGGCTGTCAGCTTGGCCGTCGCATCGTTTCTGTTCCATGGATGGCCCCCGGGCGAGACCATGCCGCCGGCTGCGGCCCTCTGTTTTATTGTCCTGGCGGCCGGATTTTCCATGGCGCAGAGCGCGCCGCTGCGGACGAAATCCGCGCTCCTCGGTCTCACCGGCCTGGGCGTAGCGGCCGTGGCCGCGGCTTGCGGCATGGCCGTGTTGTGGGGGAATGGCGCGGCCTTCGGGTTCGGGAGTTTGACCCGCATGTCCTTTGTCACAGCCGTGGGACTGCTGGTGCTGAGCGCCGGAACAGAAGCTGTCGCGCTGGATCCAAACCTGGCCGGATTGCGACAGCCAGTGTGGGCGCCCATCGGGGCGGTAGCGATGGTAGTGAGCGTGCGGTTAGGGCTGCTCGGTGTATTTGCGCCGCAGCACCGCAGCCCCTTGTCGTCCGCGGTCGCCTTGGGCGGAGCAATTCTGGGGGCGATGGTTTTCGGCTGCTTCGTGCACTTCGCCCTGAAGGCGCGCGTGCAGCGGGAACTCCTGTGCGCCGCCAATCAAAGGCTCGGCGAGGAGATGTTGGAGCGGCGGCGGGCCGAGGAGATGGCTCGCGCCGCGAACCTGAAACTCGGCCAGCGGGTGGGGGAACGAACCCAGGAACTGGAGGCGGCCAACCAGGAACTTCGGAAGGAAATCGCCCGGCGCGAGCGCGTGGAGGAGGACTTGCGGCGTCAGAAGGAAATCTTGCAAACGATTTTCGATCACGTGCCCCTATACATCAACTACTTAGACCCGACTGGACGGATTCAGATGGCTAACCAGGCATGGGAGCGGATTGTCGGCCACACCTTGGAGGAGATCGAGAGCCAGGGTCTGGATATTTTCGCCGAAGCCTATCCGGATCCCGCCGACCGCCAGCGCGCGATCGAGTTCACCACTAAGTCCACTTCGCAGTGGGAAGATTTCGAAACGCGAAAGGATCGCCGGACCGTCCATACGAGCTGGTCCGTGGTGCGTCTCTCCGACGGCTCGCGGATCGGGATCGGCCAGGACATCACGGAGCGCAAAAGTGCCGACCGGGAGCTGCGGCGCCAGAAGGAAATTTTGCAAACCATTTTCGATCACATTCCGCTGATGATCAACTTCGGCAATGAAGCCAACGAAGTAGCGCTGGTCAACCGGGAATGGGAACGCACGCTGGGGTGGACCATGCAGGAGCTTGTCCACGACAGGGTGGACATTCTGGCGGAGAACTATCCCGACCCCGAATATCGCGAGAAGGTCCAGGATTTCGTGCTTCACGTGAGCGGCGAATGGAGGGACTTCAAAACGCGCGTCCGCGACGGCAGGCTCATCGATACCTCCTGGATGATGCTGCGCCTGCCCGACGGCACCAGCATCGGAATCGGCCAGGACATCACCCGGCGCAAGCGGGCCGAAGAGGCGCTTCGAGAAAGCGAGGAACGTTTCCGGCAATTTGCGGAAAACATCCACGATCTGTTCTGGATCAAAACTCCCGACTTCAAACGCGTGCTATACCTCAGCCCGGCGTACGAAAGTATGAGTGGTCGATCGGCCGAGCAGCGCTACTGGGATCAGGATTATCTGCCGTTCCTGAACCATATTCATCCCGACGACCGCGGACGGATGCTGCAGATTATCGAAAACGAGCGGGACAAGGAGTTCGACGTCGAGTTCCGAATCTTTCGCGGCGACGGATCGTTGCGCTGGATCCACGACCGCGGATTCCCCATTCGCGATGCGTCCGGCTGCGTGTCGCGGATAGCGGGTGTGGCCACCGATATCACCGAGCGCAAGCTGTCTGAGGAAGCGCTGCGCGAAAGCGAGGAGCGCTTCCGGCAGCTCGCCGAAAACATTCGCGAAGTGTTCTGGCTGCGTTCGCCGGATCTCACGCAACTTCTCTACGTAAGCCCGCTCTATGAGAAGGTCTGCGGTACGCCATCAGAAGAGAGCTTGGCAAAGGGGTTCGATCTGGATATGGTTCATCCGGAGGACCGAGACCGGGTAGCCGAGCTGATTCGGACATTCGCGGGACAGGAATTCGAAATCGAATACCGGTTCATCGCCAAGGACGGCGACGTGCGCTGGCTGCGGGACCGGGGCTTTCCCATTCGCAACTCAGCCTGCGAAATTTATCGAGTGGGCGGAGTGGCCGAGGATATCACGGAACGCAAGGAAGCCGAGGAGCGCCTCAAAGCGACCAGCGAGCAGTTGCGGGCTCTGTCGGCGAGCTTGCAATCGGCGCGCGAGGCCGAAGCCACGCGCATCGCGCACCAGATCCACGACGACATGGGCGGCGTTCTTACCGCGCTGCGGTGGGAACTGGAGGCGCTGGAGAAGATGATTCACGAGCCGGGCGACGCGTCGCGCCTGCAAGCGGCCATGCAGACCAAACTGACTGCCATGCTGAGCCTGACCGACACCACCATCAACGTGGTGCGCCGCATCGCGTCGGAATTGCGCCCCAGTATCCTGGACGACCTGGGCCTCATGGAGGCCGTCGAATGGCAGGCCGAGCAGTTCGAAGCCAGAACCGGAATCGAGTGCCGTTGCAATTGTTCTTTGCAGGACTTTGGGCTGGGTGACCGGGAAGCCACGGCCGTATTCCGGATCCTTCAGGAAGCCCTGACCAATATTCTTCGCCACGCCAAAGCTACGCGCGTGGACATCGCGATGAAAGAGGAAAGCGGCGCGTTCGTGTTGCGGGTCGCCGATAACGGACGCGGGATTACCGAAGCCGAAAAGTCTAGCCGGGGCTCCGTGGGCATTCTGGGGATGCAGGAGCGCGCGCATCTGATCGGCGCCCAATTAGAGATCTCCGGCGAGAAGGGCGTGGGGACCACCCTGCAAGTCCGTGTTCCGCTGGCGCATCGGCGGAAGGAGGCGGCACATGCCAAAAATTCTGATTGTTGACGATCACGAAGTGGTGCGGGACGGCGTCAAAAGGCTGCTCGAGGAACAGCCCGGCGCGATTTCCTACGGCGAAGCTGGGACGCCCGACCAGGCCGTCCAGATGGCGCTTACTTCCGACTGGGATGCGGTGGTGCTCGACCTGTCTTTCGCGGGCAAAAGCGGCCTGGAGATTCTGAAGGAACTCAAGCAAGTTCGCCCGCGGCTGCCGGTACTGGTGTTGACCATGCACTCTGAGGCCCAATACGCGCGCCGGGCCTTCAAAGCGGGCGCCGCTGGATTCATCACCAAGGACAGTCCGCGGGCCGAGCTCGCCAAGGCGATCCACAAGGTGCTGGAGGGCGGCAAATACCTGAGCCCGGAGTTCGCTGAAAAGCTGATTGTCGATCTGGAGCGCGGCGGCGATCGCCCGCCGGACGAGACTCTCTCGGACCGCGAATTCCAGGTGATGCGCCTCATCGCCTCCGGCAAGACGCTGAGCGAAATCGCCGGCCTTTTGTCGCTGAGCGACAAGACGATCAGCACCTACAGGGCGCGCTTAATGGAGAAGATGGGTATGCGGACCAACGCCGAACTGACGCACTACGCGATCCAGAATAAGCTTGTGGATTGACCCTCGGCTACCTGGTAACACTACCTGGTTTTTGTAGTCCCGATTCCTACGAGAAAATCAAAGGCGTCCTGATAGCAACCGTGTCCGCGCGTACTTAAACTGTAATGTCAGCATCGAAGTCCGAGACGGAAAAAAACATGGAAATCAAGGGGGCGCCGATGCGCCGTACATCGGCGGGAGACTCGCCGGTGGTTTGGGAGCCTTTAAACACCAGGCTAAGGAGGCTGCGCCGCGAGCGGCAGTTGATTGAAAAAGCGATTGCGGCATTGACGAAGGTCTCGCGCACACGGCTATCACGAGCACGCCGCCGCCCAGAGTCCTAAAGCCGCGAACCTGAAGAAGGATTGCAGCGCTATCATAAGGAGAAGCCGTTCCGCCCCCCGTCGGTCCGTTCGCCTCGTCGCCGCACGCCAAGTCCGCCTCATGTCAGTCAACGTGCCAATCGTCCTACTAGTGCTATGTTGGAAGTGACCCCGAGTTTCAAACCATGCTTGCCACACAACTCGTAACCAGCGAGGATTCTAACGGACAAGAAACCAGTGAGTGGCTGGAGGCTCTGGACGGAGTGATCGAGGAGGCAGGGGCCGAACGGGCCGCCTACCTGCTCAGACGCCTCCGTGAGCGGGCCGCTCTCTTCGGTGTGGAGATTCCGAACACTCTCCGGACTCCCTACATCAACACCATTCCGGTGGAGGAAGAAGTGCCGTACCCCGGGGACCGGGCCATTGAGCGGCGAATCAAGAGCCTGATCCGCTGGAATGCCATGGCCATGGTAGTGCGGGCGAACAAGCACGACTCCGGGATCGGCGGCCACATCTCCACCTATGCGTCGATGGCGACGCTATCCGAAGTGGGACACAACCATTTCTTCCACGCGCATCACGGCGACCAGCCGGGCGATTTTGTGTACTTCCAGGGCCACGCCTCGCCGGGCGAGTACGCGCGCGCGTATCTGGAAGGCCGGCTCAATGAGAAGCACCTCGAAAATTTCCGCCACGAACTGCGGGAGCATCCTGGCCTGTCGTCCTATCCGCATCCCTGGCTGATGCCGGACTTCTGGCAGTTCCCCACGGTATCGATGGGCATCGGGCCAATCAACGCGATCTACCAAGCGCGATTTATGCGCTACCTGGAGAATCGCGGGATCATCCCCGTGACGGCGCGTAAGATCTGGGCGTTTTTGGGCGACGGCGAGACTGACGAGCCGGAATCGTTGGGCGCGATCACGTTGGCCTCGCGCGAGCAGTTGGACAATCTGATCTTCGTGGTCAACTGCAATCTCCAAAGACTCGACGGGCCGGTGCGCGGCAACGGGCAGATCATCACTGAGCTGGAGACCCATTTCCGCGGCGCGGGCTGGAACGTGATCAAGGTGCTGTGGGGCGGCAACTGGGACGATCTGCTGGCGCGCGACACCACCGGCCTCCTCATCAAGCGCATGAACGAATGCCTGGACGGCGAATACCAGAATTTCAAGGCCAAGGGCGGCGCCTACACGCGCAAGGAATTTTTCGGTAAATATCCCGAGCTGCTCAAACTGGTGGAGCACATGTCGGACGAGGAGATCGGCGCGCTCCGGCGCGGCGGCCACGATCCGCAGAAGGTCTACAACGCCTACAAGCGCGCGGTGGAGCATACCGGAGCGCCCACCGTGATCCTGGCCATGACCATTAAAGGCTACGGCCTGGGCGAAGCCGGCGAAGGCCGCAACGTCACTCATCAGCAGAAGAAGCTGAACGAAGAGGAGATGCTGTATTTCCGCCGGCGCTTCGACATCCCCATTGCGGAGGAACTGGTCCACACGGCTTCGTTCTACCGGCCGCCGGAGGAGAGCCCGGAAATCCGCTATGTCCGGGAACGGCGGGAAGCGATGGGCGGAAGTTTGCCGGCGCGTTCGGTGCGCAAGATCGAGATTCAAGCGCCCGCCATCGACACTTTTGCCGAATCGCTGGCCGGTTCGCAGGGCCGCGAAGTTTCCACCACCATGGCCTTCGTGCGCATCCTGACGCTGCTGCTCAAGGACAAAGCGCTGACCCAGTACGTGGTGCCCATCATCCCGGATGAAGCCCGAACCTTCGGCATGGAGTCCCTGTTTCGGCAGTACGGCATTTACGCCAGCCGCGGGCAGCTCTACAAGCCAGTGGACAGTGAGAATTTCCTGTTCTACAAAGAAGCCAAGAACGGGCAGATTCTGGAAGAAGGCATCAACGAAGCCGGATCCATGGCTTCGTTCACCGCGGCCGGCACTTCTTACGCCACTTACGGTGTGCCGATGATCCCGTTCTTCACCTATTATTCGATGTTCGGCTTCCAGCGCATCGGCGATTTGATTTGGGCGTTCGCCGATTCGCGGGGCAAAGGTTTCCTGATGGGCGGGACCGCGGGCCGCACCACGTTATCGGGCGAAGGCCTCCAGCACCAGGACGGACACAGTTTGGTGCTTGCAAGCACCGTGCCCACGTGCCGCAGCTTCGACCCGGCCTATGCGTATGAAATCGCGGTGATCGTCCAGGACGGCATCCGGCGCATGTATCAGGAGATGGAAGACCGCTTCTATTACCTGACCATCTACAACGAGAATTACGCGCAGCCGCAGATGCCCGAGGGAGTCACCGAAGGAATCCTGCGCGGCATTTACCGTTTTAAGAGCACGGAAAACGGCAAAGCTCAGGTTCAATTATTCGGCAGTGGGCCGATTCTGAACGAAGCATTGCGCGCGCAGAAGATCCTGGCGGAGAATTACCAGGTGCCGGCCGACGTCTGGAGCGTCACCAGCTATAACGAGCTACGCCGCGACGCGTTGGATGTGGAACGCTGGAATCGCCTGCACCCCACTGAACCGGAGCGGAAGCCGTATCTGCTGGCCGCGCTCGAGGGCGTGCAAGGTCCGATCATCGCGTCCACGGACTACATGAAAGTAGTGGCGGATCAGGTTGCGCCGTGGCTTCCGGCCCGGATGGTCACGCTCGGCACCGACGGGTTCGGACGCAGCGAGAATCGCGAGCACCTGCGCAAACATTTCGAAAACGGCGCCGAAGCGATCGCCGCTGCGGCCCTGGTGCGCCTGGCGCGCGACGGCCAGTTCGATAAAGATCGCGCGAAGGCAGCCATCGCTGAACTGGGTCTGGACCCCGAGAGCCCCGATCCGGTGACAAAGTAGTAGCGTGCAATAGTGCTCTACCTGTCCGAAACCGACGTGTGCGAGCTGCTGCCGATGCGCGAAGCCATCGGCGTGATGCGCGACGCCTTTGCCGCGCTGGCCGAGGGCAAGGCAATCAACCAGCCGCGGCGCCGGCTCATTCTCGACACCGGCGCGATCCTACACAGCATGGCCGGGTCGTATTGCGATTACTTCGGAACCAAGTTCTATTCCACGCATCCCCAGTACGGAGCGCATTTCTATTTCGTCCTTTACGCTGCCCGGACCGCTGAGCCTTTGGCGTGGATGGAGGCGAATTATTTAGGCCAGATACGGACCGGCGCGGCGTCGGGTTACGCCACCGAACTGCTGGCAGACCCCGAAGCCAGCACGCTGGGCGTCATCGGCTCCGGATTCCAGGCGCGCACGCAGGTAGAAGCGATTCGAGCGGTCCGCCCGATTCGGCAGGTCAGCGTCTGGAGCCCAAACCAAGAGAAGCGCCGCACGTTCGCGGCCGAAATCGGGGCCGAGGCCGTGGCCACGGCCGAAAACGCCGCACGCGGGGCTCGCATCGTGGTCACCGCGACTAATTCGCCCGACCCGGTGATTGAGGATGGATGGATCGCGCCGGGAACCTTGATCAACGCCATGGGTTCCAACCGGGCGAAGAATCGCGAACTGCCGTCCGAACTGGTGCGGCGGGCGACGTTGATCGCGGTGGATTCTCTCGAGCAGGCCAGGATCGAAGCGGGAGATCTGATCGTGCCCGATTGCTGGGACAATGTGCGGGAACTACAAAGCGTTTCGCGGCATTTCCGGCCCAACGAAATCACAATCTTCAAATCCTTGGGGATTGGTGTGGAAGACGTGGCGGCGGGTGCGTTCGTGTACGAGAAAGCCCGCGCTACTCCTGAACGCTTTGCTGATCGGAATCGCGCCACGCGCTGATCTTCAACCGCCTGCAAACCCAGCACAAGCCTTCGGCCGAATTGGGCGCGCAACTTGCCCCGCAGACGGAGCATTTGCCGGTGTGCTTCGCCTGGTCGGCCATGACCGAGCGCTTCGCTTCTTCGAGAAGATTGCGATCAATCACCGTATCCGGGGATTCCGGGATGCGCGGCTGCGGTTTCCGTTTCATGAACTCAACACTACAGTAGCATGTCTTTCGATACGGCGATGCCGCTTCGGCTTACGCCGCCTGATCGACGCGCACGATGTAGCCAGGGTCCAGCGCTGCCGAACAGCGCGAACACTTTTGGCCAGGCTTGACTCTCGCGCTCCGCCCGTTCGTGACCACGATCCCCTCCACGGTATGGGTGCAGATGGGGCAGTGGACGAAAGCTTTCGTCTCATACTGGGGGAGCGGTTGTTGCGCTCGAGAAGATCGGGAACCACTCTGAAGGTTCATCCTTCCTCCTTCCTCACTGCATAAGACGCACGCGTTGGGCCAAAGGATCGAAAAATTCTCGCGCGCGCCTCCGAGGGGCTTCTGGCAAGCTGAGAAGCAGCTACACTAAGGTTTCGCATCTCTATTTCGCGTCCATTATGAAGACAGCGTTTGTTTTTCCGGGGCAGGGGTCGCAGTTCGTCGGGATGGGGAAAACCCTGGCGGACAATTTCGACACTGCCCGCGCCATTTTCGACCGGGCTGACGAAGCCTTGGGTTTTCCACTCACCAAACTTTGCTGGGAAGGACCGGCCGAGGAGTTACAGCTCACCGAGAACATGCAGCCGGCCCTGGTCACCGTCTCAGTAGCGGCGTGGCGGGTGCTCGAACAGCAGGGCGTTCAACCGGATTTTGTGGCCGGGCACAGCCTGGGCGAATATAGCGCGCTAGTGGCCGCGAAGTCGCTCGCGTTTTCGGACGCCCTGCGGCTGGTGCGCAAGCGCGGTCAGTATATGCAGGAGGCCGTGCCCGTGGGTACCGGCGCCATGGCCGCGTTGCTGAAGCTGCCGCCCGGTAAGCTCGACGCCATCCTGGCCGAAGCGGCGCAGGGCGAAGTGGTGACAGCGGCGAATTTTAACTCCCCCGATCAGGTGGCGATTGCAGGGCACACAGGCGCGGTCACTCGGGCCATCGAACTCGCCAAAGCAGCGGGGGCGCGGCGGGCGATCCCACTGGCGGTCAGCGCGCCGTTCCATTGTCCATTGATGGAACCGGCGCAGCGGCGCATGAAACCGGAGTTGGATACCACTGAATTTCGCGATCTCGCTGTTCCTCTGGTGAATGGCTGGCGAGCCGACGTGATTCGCACGGGAGCGGACGCCCGCGAAGGTCTTTATCAACAAATTCCTAACCCGGTCCGCTGGACAGAACTGATCCAAAAGCTGGCTTCGCTCGGCGTCAGCCGGTTTATCGAAGTCGGCGCGGGTGGAGTGCTCACCGGGTTGCTGCGCAACATCGACAGCACGCTCGAAGGTTCCAAATTCGGTGAAGCCCAAGATCTGGAGAAAGTACATGCGGCAATGGCGTAATGTTGCTTTAATTCTCGGTTTCGCGTCTATCGTATGTCTGGTGAACTGCAAACCACAGGAGCAGTCCGCGCCCACCAAGCCCGATTTCTCGGCGCTGACTGACGATTTTGTCTACGGATCGCTCGCGCTTTCGCCCACGGGTGCGACCCAGGCTGGCTATCACGAGCACAAGGGCGTGAATCTAGACGACCAGCTCGACGATTTCAGCGCGGCCGGCCTGGACCAGCAGCGCAAGTTCTACTCCGATTTTCACAGTCGCCTGGCCTCGATCCCGCAGACTTCGCTCTCGGCCGAAGACAAGGCTGACTACGAGATCATGGACAACGCGGTCAACCTCGCGCTGCTCGATCTCGACAAGATCCACAGCTTCGATCACAATCCGACGGTCTACGTGGAGTTGATTGGCAACGCGCTGTTCAATCCCTTCGTGCTGGAATATGCGCCGCTCGATACGCGTTATCGCGCCATCATCGCGCGATTGCAGAAGATCCCGGCGCTGATGGACCAAGCCAAAGCGAATCTGACGGATGCGCCCGAGGTCTGGAATCGCGTGGCGCGGGAAGAGAACGAAGGCAATCTGGAGCTGATCGACAAGACGCTGCGCGCGAAGGCTCCCGAGGGTTTGAAGGCCGATTACGATCGCGCGGCCGGTCCCGCGCTGGATGCGCTGCGCGGGTTCACGAAATATTTGCAGGACGATCTGTTGAAGAAAACCAGCGATTGGCGCCTCGGCAAGGAATTTTACGATCAAAAGTTCGCGTACACCCTGGTTTCTGGAAAGACTCCCGAGCAGGTGCTGGCCGAGGCTGAGGCGGCGCTAAAGGACGTCCGCGACCAGATGGCTAAGCTGGCTGCGCCGCTTTCGGTGAAGGCCGCCCTCGACAAGATCGCGCAGGACCATACCACGCCCGCCATGTATATGGAGCAGGCCAAGAAGGACTTGCAGGAAGCCACGAATTTCGTCCACGACAAGCACCTGGTCGATTTTCCTCAAAGCGCGAATCTGCAAGTGATCCCCACGCCCGAGTTCATGCGCGGCATTTATTCCGTCGCGGGATTCAACGCGGCGCCGGCGCTGGAACCACAACTGGGCGCTTTCTATTGGGTCACCCCGATTCCACCCAGCATGCCCAAGGCGAGTGTCGAATCGAAGCTCCGCGAATACAACCGCTACGGGATGATGGAAATCACCATTCATGAGGCCATGCCGGGGCACTACGTGCAGTTCCAGTTCGCAAACGCCTTGGAACCGAAATCGCGGCGCGTGCTCCGCAGTATTTACGGAAACGGCCCGTACATCGAGGGGTGGGCGTTCTACACGCAGCAGATGATGTCGGACGGAGGCTTCCTGAACAACAGCCAGGACCTGCGCCTGACTTTGCTGAAACAGGAGTTGCGGGTGATCACCAACGCCATCCTCGACATTCGGCTGCAAACCATGGGCATGACCGAGCTGCAGGCCATGGATTTGATGATGAACGATGCGTTCCAGGAAAAACAAGAAGCAACGGGCAAGTTCCAGCGCGCGCAACTGTCGTCCTGCCAGCTTCCCATGTATTTCCTCGGCTGGCGCGGCTGGCTGGACACGCGCGCCGAATACCAGCAGCGCAAAGGCTCGGCGTTCCAGCTCGAGCAGTTCCACGATGCGGCGCTGAAAGAAAGCGCGGTGCCGCTGCCGGTGCTAGGCTCCCTGTTGCAGTGAGGCGCCGGCGATGCGGCTCACTGCAAGCTTGATTTCTTTCGGCATCCCTCTGCTGGTTTTGGCATCTGGTTCCGAACGCGCGGCAGCCCAACCGTCTCCCGATGCGATCAAGTTTGAGGTTGCGGCAATCAGTGTGAACAATTCAGGCGAAGAGCGTGTCTCGGGCGGCTTCCAGCCCGGTGGCCGGTACCGTGTCAATAACTACTCCTTACGCTCTTTGATTGCCGCTGCGTATCTCCGCCCCCAGGTGAATCCCGATTTCCTGATCTCGGGCGGGCCGGATTGGATGGACAAGCTTCGATTCAATATCGAAGCCAAAGCATCGGAGGACTTCCCACCAGGTCCCGACGGCCCGAATGCTCCCCGGCGCATAATGCTGCAGAATCTGCTGGCGGAACGGTTCGGGCTGAAGGTCCATCATGAAAACCGGCAGGGTCGAATCTTTGCTCTGGTGTTGGCAAAGAACGGCCAATCCTTGGGGCCCCAGCTTCGTCCGTCTTCGGTGGATTGCGGCAACAGAGCAGCCGCGCCCGCCCAGAGCTGTTACATTCGGATCGCGCCGGGCAGCCTCGATCTGGGTGGAGTGCCTTTGTCGGCCCTTACGACCTTGCTGCCGCGATTTGTGGACCATGTCGTTGTCGATTCCACCGGGCTTTCCGGCCGGTACGATATCGAACTAACCTGGACGCCGGGGCCGACGGAATGGGTCGCCCCACCGACGGTGGCGAACCCCACTCCTCCCACCGGCGATTCCTCCCTGGTGACGGCGCTGCGTGAACAACTGGGACTTCGATTGCAATCGCAAACGGGCCCAGTGGACGTGCTCGTCATCGACGCCGCCCATCGGCCTACGGAGAACTGAGCCCCTGCAACGCGCGGATTAGCTTGCGAGCTTATTCCTCGCGAAGCGCATGAAGCGGGTCGAGCGATGTTGCCCGCCGTGCGGGAAGCCACGCGGCCCCAGCGGCGGTGAGCGCCAGGATCAAGACGGACGTAGCCAGCAACTTCGGATCGTAGACATTTAATCCGAAGATCTCACTGGCGGCCAATTTGCCCAGCACCAATGTGAAGGCCACGCCCGCAATGGACCCGGCGGCAAAAATCGGAACCAACTGGCGGATGAGGAGCGACACCACGTTCGAAGGCGCTGCGCCGAGAGCAACCCGAAGTCCGATTTCTTTCGTATGAGCGGCCACGAAAAAGCTGAGCAGTCCGAACAAACCTGTCGCCGCGAGCGCGAGGGCAAAGACCGCGAAAGCCCTGGCCAGGTACGCGAGCGCCCTGTTTTCGGCCAGGGCTTCCTCCTTTGCGTTCGCCAGCGTGGTGTAGGATTCCACGTATTGCCGTCCCCGCGCACTCACCAGGCGCGCAACTTCGGATTGTTGCAGCGCCGGCCGATGCGGCGCGCCCACCAGCAGGACCGGTGAACGTAATGTGTCCAGATGATTCCACACGTTGCGATACACCACCGGCTGCCTGGTGTTTTCCGGATGCGCCAAGCTCAATCTGGCGTCGCGGGCCACTCCGATGATTTTCAGCCGCTCGTAGCGCCCTTCGTCGCCGACCTCGATATAGCGCCCGACGACGGTTCGATTGCCCAGCAGAGTTGCCCCAAGGAGCGTCGCTAATGATTGGCTGATTACGGCCTCCGGCTCTTCGCCGGGATGCAGGGACGGTTGAAAATTTTCCCCCGCGACAATCGGAATATCGAGTGTCTCAAAGAATCGCTCACTGACCAGCACGGGCTGAGCGCGGATCTCGGCGAGCGATCGGCTGTTGTCCGGTGAGCGCACAGCTTCGAGGAGTTCTCCCCTCCACAACGGCGCATAATCGGACAACGCCGCGGACCCGACGCCCGGAACAGCCTCGAAGGACCGCAGGAGATCCCGATAATAATCGGCGGTAGGGAGACCATCGCGCAGCCCCGGCGCCGGCGCAAGTATCGCCTGTGAGACGCCTTCGGTCGCGATGCCGAGCGGCATCGAATTCACGTTGTCGAACGACAGGCCGAGCATTTCGCCGCACGCCACCAGTGCTAAAGTCAGCGCCAGTTGAGCGCTCAACAGGATTTTTTGCGCGCGCGCTTTGTCGCCGATCACGCCTCTGCCGGCGGACACTGCGATGGCGAGCGAATCCATGCGGCCGCTATAGGCCATCGACAGCAAGGCAAAGATGCTTAAAACGGCCAGCGTCAGGGCCGCGAACATCACGATGGTCCTCGAATCCACAGCAGTGGCCAGGTCGACGGAAAACAGGCTACGCATTTTGCCGGCGACGGCGAAGCGTGCCCACTGGCCCAGGATGAATCCGGCCGCCGAGCCCGCCAATACCAGGACCCAACTCTCGAGCACCAGAAGCGACGCGATGTTCCCTCGATTAGCGCCCAGCGCCAAACGCAAACCGAATTCGCGCTCCCGGCGCAGGATGCGCACCAGAAGAAGCGCGGAAATGTTGACGCACGCCAGCGTCAGTACGCAGGCGCAAATCCCTAGAACGACGTACAGCGGAGCGCTGAATCGTCCTTCGTACCACAAATTGATGCCGGAGGCCGCGGAAGAAACCTCGATCCGGCGGCTGAAGTAATCTTCTCTCTGCGCCGGGTTGTAACGCAAAGGCACGCTTTGCTCCAACAATGGCCTTGCTATCGCTCCCAGCCGCGCCTCCACCGCGCGTTGCGATAGTCCTGGCACGCGCCGGGCGATGATGTCGACCCAATAAAACAACGGACGAGCGGGTGTATTGGGAATCAATCCCGGCGTTTGGTTGAGGGGAATCAGGAGGGCGGGCCGGAATCCGATCTCGAGCGTTCGAAAATCGGGCTCCGCCACGCCGACGACGGTGAAAACGAAACCTTGAATCCGGACTTTTCGCCCCAGGACGTCCGGCGACTTGCCGAACGAAGATTGCCAGAACTCGTGCGTGAGCATGGCGACGTGCTCCACTCCCGGTTGGTCGTCCGCCGGCGATAACGTCCTGCCAATCTCGGCATGCAGGCCCAGCGTGGAAAAGCAGTCCCCCGACATATCGAGGACTTCGCTGGACCGCGGCGCGCCATCGATATCGAGTGCTAAGCGGGGGTTGGCGAATCCGCAGACTCCGGCGAGCACGGAATGCTCTTCGCTCAGTGGGTTCAGGATCTTCGAAAACAAAGGCTGGCGGCGCCCGCCCTTGTCGATGGAATAAATCTGGATCAACTCATGCGGATTGGTGATAGGAAGAGGTTTCCATAGTGACGCATCCATCAACCCTAAGACGGCCATGTTCGCGCCCATCCCGACCGCGAGAATCAGCGCGCTGAGACCACTGAAAATCGGATTACGAGCCAGAGAGCGGAAGGCCTGTTGCAGAGAGTCGAATAGGACAGTCATAAGTCGGCAGTCATAAACCCGTGACTCCTCCTGTCAAATATGCGCCATCCCTCAAGGCTGGGCAAGCATTTTGACGAGCGCCAGTCCGGCGGGTTGGTAGCCTTCATGGAGGCTGGTCGGCACAAGATGAACGGCCCGATGGAACGTCCGCTGGGGGAGGGATCTAGAAACAAAGCGCCCGCCACACACGGGTGTATACTTTAAGCCAATTGGAGAAAGCGGGTTCCGGAGTTCATCGAAAGGAGATGCCATGGACGCAAAAAAGCGCAATCGAAGGGGATTTCTAAAGGGTGGCGCCGCTTTAGCCGGTCTGGCCGCCGGGGGGGCCCAGGTCTCGAAGGGCCAAACCCAAGGAACGCCTCAAAAGAAAATCGACGATCTGATCGCCTATGGCGATCGCTCCCGATTCGTCAATTCGATCCGTATCCCTGTTGCCGAGAGACATTCACCGGATGAGTTTGGTCTCACCTTCCACGTTTTGGCTCCGCTTCAGGACTCTACCGGGATCATCACGCCGTCTTCCCTTTTTTATACCGCGACGCACCGGGGCGCCTTTGTACCTGACATCGACCCCCGCGAGCATCGCCTGATGATCCACGGGATGGTGGACCGGCCGCTGGTATTTACGATGGACGAGCTCAAGCGTCTGCCCTACGTATCCCGCATCCACTTTATCGAGTGCCTGGGAAACCGTGCGAGGCCGACGCACAAGACGGTTCAGGAAACCCATGGACTGACCAGTTGCGCGGAATGGACCGGTGTTCCGCTGCCCTTGCTGCTCAAGGAAGCCGGCGTGCAGCCTCAGGCGTCCTGGATTGTTGCCGAAGGCGCCGAAGAAGTGAAGGGCGATTCGAGCATCCCGCTCGCCAAAGCGATGGACGATTGTTTGGCGGTGTATGGAATGAATGGCGAGCCTCTCCGGCCGCAGCAAGGCTTCCCGTTGCGGCTCATTGTTCCCGGCTTTGAAGGCATTTATCAGATCAAATACCTGCGGCGGATCAAGGTCGTGGACCGCTACTACATGACTTATGACGACTACGGGCACATCAACCCGGATCCCAAAGTGGCCGCTTTGACCCACATGATCGGGCCGAAATCAGTCATCACCTTTCCTTCCGGCGGCCAGCAACTGTCGGGACCGGGATTCTATGAGATATCCGGTTTGGCATGGTCCGGCGGGGGCGCCATCCGCGGGGTGGAGATTTCTACCGACGGCGGCCAGAGCTGGAAAGATGCTGAACTTCGGTCACCCGCGCTCCCCATGGCGCACACCCGATTCGGCTATCACTGGAACTGGGATGGAAAGGAGTGCGTTCTCATGTCGCGCTGCACCGACGAGCTGGGAACCATCCAACCCACGCGCGCGGAAGTTGCCAAATACTGGAACAAACCCTTGGACGAGAACTTCCGCGTCCCGGGAGCTGACAACAGCGTTCAACCATGGAGAGTCGCGAGCGACGGGAGCGTTCACAATGGTCTTGCCTAGATTTCTGTTCGTTGCGGCCGCACTGGTTGTATGCGAAATTGCCTGGGCACAGGGTCCCACCTATGGGCTCGGCAGGGCTCCGAGCGCCCAAGAAATCCGCGCTTGGGATATCGCCATCAGCCCGACCGGAAAGGAGCTGCCGGAAGGACATGGGACGGCTAAAGAAGGGGCGGCCCTCTTCCGCAGCAAAGGGTGCGCCGGATGCCATGGAGCGATGGGATCCGGAATGCACGCGCCTACGTTGATCAGCAGGAAGGATGTCAAACCGAACCCTGCTGCTTTCTGTCTCTCCCCCTGTGTGAACGACGCCAACACAATGTCGCTTCACTCTCCGTTCGCAACCACCATCTGGGACTACATCAATCGCGGCATGCCTTTGGGGAGAGAAGGATCGCTCACCCCCAATGAAGTGTACGCTCTGACGGCGTACCTGCTGTATAAGAACGATGTCGTCAAGGAAGACGAAGTCATGGACAAGCAGAGTCTTCCGAAGGTGAAGATGCCCAATCGCGACGGTTTCGGTCTGCCGCAGCCATATCAACATGGCGAGCCGAGGCTTCAGGGTTACCCATAGTCCCCAACGACGTTACCGCGTCCGCGCCGCCGCTGTGGGCGTGTAGCACGTATATGGGTCTCTTCGAGACGTCCCCGATAGAATGCCGTGCATTATCGTAGCGATGGCTCGACGAAGGCGCGAGACTCATAATGCTTGGTCAAAGTAGGTGTAGGAAATGATCGTCAGGGTCACCGGTGCGGACGTCTGTCCGCCGCTCGATACGCTGATCGACGGGCTGCTGGAACTGGCGATGAAGCTTGCAGCCACGGAAGCCGTCAACTGCGTGGCATTGACATAAGTCGTCGGGAGCGGCGTGCCATTCCACAATACGGTGGCGCCGAAAGCGAAGTTATATCCGTAGACGGTCAACGTGAACGCCGAGCCTCCCACCGTGACCGAGGGAGGGGAAAGAGTCGTGATCGTTGGCGCCGCGCCGGCCGACTGGGCAGTAAGGCCGATTAGGATGGGATTTGAACCGTTGTTTGTGTCGGTGATAATAATCTGCGTGAGGGTTTGGCCCACAAACGCAGTGCCAAGTGAGAAGTGCTGCTCATCGATGACATAATTACCCGTGAATCCGGTCTGAACGTTGCCGGTTCCGCCTGAACCCAGACAATTTCCCGGGTCGGTGCAGGCGAACGCATTCATGGCCTCGGCATCCGGAACCCCGTTGTTTAGGGTATTCGCGAACGCACCCTGATAGTAATCCCGAATGTTTTCGCCGCCGATGAGTGGGAAGCTCGCGCTAGCGCCTCCACTACCGAGAAACTGAATCGTAGCGACTTGCACACCAGCCGGGGGACTATACGCATTCATCAAGGTGTAGATGTCAGTCGGGCCGTCGATGGAAACGTTGATCTCGATGCTCAGCCCGTTGCCCAACGATCCAAAGCCATCGTAGAAGTTGCACGGCGCCTCGCCGGCCGGTCCGCAGTTTCCCCCTGCAGCCGAGATGCTGAACGGCGTTCCCAAGAAGTTATTCGCTGTAAAGATCCCGGTGGGGAAAGCGTTGATCAAGCCGGTCTGAATATTATTCGTGGTAGGGAATGTCAATAGCTGGTAGCCGGCCGAACTATTTCCTGTGTTTGCGTTGACCGCTAGCGTAAACTGGGCCGTTAGCAATCCGGCCGCGGCGGTGATATTCACAGTTCCCGCCGAAGCGCCCGCCGTGACGGTGGTCGAAGCCTGACCGGCGGAATTCGTAGACGTCGAGGTGTTTGACAGGGTCGCCGTCCCCTGCGAAACGGTCCAGGTTACCAGGACGCCACTCAAAGGGTTGCCCGTCGAATCATTCACCTGGACTACCAGTGGTGCTGAAAAGGCCTGGCCGGACAGCGCCGTTTGATTATTACCGCTAACGGCTGCGATGCTGGCGGGGCCAGCTCCTTGCAGATTCTGCGAGGGAATCCTCCACGCGTACACTTGCCCTAAGAGGGCCTGCGGAATGATCCCGGCAGGGAACGGAGCGTTATTCGCCGGGTTAACCAATAGGCCCGCGAAGGCGCTGTAGTCCCCCGAGCGCTCGGCGGCCGTGGGCACATAAGCGAGCACGTTGTATCCGCCGCCCAGATTTACCTGGCCACAGAATTCCTGATTGGTCGAAGCCGGAAGCGGCAGTGCTTGTATCGCGGCCAGATTTGCCGCCGATACGCTTCCCACGACCAGCATGTCCCCGGCGCTGTCGGCTGCGGATATATAGGCCACGGAACTGAACGGCACAAAACCCGCGGGATATGTAGCACAAGCCGCGGCCGCGGCGATGCTGAACGAAACGGGCGATGAAGTCTGTCCTTGGCTGATTACCGTGATCGAAGCGCTGCCGGCGTTAGCGATGAGGTTTGCACCAACCGTCGCGGTCAACTGGTTTGAGGTGACGAAGCTGGTGGGAAGAGCCGTCCCATTCCATTCCACCGTAGCGCCCGAAGCAAAGTTGGACCCATCGACGGTGAGCGTAAATTGGGCTCCACCGGCGGTTGCCGACGCTGGCGACAAACTCGTAATCGCTGGTATGGCCTGGGAACTTCCGGGGAGATAAATGCTGAATGTTTCCCCCGTGGTTGGATCGCCGATCCGCACACGGATCGATCCGCCGGCCGCGGACGGTAGCGAGTCCGGCAATTGGAGATTGAACTGAGCCAGGCCCACTCCGCCAGGGGTAAGGCCCGCATACAGTAAAGTGGCGCTGCCGTTCAACCCGGGATAGTCGGGAAATGTGAATTGGGGAACCACGTTCGCCAAACAACCGGTCCCGCTGGGAACTCCCGTCGAGACGCTGCACATGGGATACCCGATACCGGAACCATACAACACGATGGCCTCGCCTGCCTGGGCGGGAGCACTTTGAGTGATCAGTTGATTGTTGGCATGGGTAGCGACCGCGAAATAGCTTGCGTTGGTAAGCACGGCGGACATACTGGTCGACACCGGCACCGTTACCGGCAAGCTGGGGATGCCGTCCTTGATCACCGTCACCTGTGCGGCGCCCGGCGGCGGGCAGTTCACCGGCATGAACGTGGCGGGATCGATCGGATTCTGCAGGCAAGGCGTGGTGAGTGGGTAGTACGCGAACGGGTCCACCGGCGCTTGAAAATTGATCTGGTCCGGTGAGACATAGAATAGCGCGGCGTTCTCTCCATTGATCGAAACTTGTATGTTGTCAAATGACGTCGGCAGCGGCGTGGAAGAAGGCTGATCGACGTTGTCCGCCAGATTTGAGCCGAAGATCGACATCACACCTCCGGGTGTGAGAATGGGTTGGTAAGCGGCAATGTCCACGACGCCCCCGGGGCTGATGGAAGGAGCAGATAGAGCCCTGGCGATGCTCCGTCCATGAATCGCTTGCGCTCCGTTACTTGTGCCTTGCGGTTGGATGTCCAGATTCAGGGGAACGGATACCGGCGGCGCATTGTTTTGATCGGTGACGTCCGCCGAAACGGGGTAGTCGCCCGAGCTAATCGGAGTGCCGGCGAGCAAGCAAGCTGAACCGATCTGTTGGAGGCTGACCCCTGTCCTCTGGGCGAGGTTTTGAGCTCCTTGCGGCGTGCACACGTACGGAGGGTTTCCGCCGTTTACGCCGCGCGGGAATCCGGAGTTCAGGTACGGCAGTCCCTGAGTTGCCGTGTCGTTTAACGGACCCGACGACGACAACGGCTGACTCGGGGCGCTATAGATCTCGCCGACGACGGTGACGGGGACCTCCGCTTGCGGTTGCGCGCTGTCTTTGAGCGTCAGCGGCGTGAAGAACTGGTTACTGGACGGATAGGCCGGACCATAGGGAGTGCCAGAGAGCGTGCAGGTCGAATCGCCGGTGCAGTTGGTGAAACTCAGACCGTAGAGGGATGGATTGTTATTGATCCACTGGTAGGGCGGCGTTCCGCCTTGAGCCGTGAAAACGAACTGGGTGGCTGTTCCCGGATGGATAACGCCGAGAGCCACTGTTCCACCGGTCACCGCCGAGCCGCCGTAGATTATTTGCAGTGGACCGGAGCTTGACCCAACATTGAGATTGAAGGTCTTGGTGGCGGTACATCCGGTGCAGGCTTCCATCGCGACGATGGTAAATCCGAAGGAACCTGGTTCGGAGGGTGTACCGCTGAGATAGACGCCGCTTTCCGTTCCGCCAGCGAGGCTCAAACCTGGGGGGAGTGTAGAATCCGATGTCGGCTGGTAGGTGACTGCGCTGGTAGCGCCGCTCAGCGCGAGTAACTGATTGTACGGCGTGTTCACAGTAGCCTGGGGTAGGTTCGCGGCAGTTGTAAACTGCAAGACCGGGGCCGGGTTTACCGTTAGGCTCAGCGTGGCTATGGCCTTTTGCTGAGGGGTCGATGAGTCCACAACAGTGATAGGCAACTGGTAGTTGGATGCTCGTTGAGGCGTTCCCTGCAGCACACCCCCGGAAGTGAGCTGCATCCCCGCGGGAAGCATATTGCCGGTCCAGGTCCAAGTGTACGGCGGTGTACCGCCCGTGGCTTGTAGCTGAACAGGACCGTAAGGGACGTTAACGGCCGCCGGATTGAGCGAGGTTGTCGTGATCGTCAGGGTCGATCCACCGCCCGAAGAGCCGCTTGTGATCGTCAGAGTGCCAGACGGGCCTTCCACAAAGGTCATCGATGTCACCGTCGTTGATGATGTAGCCACTAGGTCATAGAACCCAATCTGGTCGTAGGAATTGCCCCAGGGGCAGCCACCCGCTTGGCAAAGATCGAAAAGGCTTGCGTTGGGATCGGGCCAAGTCATAAATACGCCAACCGAGCCATCGTCGGTAAAATTCGTAAAACTAATGGTGGCGCTCAATGGACCTGAGATAGTTGCTCCGCAATCTGTAAAGCTCCCATTGACGGTTCCGGTGCCGTTGATCGAGGACGTGGGAGTACCTGGGAGGTTGTTAACTTGCTGAAGCAGGCCGGCCAGATCGGTGAAGCTCCCAGGTACGGTAAATTGGCCAGTCACTTGGTACGAAAACACGGTTTGGTCGTTATTCGTGCAAAAGTATGTATAGTTGGGAGGTGCCGTTACGTTCGTGGTCAGGGTGAAAGTGACGTCGGCGCGAGCCAGTAACGGAATCAAAAAGATAAAACCGAGTGCCGCCGCAGGTTTTGCTGGGTGAATGGCGCGCATTTAGAGTTCGTTCCTCCCGTTTTGCGCCACACCTTACGAATGCCTACACCTGGCGCGCAACTCGTCTTGGCTATGTGAGCCCTCAAACATATCACGTAAGAGAAAGCGTGTCGTCACCAAAATTGGTGACATGTGTGAGTCGGTGCGGCGAAGCGGCCGAAGCCCGCGATGATGAGTAGCTCAGGGTCCCGGGAACGCCACGGAGCGAAGAACGAGGGAAACGAGCTCGCTTTGGCGAGTGGTGGCGGTCTTGGTGAAGATTCGTTTGATGTGCGTCCGTACGGTTTCGATGGAAGTCTTCGACTCAGCAGCGATTTCCTCGGCGCTTTGGCCAAACGTCAGCCTCGCGCATACCCGCGCTTCGGCCGGAGTGAACTGGAAAAATTCGCGCAGGACTTGGGGGTCGGGCCACGAGGCAGCGGTATCGATGAGAATGATGCTGACGGCGGGTACCGCGATTCCTAGGGGTACCAGAGGGCGCGAGTCATTCATCGGCATCAGCAGCATGCGATAGGGTTTGCGCCGCGAAGGCCGGGAAATCTCCAGCCGGCGCAGCGGGGCCGACGGAGCCGTGAGCCCCTCCATCGCGCTGGCGAGTTCTCTGTCGCACCGGGCGACCGTCGCGGCAATGCGCCCTTTTCTAACGCAAAGGCCGTCCTGATCGGAGAAAATGGCACGGGCCGCCTTGTTGGAGTAAAGAACGCGGCGGCCGGCATCGGTCAGAAGGAAGGCGTTTGGGTAGCGTTCCAGGTGGGCGGTGAAGGTGGCGACCCGGCGGCGCAATGAGCCGAGCTCGCCGTGCAGTACAGCGGCCTGCTTCAAATGCGGCATCAACAGGCGAAGGATTGACTTTTCCGCTTCCCCGAAGGGTCCTGCCGCTTGGCCGCGATGAGCGCTGATGATAGACCTATCCGCCTGCGACGCAAGGATGACGCCTCCCATCGAGTGAATGCAGTCTCGCGGCGCGTAGAACTCTCGAAACATGGTGCTCGATTCGAATGCGTCTCTCGGGCAGAGGTCGTGATCGGCTGCCACCGTGCCTTCGGGGGACATCAGCGAGACAGGAAGAAGCGGGTCCTGCGGGCCGTAGCGATCCGTATACAAGTGGATGTCTTCGTCCGGCCATCCGTGCCATTGGACCACGGAGAACTCGTCGCCATCGGGATGGCTGATCAATAGAGCGCAGCGCGGAGTGTTAACAGCGCGGGCGAACGCGTCCAAAAATGCCGGCCAGCGCGAGCCGTCATGTACGGAAGCGTAGGCCAGGCCGATGAGTTGGTGTACGGCGCTGTCGTGAAGCGGAAACCCTTTGGACATCGCAGGATGGACTCGCCTTGATGCAGTGAATTGTACCGCACGGATCCCGCTTTGCGGCCTCGTCCGCTGCTAGCTCCTTTTCGCCCTTCGCGCCCCTAACAGGCGGAACACTGAATCAAGGAACTATGATTGAGTCTGATGCTCTGTGGTGTCAACATCCCGGCGCAATCGGTCGCTTGGCTTCTTTTTTTGGTTCAGTTCGGGAGCACCAGAATCGCTGTCGAACGAACTGCGCACGGCGCGGATTGGCCTCAATTCGGCTGGGACGTCGCGAGCAGCGGAGCCTCCCATGCGTTGACGGGCATCCATTCCCGCGATCTTGCTTCCCTCGTACGGCGCCAGGTCCAGATCGATGGCACCGTGGATGCCTCTACCATTTACCTTCGTGGTGTGACTGTAAACGGATCGCTGCACGATGTATTCTTCATGACGACTACTTACGGGAAAACGATCGCGCTCGACGCCAGTAGCGACGCAGTTTTATGGGAATACACGCCCACCGATTACACGACTTGGGCCGGTACGGCTCAGATCACCACGAGCACGCCGGCGGCTGATCCGGACCGGCAATACATTTACGCCGCGGCTCCGGATGGGAATGTTCGGAAGCTGGCGATCGCCAACGGGCAAATGGTTTGGACAACGGCCATCACCTTGCTCCCTCCGTTCGAGAAAATCGCTTCGCCGCTCAAGGTCTTCGACGGGAAGGTCATTGCCGTCACCGGTGGCTACATTGGCGATGCGCCGCCATACCAGGGACACGTCGCCATCGTTGACGCTCAGAGCGGCAACCTTCTTCACGTCTGGAACTCTCTTTGTAGCAATCGCGCCGGGTTGATGGATCCCTCCTCCTGCGCGAATACCCGATCGGCGATTTGGGGCCGCGCGGGAGCGGTGATTGACTCTTCCAGCGGCAACATTTTCGTCGCCACGGGTAACGGGCCGTACGACGGGTCGATGAATTGGGGCGACTCGGTGATCGAACTGAGCGCGGACGCGACTCAAATCCTCGGTAACTACACACCGGCGGATAACACGCAACTGGACGACGGCGACGTTGACTTGGGTTCTACATCCCCGGTGTTGTTGAGTCCGGGAATTGTGGCGCAAGGTGGCAAGGACGGCTTGATCCGGACGCTCAGCACGGAGTCTATTGGCGGCACGGCTCCGCATGTCGGCGGCGAGTTGCAAATCATGTCCACGCCTTCAGGCAACCTGTTGTTTACCGCGCCGGCAGTTTGGAAGGACAATGGCCACACCTGGATGTTCGCTGCCGATGGCGGGGGAACCGCAGCCTGGACGTTCAGCAACGGAACTCTCACGAAGATGTGGAGCAACTCGACCGGCGGAACCAGTCCGATCGTGGCCGGCGGGCTGCTCTACGTCTACAATCCGCAAGGTGGCCTTTACGTTTACGATCCTGTGCAGGGCACCGAGCTAGGCACCCTTACGAGCGGCGGCGGACATTGGAACAGTCCGATCGTGGTGGACGGCAGAATCGTTTTGCCCGAAGGCAGCGCCAATGACCGCGCGACCTCCGGTGTGCTGGACGTATGGACGCTCCCCGGTCTTCCTGGCCGGTAACCGCGCAATGACGGACGTTGGGTCAGCTCGACTACAGGTCCTATCGCAGCTCATTATGGGAGCGAAAGCCAATCGCGAGCCTGAGCGGCCGGCTCCGTAAGCACGGTCCACGACAATGCGGCGGCGTCGAAGAGCGTCGTTAGTTATTTGGGGGCATTTACGAGGGCGATGGCGACCCCATCCCAATCCTGGATCCCTGTGTCTTTGGGCGGCTCGTTGCGCATCGCCACAATCCCCAGGTTCTTGTGATTAACGTCGAAATGTTCTTCCAGATAGCTACGCACCAACTCGGCGCGCTCTCGCGACGCAATAAACTGCTGTGCCGGCGGTCCCTGGACTGCATAACCCTCGACGACAATCGTGTCGTAAGGCAGTGTATCTACGACCGGACCAATCTCGGTGTCGATTACACGGCATCCGGCCGGCGTGAGCCGCTGGGTTCCATCCGGGCCCGCCTGGAAGACTTCGGTGCCGCGCAGCCAAAGGCGCTTGGAAATAAGCTTCTGAAGGCCCTTTTGCTGCAGATAGTCTTCGCGCGTTAGTTCAGCCACATTGTAGTAGCCGCGCCGCTTGAAAAACCCTCGCAAGAAGAAATTGTGCTTCAGTGCTTCGGTATCATCCTGCAGATTGGAAGTGGCTTGGTTCAGATTAGAGAGGGTATTGCGTATGTTTTGCGCGCCGCTCTGACCGAAATCGTCGTTGCCCAGCGCTTCTTTCAGGGTGCTATTCAGCCGGCTCGTTATCTCTTGCGTGTTCTCAAGTACCGCCTGGACTCTGGCGCCCAAATCACGGGATTGGAAATCAGCCACCAACCCATTCACTCGATCGGAGGCCTGTTCGAGGTTGGCAGTCAATTGCTTGGCATTGGCGAGCGTGTCCTCAATTTGCTTTCTGGCCTTCTCGTCTTTAAGCAGGAGGCCCGCCGGGCCTTTGCCGTTCTGAAGATCTGAAACCAGGAGGTTGAGATTGCTGGCGATCCGAACTCCGTCCCCGGCGATCTTGTTGATCTGGGGTCTGAGACCCACAACCATTCCATCCGCGTCCCGAAGGGTTTTGGTCATCGTGGTCAATGTCACATCCGCATGGCCGCGCAGGTCCTTGATGGTGTCGTCCAGATCGCTCAACACCCCCGAACCTTTGTCAAGCAATGCTGTGAGGTCGGGTGCTTCCTTGCCCTTCAGAATCGTACCCGGCTTGGCCTCGGGCGCACGATCGCTCCCCTTGGCGATGGAAATATATTTATCGCCAACCACCCCTTGGGTCTCGATGGCGGCTACCGAATCGGTGCGGACCATGCCCCTCACCTTATCGCTGATCTGAAGTTCCAATCGGAACTTGCCGGATGGCGACTGTGGGATCTCAATTCTTTTCACCTGCCCGGCATCGAGTCCTTGCACGCGAACCTTCGCGCCGTTCCCCACACCGCTCAGGCTGGAAAATTCGGCATAGATGTCGATGTGCTTCGCAAACAGGTTCTGACGGCTGCCGACAAGAAACAGAATTCCGGTAAACAGAGCAAACGCGAGGATGATAAATAGCCCCGTAGTCCACACTCGAGTGTTCATGGTTTTCTAATCCTCGGAGACGAGCCGCCGAACGAACTCGTTATCGCTGCTTTCCAACTCCCGAAGCGGCCCCAAGGCAAGCAGGTGACCTTTATCCAGGACGGCGACTCGGTCTCCTACGTGCCTTGCTTCCCGCACGTCGTGGGTCACGATGATCATCGTGACCCTCCCTTTTAAGCGGAGCAACAGTTCGTCGATCTCCGAGGCCGTAACGCGGTCCAGCCCGCTGCTCGGCTCATCGATCAACAGAATGCTGGGCTCCAGGATCAGCGCTCGCGCCAAGCCCGCTCGTTTTCGCATACCACCGGAGAGCGCCGCCGGCATGGTGTAACGCGCATCGGCGAGACCCACGGCTGCCAGTTCGCGCTGGACGGTCTGATCGATCTCATCCTTCGACTTGTGCGTGAAGCGCATCAACAGCACCGCGAGATTGTCATTGAGCGAATAGGAATCGAACAACGCGGCGCTCTGGAACATGTAGCCCATTTTGCGCCGTACCGAGGAGAGCCCGTCTTCATCGAGATCGACAATGTTCTGTCCCGCGATCGATATCACTCCCCGATCCGGGCGCATCAACCCAATTGTCAGTTTGAGCGTGACGCTTTTCCCCGTGCCGCTGCGGCCCATCAAGCATAGAACCTCGCCTGGCTTGATCTCAAAAGACACGTCATCCAGCACCTTGTGGCTGTTAAAGCTCTTTGACACCCCTTGGAACGAAATGGTCAGGCAGCGCGGATCGATCATACGGCGGTATTCGGAAACAGAAAGAAAATGAACTTGACCATCGTGACGTCAGACAGAATGATTAGCAGTGACGACACGACAACGCTGTTGGTGGCGGCCCGGCCTACTCCGATCGAACCTTCATCGGTTGTGTACCCGTAATAGCCGGACACCAGAGCGATAATAAAGCCGAACACGGCCGTTTTCAGCGTCGGCGGAATCACGCCTGCCCACGCGAGGTTGTTGAAGGCGTGATTTAGAAACAGCGTCAACGACATGTGCGAAGTCTGGTTCTCCACGAGAAAACCGCCAACCAGCCCGCAGACATCGGTGAAGATGGTGAGCAGAGGCAGCACCATCACGCACGCGATGATGCGAGGGATCACAAGGAACTTGAAGGAATCGATGGAGAGCGCTTCAACGGCGTCTATTTGCTCGGTGGCGCGCATATTCGCAATTTCTGCTCCTATCCCCGCTCCGACGCGCCCAGCCACCAGTAACCCAGTGATCAACGGGCCGATCTCATTGAAAAACGCCTGCGATTGTACAGCCGGAATGAGGGCTTCGGCGCCGAACTCAACCAGGGAACCGCGCGTGTGCAGCGTGAGGATAACCCCCAGCGCAAAGCCCGAAGCGGCAACCAGCGGCAATGATTGCCACCCGGCCGACTCCATATTGCGCCAGACTTGGGCAAATTCAAATGGCCGGCGCAAGCCGCGCCGTACGCCGCGGCTTGCGAACACGCCAAGTTGACCAATTAAGTCGATGTAATTTGCCATAATTATTTCTCACCGCCATTCGACCCTAACGCCGAGCCGCCGCGATCGCCCAATGCCGCCACCCGATCCCGGCGGATCGTTGAAGTCCAGTGCTGTTATCAATGACCTGCCGGGTTGAGACTAGCGACGAACCCTTGCGCCGCAGGCGGGGCTGTCACTGCGCCGTCCACGATTTCGCCGTTTGTCACAGGCTTGCCGTAAAGCGCCTTATCGCTGGAATCGTCCGGTTTAATTGTTGCGCCGTCGAGTCCAAAGCCGGCAAACAGCCCCTTGGTATGCGAGAAGAAAACAATTTGTGTGTTTGTATCGTCGTGAGCCGATTTACCGTTTCCCCAGGCCGCGGAGGCGTCTGCACCCATGGTGAAGCGGTCGGAAAGGAGCTTCGGCCGCAGATTCTTGTCCCTCGACAACATCACGAGGTCGATGTTCTCGCCGCCGATCTGGACGCCCAGGCTGCTCGCTTCTAGCGAGATCGCGCCCGGCGCCGACCACTGGCCATCGGCGTTGCGGCAGGAAATGAATCCCCGTCCGAAGCCGACACCGACCACCGCGGCGCCCTTCTTGAAACCAGGGATCACTGCAATACAATCCGCGGAGGCAAGTTGGTCCGACTTGATCCCGTCTCGAGTGTCTGTCAACTTCGCGAGTACGCCCGCGGCCTTGTTCAACCGCGCCGTGGTATCATCCGCGGCCGTCGCTGCCATTGCGGCGGCAAGTGTCAACAACAAAGAACATTTTAGACTTCGCATGGTGTTGTTCCTCCTTCTGGCCGGACTGATTCTCGAACAGTCCGGCTGGTGCAATTCTGTTAAAACCGGCGCCAACTGTTCGCGCTGCTTTTCTTCGACCTATCCACCGCTAGCGCCGGATGGTTGGGAGCACGTAGATTTCCATGGCGCCGCAATAGAGCAGGCCCGCATATGCAGCCACTTAGCGCCGGGAAATATGATTTCTGGATGGCGGGACGCCGGTCTTTGGACACATACGTCAATTGGCTGTCAATACGAGCAAGTGCTGTCCCTTCCTCTGCGTCGCCGAAGTTCGATCCGAAAATCCGGGCTTCCGGCGGGTCCCAGAGACAGCGGCGAGCGCCGATCGAGCTGATAGGGCCTGAATCGCGGCCTTCATATGACCGACTGCACCAACGCGAGTCGCACCCAACCGATGAATCTCCAAACACTGGATGGGGATCACGAGCTGTTGGGTGCGCTCGGGGTGCCGCGACCCTGGAATCGCTTCAGGCGGTTTGACGGAGATCCCGATGGCCGAGGACGTCACAAGCAAGAAGCCACGCCGTTCGTGAAAGCGGTTCGCGTCACAATCCACGTCACAAAACTGCGCGTCAACGGGATTCAGTGCCGGCGAGTTATTGAGGGAAATGGTCGGGGCGAGTGGATTCGAACCACCGACCTCCTGGTCCCGAATCTTGCTGCCTTCGCCATCTCCTTGAGTACAGGACCAAATATTTTGGTAAGAAATATCAGTTTAAAGTGTGGCATACCGGAACTCGTCGAAGTTTACCGTTAGCTTCACCAGACGCAGTCCCAACACGCCCCCATGGAAACCCGACGGTTAGTTTTGGGGATCGGCCGGCGGTCGCAGCCACGTATTGCAGCTCTCAAAGTTGAGGCCGCCGCCGGGCTTCCAGCGCCGCCGGTCGGTCATACGCTCGAATCCGTTTGCGTTACCGAAATCTGCCAGTGATACTGCGGACGGGCGAATGGCTAGCCCGGCTTCGGTTCGCAAGGCACCGGTCTCCACTTCGACTGGTCCGGCTCGCGTTTGAAATGCGTGCTGGTAACGAAAGGTTGGTTTAAGTAATGCGGATCTTCCACGATGGTGAAGACAATCAACCAGTCCGTTCCATAGGCTGTGAATCGATCGAAGTATTCGGTCATGGTGGTGTCTTCGCTGTAAGGCACACCGTTTTTGCGGAGATATCCGGCCTTGAGATTCGTGGTGCGCACCTTCAGAGCGCCGGGGATGCCGGGCCCATGCTGAAGACTCACGCCGAGACCGCCGGGCTGCGCAATGCGATCCCACTCGGCCGCCGAGTCTCCTTGCCAGGTGCGCTCCGTAGGTGCCTTGCGGGTCTTGTCGAAATATAGATAGCGCGTTTGTTCTCCCGCGTCGGTATCGATGCGCAAAGTGGTGTCGTTCTCCCAAGTAATGTGCAGTCGGCCCGGGACGCGCATGATGGCCGCGGCGCCATAGGGCTTGCAGCCGTCCGCCGCCAATTGGGAGCGGTCCCAAGTATCTGCGAGCTTGCGGCCTTCGGGGCTCAACGGAACACTTGAATAATCCCCTTTTTTCGGGATCAGCATGCGCCAGCGCCAATCTTCGGTAACCACAGAAACCCAGTTCCCCGTCAAATCGATCGGCGCTGCTTCCTTAGGAGTTTTGGGAGCTGGCGCTGGTGGCGGAGAAGCCGTCCGCTGCTGCGGAGCCGTCCGCATACAGAAGATCAGCGCGAGTAAAGCTACCACGACCGTTTGTCGCTTCATTTTTTGGACAGGCTCCGGTACACCGCGTCGATAAACATGGACGTGGTCCAGGAGCCGCTATCGGATCCGTAGCGCGAATCGTATTCGAGCGTCGGCCGAGCCGCTTTCACTTGATCCAGCGTCATACCTTTCTGGATCATGTTCTGAATTCGGTCGCGGATGATGGTCACCATGTCGCGATATTCCACCACGTCCGCTTCATCGCAGATTCGCCCATGCGCGGGAATGACCATGGTCCCCCCTTCCTGCCAGTCCTTGGGGATGGTGATCTCGATGATGCGATTCAGACCCGCGATCACGCCATTGATGCTGCCGCCCTTAGAGATCACTGGATAGCTGATGGTGGAAAAGATTTCGCCGCTGACAACGACATCGGAGCGCCGGAAGAAAGCCAAGCTGTCGCCGTCGGAGTGCGCGGCCGGAACATGAAAAAGTTGGATCGCTTCGTCGTTGAGAAAGAGCTCCTTCGACTCGGGATACGACTCCGTTGGCCAAGCGCCGACCGGCAGCAGTGCCTTTTGGCCCGTGGGTGCGCTAACCGCGGCCAGCACGGCCTGTTGGGCAAATACCATGGCGCCGGGTCCGGCGCTGTCGGTGGCACGGCCGCCGCCGGCAGGTTTTCCGGCCGCTGCGAGGGTCTCATTGCCGCCCAGGTGGTCCGTATCTGCGCTCGTATCTACGATGAAACGAATCGGCCTCCTAGAAAGCTTTTGAATCGCAGCCAAAACTTGGCCGTTGAACTTTCCGTTCCCCGTGTCGACCAGCAGGACGCCATCTTCGCCCGCTTGAACGGCCATATTAGCGCCCGCGCCTGACAGCAGATACACATTTCCCTGGACCTGCAGCACCTGAACGTCGCCGATGGGTTCCGTAGTTTGAGGTGAGACAACGCGAGCAAAACTTCTGCCCGGGGCAATGGGAACAAAGACGCGGTTGTCGAGCTCGCCTTTCTCGATCTTGACCATGTATTCCGGATATGTGGTCGCCGCGCCGCCTCGCGCTGCCTCCGGCGGAACGCCACTCTTTTTGAGGAACTCCTCAATGTGAGGCGTCTGCCCCGGAAGATAGTGGGGGACCCAGCCCTCCGGACGTCCGCCGAGTTCATCGATGATCTGCGCAGGACCGCAGTGCCCCCAGGCGTCGGCATTGGTAGTCAGGCTCAGCACGAAATTGCTGGTTCGGATAAATGGCTCATCTAGATAAACCGGATCGTTGACGAATGTGACCAGAAGCAGATAATTGCCGTAACGCGTGTAAAACTCCGTCATCGTCGCCAGATCGCTGGTAGGCGCGCCGTTGCGCAACAGCCAGCCAGTCTTAATATGTGTGGTCTCGACCACGAGCATGTTCCGCTCCCAGTGCCCGGTCGAAAATCCGGCCCAGGTATGGGGCGCGAACGGCGGCGGATGCTCGCGGCCATCCATCCAAATGGTGCGCGGACGGCCGTAACTGCCGAGCAAACTATAAGCCTGCAGCTCTCCCGATATGGGGTCAACGATCTTCGAGAACCGGATATTGGCGGGGCCGCGCATGGCGTAAGTGACGACATGAGGGATGCATTGGCGCTCGAAGGTGGAGCGGGCCGATTCATCCCAGCTCTGCGCCTTGCGCCAGCCTGCCTCGTTGAGCGGCAAACCGGTGTAATCGCCAAGCTGCACGCCGCCGCGATGCGGCAGGTCTTCAAAAAAGGTCGCGGCCCACTCGCCGCCCAGATCGATCTGAGCGAAGGCGGAGACAGCCGACAGAAGGACTGTGATGCCGAGTCTTTTCGTTGCGTTGATGGACATGAAAGACCCAACCAGTCTACTGAATCGCGAATTCCCAGGGAGCGCCCCCTTCTGGGATCTCGGGAAACTCGCCAGGGAAGTGGTGATTGAGCCGGGCCTTCCCCCTGTTGTCGCGCGCGTTCGCGATAGTAGGTGCTCGTGCTCGGTAATGTGCGCGGGAACTCGAATCCCTTCCGAGCGATTCGGAAACAATTGAGTGCGAACAGTGCCGGGTGCGCAGCGGACCGATGTCCAACATTATCGGCAGGCTCTGCCTGGTGGCGTTGAGTTCGAACGGCATCGTAGCGATCGAGATAGGGTAATGTTAGGGTATGTCATTGAGGATCATCCCGAGTGGTGCAGCGCTCGGAGCAGAAATCCAGAACGTTAGGCTGACGAGCTTGAACGACGGGGACTTCGATGAAATCTACTGCGCATGGCTCGACCATCTCGTCATTCGGTTCCCAGGCCAGCAACTCGACGTTCAGGACCTCATCGCATTCAGCCGCCGATTCGGTGAACTGGACTGGGCACCGGTGCAGGAGACCGGACGCCGGTTCGTGGAGGGCCATCCGGAAATCTACGTGGTTTCCAACGTGATAGAAAACGGAGTGCCAATCGGCAGCCTGGGCGCAGGAGAGGCGGTATGGCACACCGACATGTCGTATCAAACTGATCCGCCGAAGGCCAGCCTCCTGTATGCCTTAGAGATCCCTCCGGCGGGCGGCGACACGTACTTCTGTAATATGCATCGCGCATTCGAATGCCTGCCGAATGGGCTCCGCGAGCGGGCGTTGGGCCTAACGCTGAAACACGATGCCACGTATAACAGCGGTGGGTTTGTGCGTCAGGGAATCGCGGCCACCGACGATCCCATCTTGTCGCCTGGCGTGTATCACCCGCTCGTCTGCACACATCCGGAAACCTGGCGGCGCGCGTTATATCTCGGCCGCCGGCGCAATGCTTACATCGGCGGCCTGACGCTGGCAGAGTCGGAAGCACTGCTCGACCAACTGTGGTCCTACGCGACTCGCGATGAGATAGTTTGGCGCAATCGCTGGCAACCCGGCGATGTCGTCCTGTGGGACAACCGTTGCACCATGCATCGGCGAGATTCATTCGATGCCAGTTCCCGCAGGGTCTTGTATCGCACGCAAATCAAGAGCACAGCGCAGCGACCGGCGTGATCGCAAAACAAGGCACTTCCCATGCGGGGTCCGTGCGGCTTCAGCAATTCAGCGCGCCCTGGTTTGTTGTCGCTCTGTTGTGCGTCTTGTACTTGATCGTTTTCGTAAATCGCGTGAATGTCGCGGCGGTAGGACCGCTGATCAGAGCGGATCTCCGTCTGAGCAATACGCAACTGGGGCTAGCGTTCTCGGCGTTTGCGATCCCCTATGCGTTTTTTCAACTCGTTGGCGGGTGGATCGGAGACAAGTTCGGACCGCACTTGACTCTGTCAGTCTGCTGCGGCCTGGTGAGTATTTCCACGATCCTGACTGGCGCAGCCGGCGGATTGGCCTCTCTCGTAGCCTTCCGCTTCGCTATGGGGTTCGCGCAAGGCGCCATCTTTCCGACCGCGACGCGAGCGATGTCGGCTTGGGTTCCGGCTCAGAACTGGGGCTTCGCACAAGGCATCACGCACTCATTCGGACGAATTGGAAATGCCGTGACACCACCGCTCATGGCCGCTTTGCTTCTGTTCGTATCCTGGCGGCGCTCCTTCTTGATTGTTGGATTGGCCAGCCTGATTTGGCTTTTGGTTTGGGCCTGCTATTTTCGGAACGATCCGCGCCTCCACCGGGGTGTCAAAGAAAGAGATCTAGCAGCGCTGCCCGAGCCACGCCCCGGCGGCCAATCAAAAATCCCCTGGGTGGGGTTGGCGCAGCGCATCTTTCCGGTAGCCGTAGTGGACTTCTGCTACGGATGGACCCTCTGGCTGTTCCTGAGCTGGATTCCCGGATTCTTTTATGAAAATTATCATCTGAATCTGCAGTCTTCGGCATTGTTTTCCGCTGGTGTTCTGTTCGCGGGCGTACTCGGCGATACGGCGGGCGGTGTGCTCACCGATCGACTGCTGCGGAAGACTGGAAGTGTACTGCTAGCTCGTCGATCGGTAATCGTTACTGGATTTGTTGGCGCGCTGGTGTGGCTTGTTCCCGTGATCCTGATGCACAATCTGGCGATGGCAGCGGTTGGGCTGTCACTGGCGTTTTTTTTCGCCGAGCTCATCGTCGCGCCGATCTGGGCCGTGCCCATGGACATCGCTCCGCGCTACGCAGGCTCCGCCGGCGGGATGATGAACTTCGGGTTCGCCCTAGCAGGCTTGGTGTCGCCCTCCAGTTTTGGTTATCTGGTCGACCGAACGGGCAGTTGGGCTTTCCCGTTTCTGTGCTCAATGTTGTTACTCCTGGTAGGAGCGGTGCTGGGGTGGCGTCTACGGCCGGACCTTCCTTTCATCAGAAATGGCGACCACTAGCAGCGTTGCAGGGCTACGCTGGCTTGTGGCTCCGTACGAATCCCATCTGAAACACATGAGGTTGAACAGCCGGATCACTTTCTCCAGAACGCTTCTGCTCTGCGTGCAAGTCTCGGCCCGAGTGCCCTGGAACTCGGATCAGCGCGACGGCAACTTGAACACCCACAGCGTCGTGCCCCCCGCGGGGTTGTCGATCTCAGGGGTCAAACTGGAATGCGCGGAGCTTAGGAAACCGCTACCTGCTACCACCGCGACATACTGCTCGCCCTGAACACTATAGGTCACAGGCGACGAATTGGGGGCCGCATTGAGCGGAGTCTGCCAAAGGAGCTTACCGGTTGCGGCGTCATAGGCACTGAAGAAGCGGTCTTGTGCCCCTACGAAGACAAGCCCGCCTGCGGTCGCCAGCAAGGAACTGACCAAGGGCGCGCGCTGCCGGTGAATCCATAACACCTTGCCGGTCGCCAGATTGATCGCTTCGAGGCGGCCGAATTTACCATCGCCATCCGGGCGCGGCCGCTGGGCAAAATGAATATCATCGCCGCCCGCCGCAATTTGCGCCGCGCTTCGCGGCGTCCAGCTATAATCGGCACACGTTTCTATCAGCGGAACATAAAGGATATAGCTCGCGGGGTCGAAAGCCGTGGTCAGCCAGTTTCGCGCGCCGTTCGCGTCGGGACACAACAGCTTGGTCTTGCCTGGTTCGGGTTCCAGCGCCGGATTGGTGGTTTGCTCTCCTGTCCCTGGATCGATAGCGGTCACAATGTTTTGCAGGCCTAGGTCGCGCGAAAACACGTGCTTACCGGTGGCGCGCTCCATAGCGTCGAAAATCGCTGTCTTGCCTCCCGTAACCACCAGCTCGGTCGGCTTGCCGTTCACCGGCATGGTGAGCAGCGACTGCTCGAATACCCAGTCCAGATCCCATACATCGCGCTTCATGTGCTGGGAATGCCAGACCAGCTTTCCCGTCTCGGGGTCGAGCGCTAGAGTGGAATCGGTATAGAGCGCGTCCCTGGACTCGCCAATGCGCGGCTGAGGCAGCATCAAGGTGCCGACGTCATAGGTGTTACCGGTGCCGAAATAGACCAGGTTTCGCACGGGATCGTAACTACCCGAGGTCCAGACGCCACCGCCAAAGCGCTGTTCAAAGGGCGCGCCGTTCCAGCTATCGCCGCCTGGCTCGCCGGGCTTGGCGATAGTATTGAAACGCCACGCTTCTTTTCCAGTCGCCGCGTCCAGCCCGACAATGTAGTTGCCGCCCCCGGTGTTGATGCCCAGGCTCGTGCCGATCATCACCTTGCCTTTGGCGACGACTGGGCCTCCGGTCAAGCTAAAAGGAGCTCTGCCTGCCTCATCCATATGCATCACCGCTTGATCCCAGATCAACTTGCCGGTCTTGGTCTCTAACGCGATCACATGTCCGTCCGGCGTGGGGGCATACAGCAAGTCGCCATAGATGGCGAGGTTCTTCATCCGCGACTGCTGGCCGTTGTGCAGCCTTTCGGGCAGTGACCGAGTATATTGCCAGAGCACTTCGCCTGTGGCGCCGTCGAGCGCCTGGATGCTGGCCCCGCTTTCCACAAACACGATTCCGTCATGCACCAGTGGTGTCATCTCGTTGCCGCTGACCGGCAGGGCCAGGGTCCAGGCGATCCCGAGATCATGGACGTTGGCCTTACCAATCTTCTTGAGAGGGCTGAAGGCGAGATTTTGATAGCTGCCCCGCCACACCAACCAGTCGCCGCCGGGGGGATGCTCCAGCATCCCTTCGGTAACCGGCGTCAGGCCATCGAGCAGTTTCTTGCGGGCCGCCATCACAGATTGGTACGTCGCGTCCTTATTGGAAGTGCGGGCGGTAATATCGGCCTGCGTCCGCGCTGGAGCCAACTCCTTGTCGCCTGGAACAACACCGTTGGCGCGAAGGATATAAGCCTCCACGTCGCTATAGGCGCGGTCACTGAGCCCGGCCGGCGCCGCCGGCGGCATCTTGGTCGCGATATAAGTAAACAGCGCGTTCGCGGACTGGCTCGCCCAGTGCATCTTGAAAGCGGAGCCGCGAAGCGGCGGGCCGAACTCGCCATTATCGAGATTCGTGCCATGACAGCTGCCGCAATTGCTGTCGTAGACCACCTTGCCGCGGCTCGCCTGCTCTGCCGTCAAGCTCACCGCCGGGCTGCTCGTAAAAAAGCTCTGATCCTGCGCCTGTACACCAAATACAGTCAAACACGACGCCGCACCAACCAAAACACCAACCCGACGCAATGGATTACGCCCATTCATCATCGTTCCTCCAGCTTAGTCTGCCGATAACCGACAGCGGCATCGTTAGTCGATTCTATCCCACGTTATCCGGTCGCGGGAGATTGGGAATGGGCCACGATTCAAGGAAAGGTGTTTCGGATTCCGGTATGGGGAAGAAGTTCCGTCGCGGGAGATTGCGAGCAGAAATGCACTGCCTGATCAAGGGCCTTGCGAGACGTTGTCTGGCGCCGTCGTTGGCACAGTTATTTTGCGCCATGCCGAAAACAGTGGTCTCAACAACCAGATGTGGGCGACGATTGTGGACCGCGACGGCATCGTCCGCGCAGTGGCGTTTTCGGGCGTAATTCGCGGCGCGCAATGGCCCGGAAGCCGAGTCATTTCAGCACAGAAAGCGAACACGGCTAAACGTGTTCGATGGCGGCTTGGCGCTGTATGGGCCGGGTAAGGTACTTGTCGGTGGAGTGGGTGTGAGCGGCGATACCTCGTGCACGGACCACGAGATCGCGTGGCGTGTACGGCACAATCTGGGCCTGGATCAGCGTGGGCGGTGTTTCGGGTGACGCCGCGCATCCAGGGAACATCATCTACGACATCACTGCAAATCCGGATGGCGGCAGAGGGATCAGCAAGGGTGGTTTCGGACATCCGACCTGCCTTAACTACAATTCCAACCCTGCGAGCCTGCCGGTTGTGCAACCTTAAGCTGGATCGGCGAATGAGGCTGGCGGCGCTCGATGACTACCGTCAGCCTGGCTGTACGGTATATCCCCAGGCGGCAACACGCTAACGGCACGTCCGGTATGGGAGGAGCGAGCTAACTCCCGCTCAAAGGCTTTGACCTTGGAATGGACATCACCATAATGCTCGGCGAACTGCGGGCGCAGCGGGAGAACATCGAACAGGCCATCCAGACCTTGAGCGCCTGGCGTCAGGACGCGGCAAACGGCGGGCACGGCCAAGCCTTACCAGGCTGCTGGGCCGGACAGTTAGTAGCGGAAAGGCGCGCCCGGAGTAGGTGGCCCGCCAATCAGGCCACCGGCCCATGCGTTATACTTCCACTCGACACGAATGAGACGCGGCGAATATGGCTACGATGCGCCTTACGCTCTGGTGATCTTCGGAGTGCTGGCGCTTGTCTGTGGAATCGATGCGGCGATTACTTGGTCACGGCAGGCGAGTCAAGCTTTGCCGGTCACGCTTTGTTTTGTTTGGTTCTTGCTGAGCACGGCCAATTTCTTCAACACCACTAGGCGCGGCAAATTCGTCGAATGGGAGCGTATTCTGAACCGGCTTCACTTGCGCGGCGATGAGATGGTGCTCGATATGGGTTGTGGCCGGGGCGCGGTGCTGACCGCCGTCGCTCGCCGATTGACGACCGGCCGCGCGACAGGCATCGATATCTGGAGTACGAAAGATCAATCCGGCAACGCGCAAGAAGTCACGCTGCGCAACGCCTCACTGGAAGGCGTGAGCGATCGAGTACACGTGGAAACGGCTGACATGCGGGCGCTGCCGTATCCGGATGCGACTTTCGATCTGGTGGTTTCGAGCCTCGCGATACATAACATCCCATCGAATTCAGATCGTAGGCAGGCCGTCGGCGAAGGTTTCCGGGTCTTGAGACCAGGCGGCAGGATCGTAATCGCTGACATCCGTGCCACCGCGACTTATGCGGACGCCTTGCGGACACTCGGAGCTTCGAACGTGGAACGCCGTCGGCTTGGGTGGAGATTCTGGTGGGGAAATCCGTTCGCCGCCACGACGCTACTGACTGCCACGAAATCTGAGGTCCGACAACCGTAGATTTCGAAGGAAGCTGTTTTCGATGCCTTGCGCTAAGATGTGCGTGCGCATGTCGGTAGCGCCAAACAACGGAACCAACGGGCGGAACCACCGCGGGGCCCGGGCGTGGAGCGGTCCCCGTTGAGGTCTCAGCGACCCATGGCGAAGTCCGCGGTGACTATTTCTTCTGTGCGGCCTTCTCCTTGGCGCGCGCACCGGACAAAATTCCAACTAGACCATAGTTGCCCTCGTGGCACGCGTATTCGAACACTCGATTATCACTCTTCTCCATCGGGAACTCGATCGTCCAGGGCTGCGTGTAGACAGTGGGGTCCACGACGGTGGCGCGATAGGTAATTGTGCTCGGACCCATGCGCGTCAAGCGTTCGGTGACACGCAAGTTTTCATCACTCATTCCGTCATATTGGACGCCAAAGCGGCTCTGGTCACTAGCACGGAAGTTAGTGGTTTCAATCACAAGCGTTTCACCTTCCCAGCGGCCCACTGAATCGCCTTGCCATTGCCTGATGTTGTCTGGCAGGTGCGGCCGGGTCGCTGTTCCATTGGTCAGCGGAATCATGCGCGATTGATGCCCCATTTCCGACAGAATCGCGACGACGCCTGGAGCCTGCACGATTTGATAGAAGTTGTTGTAATTTCCCGGAAGGAACGGCGGACCCGATTGTGAGAATACCAAGCAGCGATCTGGCAACATGCGTGTCTCGGGACCATCATTGGCATGCTGGACAAGCCAAGCGTGCATTTCCAGGTATTTCTTTGCGGCGGCGGGCGTCATAGCGGGGAACCGGCCATTTGGAGGATCGATCAGCCGGGACGTGCGCCGGTCGCTGGCCAAGTGCGCGCCGCGATCAAACCAACCGTCGTTGTAGGCGCGGCCGAGATCGGCCTCGGCCGAACCATCGCGGCGGTCGCGATCGAGGTCATGCGCGCGCTTCTTTTCATACGCCGCGATCTCGTCGGGCGTATAGAATTCTTTGTTGCCGAGCTCCACCGGACGCTCCAGCGGAGTCATGCTGGCCGCATCCCAGACGCCACCGAGATCCGGCTGCCCATCGGGCGTACGCGGCGCGGTCCATTTCTTGGCGGCAGATGTGCTCGTCGACGATGCCTGGGCGAAAACAGCAGTAACGGAAACCAGTGCCAGCGCGGCTGGCAACAAAAGAGAAAACAAACCGCGATAAGTCATCGGGGCCTCTCGTTCATTGGATATTCTACTGCGCTGTGCTCAGTAACGTGGGGCGGCGTAAGCCGGAGTGCTTGTGAAAAAGCTCGTGTGGCCTAGGCGGCGCATCCGGTTTTGCAGAATTGTCGCAGCTGAGAGTTGCTCGTGCTCAACGGGCATGGCTGCGTTTTCCAGCCGGCGAAGTCTGTGGATGATCGCCCTCATGCAACGCTGCCGTTCATACAAGCTCGATGGCGATTTCTGGTACAGCCTCGCCGCGCTTTACTGCACTTCGGTTCGAGGTATGCAGCAGATCGACGAGTCCGAAGCCACTGTTGCGGAGTAACCCGGTTTTATCGAGGCTATCAGCTATGCTTTCTCCGCGGGTCCAAGTTCCTGCCCTGCCCGCATCACGATCAGAAGGTATCTCGGCCCGCTGCGCGCAAGCCCGAGCCGATTCTCCAACCTGCTGAGCCGGCTGTCGATGGCCTTCATCGCCGTGGGGCTCCAGTCGCGGCTTGTTCCAAAGCCGTCACGCGCGCTTCGATTTCTTCGATCTCAATCGCCTCGGCAGCATGAGCCAGGACGCACTCAACGGTGCGAACCTTCGGTGACGCTGGCGTGCTCGCGTTAACCATGACTTTGAGCAGGGTGGAGGCGGCAGCGCTAGATCCGTGCTGGAGCCGGGCGCTGGCTTGGCTGAATGCCTTGCGCCTGGCCGAACGGTAGACCCTGTCAAAGTCGGCTTCGCCGAGCCAGCGGTAGAGGGTACGTGGCGGCGTATTGCAGGTGCGGGCGCTTCTTCGACGCTCCGCGTGGAAAGTAGCGCGACAATCGCTCTTCTTGCTTGCGGGTCAATTTTCGCTCAGAGTCTGCCAGGGAGTGCCAAATCGTGCCATTGCTGCCGGGCGGGCCCAAGCATCGAGGGGATGGCTCCGCCCATTGATATAATTGACACGGCTTAAGGAGGTCCGTCGTATGTGGCGTTTGGTCCTTGCGAGCCTGACTGTCGCGGTGGCGGCTGCCGCTACGACGGCGCAAACCCCTGTTACTTTCACCAAAGACGTACTTCCGATCCTGCAGAAGAACTGTCAAAGCTGTCACCGGCCGGGACAGGTTGCTCCGATGTCCCTGATCAGTTACAAGGAGACGCGTCCCTGGGCCAAGGCCATCAAGGCCGTTGTGGTTCTGAGGAAGATGCCGCCTTGGTTTGCCGACCCCCAGTATGGCCATTTCACCAATGATCGTTCGCTCTCGCAGCGCGATATTGAAACAATTGTGAAGTGGGTTGATAGCGGTGCGATCGAAGGGGATCCGAACGCGGCGCCGGCTTCTATGGCCTGGCCGAACGATGGATGGAGCATCCAGCCGGAAGTCGTGATGGACTTGCCGCCACACGACGTACCAGCGAAAGGGATTCTGGAGTGGGAGCTAATTGCGTTCCCGGCTCCTTTCAAAGTCGATACGTGGCTCACTTCGATCGAGATCCTGCCAGGCGACCCCGCTGTGGTACATCACATATGCCTCAGCTTCGAAAAACATAAACCCGGCACGGTGTACAACCGGTACGAGTGGGTGCAGGTGCCGCGTGATGCGACGGGCAATCCGACGCCCGGAAACAGCGGTTTTGCGGATCTGCCGAACATGGTGACCGCGATGCGTGACGTGGGCAGCAGCGAAGTGAAACTCAAACCAGGGCCTCCCGCGCTGCGGCAGAGAAATGATTTTTGCTACATCCCCGGCAATAACTACGACGATTACCGCCGTTGGAACGCCGGCAAGATGGTTCCTGCCGGCTCAGACATCATTATGAGCCTGCATTACACCACGAATGGCAAGGCAACCGTGGACCGGACCCGGGTTGGATTCACCGTGGCGAAGACGCCGCCACCAAAACAGTTCATCGTTCAGGGCGCGGGGGAGGACACACCGGTCATCGCACCAAGCGTGGCCAGCGCCCGGGCTCAGTTTGCCACTGCATACAACCCGGATTTCGCGATTCCACCGAATGATCCTAACTACCTGGCGCCGCCCATGGACATTGTGTTTCTGAAGGATGTTGAGATTGTCAGTTTGCGGCCGCACGCGCACGTGCGCGGCAAGAGCGCGCAGTACAAAATAACGTATCCGGGTGGGCGGGAAGAAATCGTGCTGAATGTCCCACACTACGATTTCAACTGGCAGCTCTCTTACGAAACGGCCCTCAGATTACCGAAGGGCTCCCGCCTGCACTTCGAATTTCGCTACGACAACTCGGCAAACAACCAAAACAATCCCGCACCGGACCGGTGGGTGTACCAAGGGTTCCAGAGCTGGGAAGAGATGATGGCGCCGAACCTGGGGTTCATTGTCGACCGCAGTGCGGACATCGCGGGGTTGATGTCGATAACGAATTAGTCCTAAAGCCGAAGTGCAATTTCATTTGTTCTTAGGGTGAATCTTTTGCAGCGGTCAGGCGCCGGAATTTCATGGACGATGCGACAGGGAGGGCAGATGCATAAACTCGTAGGAATCCTGTGCGTGATGAGCTTTTCCCTCGCAGCACAGTGGCCGAACCACCCAACTCCAGGAATGCCCCGAACTCCCGACGGTAAGCTCGACCTCTCGGCGCCTGCCCCGCGATTGGCGAATGGCAAGCCGGACATGTCCGGAGTCTGGCGGGTAAAGCAGTCTAGCTATCTGACCTACGTCACCTCGGACCTCAAGCCAGAGGAGATCCGGCCTTGGGCCGCCGCCCTGTACAAACAGCGCGCCGACGAATATCGCAAGGACTCCGACGGGATCGCCTGTCTCCCGCCCGGTCCGAAAGCCGGCATTTCGGGACTTGGCTTTCCCATGAAGATCGTGGAAACAGCGAATTTGATGGTGGTGCTCTACGAATATGAGACCATTTATCGCCAGATTTTTACCGATGGCCGTGAGCTGCCGGAAGATCCGAACCCCACCTGGATGGGCTACTCGATCGGACACTGGGACGGAGATACCTTGGTAGTCACCACGGCTGGCTTCAATGACCGGACGACGCTCGATCTAGGAGGGCATCCCCACACCGAAGCTTTGCGCGTAACGGAGCGCTTCCATCGCCGCGATGCCGGCCATATCGATCTCCTCGTAACGCTCGACGATCCTAAGGCATACACCCGGTCATGGACGCTTCCTGTCGAGCTCGATTTGATGCCGGATGGGGAACTGATCGAATATGTCTGTGAGAACGAGCGCGATGCGCGACATTTGGTCGGCAAGAGCGGAGAGGAGTTCCACGTTCCGGCTGAGGTCCTGGCTCAATACGCCGGACAGTACGGAACACCTGCATCTCCCGCCGAGATAGTTGTCTCATTGCAAGCAGGCCGCTTTACAATCAATACCAGCGGAGCTGGAAACATCCCGCTTATCGCGCACTCGGAAACGAGCTTCACCATGGAAGGTACCGGCGTGGAGTTCGTCAAGGATTCAAAAGGCGCGGTCACCGCGATGATCCAGCACTGGGTTGAAGGCGATCGGTACTTCGCCCGCACGAAATAGTTTTGATAAATTCGGTGAGCTCAAAACTGGTATTCCATGCATCATCCAGGAGTTAGCCAGCGTGGCGCCGGTCTTACCATGCTAAGCTCCAGAACAACCGAGAGTTATTCTACGGGCGCAAGCCCCAGCAGCTTCGCCGGATTCGTCCTCGACATCTGCGCGACCTCGGCGTCTGAAAATCCCTGGGCCTTCAGCGTCCGGTACAGCTCCAGAAGCCCATCGGGATGCAAGGGATTATTGGGCTGCCCGAGATCGCTCGAAATCACCACCCATTGCGGAGTCGCCGCGCGAATCGCC
>JASHQT010000450.1 GCA_030039005.1 Bryobacteraceae bacterium
GCCGGTGCCGAAAATGGAAACCAGGCTGCCCGGCGAGACCGGGCCTTTGGCGAAACTGGCGCCATTCACTACTCCTCCATCGGCAATCGTGGGGGTCTGGGCGAAGCAGACCCCCGATGCAACCGCCAAAACTAATAGCGTGCAACGTCCCATACGTGCCTCTATTTTGGCTTGGACGCCGCTGGGGAGTCGTGAAAGGATTGTAAAAACTTTGCGATTTCCGCATCCTTGGCGCCATCCAAATCGGCGGCTCGCGCCGCTTCGGCCATCGCTTCCGGCCGCTGTCCGGAGATCAGCAGCACTTGAGACAGAGCCCAATGAGGTTTGAACCAGTTTGGCGATGCTTCCGCGGATCGGCGCAACGAGGTTACGACACCTGGGAGATCGTTGCGCGTGGCGTAAAAGCCCGCCAGGTTATACCACGCGTTCTGCCGCTCTTCGGACGTTTCCACGGCGCGCTGCGCAATGGCGAACGCCTGGGGCGATGCGCTGCGAGACGCGGCGGCAAGCGCTCGGGAAAAATACAGATCGTCACTGGAACCGGCAGTGTGCCAGTATTGAGATCGCTTGTAGACGCTGACCGCGCCGGCGATGCGTCCGGCATCCAGATCGAGCTTCGCTCGCGCGAGGAACACGTCGGATAGGCTGACCTGAACCGCGAATGAAAGAAACAGGGCCATCGCTGCGACAGCGGCCAGTTGCGCGACGGCAGGTAATCGCGGCGCCTCGCGGGATGGCTCCGGAATTCCGAGGCTCACGAGCAGCGCGATGGTCGCGTAGAAGTAGAGCGAGCCGGTCAGTGTGAAGCACACAAAGATGCCGCCGATAAGCCCGGCCCCCAGCGCGGCCAAGAGATACGGCGACGCACGCTGCTTTCGAGCTGCCAGACACCCGAGCCCAACGAATCCGGCCAGAAACGCCAAGCCTGGGATGCCTTGCGAAACCAAAGCATCCAGGAAGATGTTGTGCGGTGATTCGTGATAGAAGCCGGGGTACGCACGCGAGAGCGCCACGGACTGGTATCGCGGGAATTCCAGCCCGAACGTTTCCGGACCAAACCCAATCAGGGGCCGTTGGCTTGCCATGCGGAGGGAATCGCGCCACAGCAAAAGCCTCGCGCCACCGCGCCAGTCCTCCCGCGCCCAATGCCATCGCGCACGAAGCTGCACGCCTGCGCGAGACAGGTAGAATGCGGCGCCAAACATGCAGAGTGTTGCGATGACAATCGCGTGCCGAGTTCTCAGACGTGGACGTTTCCAAATCCAGAGCAAAATCGCCCCGGCTGCCAACGCGAGCATCGCCCCGCGCGTTCCACTGAGCACGATGGCAGCCGATGCCAGGATCGCCGCTACTCCTCCGATCGCTTTCCACCGATGCTGCGATTCTGTCGCGATCAGCGCCGCACTAAAGTAAACGACGTATAGTAAGTACCCGGCGAAATAGTCGGCATGGCCCAGGGTCGAAGGCGGGCGAACAATCGCGGTAATGCCTTCGCCGATGTGATAACCAGCCGGTGAAACCAGTGGATCGACACCGAAATATTCCAGGATCCCGTAGGCCGATGCAGCGATGCCCGCGACTGTGGTCGCGCGCAGGATCATCTGTAACGCACCACCCGCCGCAACCGCGCCAACAAATGCGATCACCGCGAATTGCGAAACGAATCCCAAACGCCGCCAATTCCCGCCGTTCCAGGCGAGCGCTGGATGCGTGGAGAAAACGGTGGAGACAAGCAGCCAGATGGCTTGCGCTCCCGCAACGAGACAGAACGCGCGCCCCAGGGGACTCGTCCACATGCGCCCGAGCTTGTCGCGGATTCCGTCGCGAATTCCCAGCAGCAATACCGTCGAGATCCCGATGAGCGCTACGGCGATCTTCGGCGTGATGTCGTAGAAAAAGAAATAGTGCGGGACAATTACCAGCGGCGTAACGGCAAGTGTGGCTGCGATCGCCAATTCACATCGCACGCCGCACCACCTGGAGGATCTCCGATCGATAGCGCTCCAAGGAAAATCGCTCGGTAAGCGCGCGCTTCGCGCGTTCAGCCAGCGCATCCAGCCGCATAGCGCCGCCGTGCGTCATTTGCAACAGAATGCGCGCCAGTTCAGATGCCTGCGGGGAACAGAGCACGCCCGTGACGCCGTCGTCAATAATTTCAGGGATTCCGCCGCAGCGAAAGGCTACCACGGGGACTCCAGCGGAAAAGGCTTCCAGGATTACCAGTGGCGTCGCATCGTCCATCCGTGAGGGGACGACCACCAGGTCGAGCGATGACAATACCTCACTCACACAGGAGCGCCATCCTAAGAACGAAATTGGCAGTCCGCCGGCCTCTTCGCGAACACGTCGCCCGTAGCCGTCGCTCGAAAACAGCGCTGCTCCGCACACCACGAATTCGCAGCGTTGATGCCGCAGAAGCAACCGCGCTGCGCGGACGAACTCCAACTGCCCTTTTTCCGGAGCGATTCGCCCGATCACGCCGATGCGCCACGGATCGCCGTGTCCGCGTTTGTGCCGCGTGCATGTCTGCGGCGCGATGCCGTTGTAGATCACCCGCGTATGAGCGCCGTGATGCGGCGCCAGCCGATCGAGTACAAACCGGCAGGCCGCGATCACATGAGCGTTGGCGCTGCGCAAGGCCCGTCGCACCAGGCGTGCAGCCGAAACCTGTTCGACGATACTGTGCGCATGAAAGATCACGGGACGTCCGAATGCGGCCAGCGCGGCCGCGGGCAGCAGCCGCGGACCATTCACGTAGATCAGGCCGACGCCATGCCGTCGCACCAGCGCTTGAATCTCCAAGGTCTGGCGCGGAAGGTCACAGGCAAATCGCGCCGCGTCCGTCCAGCCTTTCTGAAGCGATTGGTACGGTCCACAGGGAATCGCGTGCACCGTTGCACCATGCAGGCGAGCGCCCGCGGCGAGCGGACCGTCGCCGGGGATCGCCAGGTGCGTGGTCAACCCGGCCTCGATGAAGGCCGGAAGAAGGCTCAGCAGGCAGCGTTGGGCGCCCCCGAGTTGAGCGTATTGATCGAGCACCAGCACGTGGCCGTTCATCGCACCGCCATCGCCAACGCCCAGAAGTACAACGGAAGCACGCGCCAGTACGTGAACAGATCGCCGGAAAGCATTTGGAAAAGCTGTCCGATCCAGAAGCAAAAGATCCAGGC
>JASHQT010000451.1 GCA_030039005.1 Bryobacteraceae bacterium
CCTTTATGATCGCTCACCACGGACTGTACGATCGCGAGGCCCAGCCCGGTGCCGTGCTGTTTAGTGGTGTAGTAAGGCGTGAACAGCCGGTCGCACTCTTCTGGCGTGAGGCCCTCGCCGGTGTCGGATACCTCCACCGCGACTTTTCCATCGTAGCCCGAGGTGCGCACGGCGAGCGTCCCGCCTTGGGGCATGGCGTCCAGCGCGTTCAGCACCAGATTGCTGAGGGCGCGGCGCAATTGCTCGGGATCGGCCGGAATTTGAGACAATGCCGAATCGAGCTGCAGGTCGGTTGTGACCGGCGCCCGACCAGGCGCCTCAAGCTGCGCCTCAAAAAGCTGCACCACTTCGCGCGCGATTTGATTGAGGTCCACAGGCTCGAGCTGCGGCGCGGGCATTTTCGCGAAATCGCTGAAGCGCCCGATGATGGTTTTCAGATGGCCCAGTTCGGCGAGCAGCGTGGAAGTGCTCTCGCGAAACACTTCGTCGAACTGTTCGGGTGAGGCGCTCCGCGCGCGCTGCAGATTCTCGATGGTGATCTGGAGCGGAAACAGCGGATTTTTCAGCTCGTGCGCCAGACGCCGGGCCAGCTCGCGCCACGCGGCCACGCGCTCGGCCTGGATCATGCGATCGCGCTGCTCCACCAGTTGCTCGGTCATGGCATTGAAGTCGCGCGCCAACTGGCCCACTTCGTCCGATGATGAAACGATGGCACGCGTGTCCCACTCGCCCGTCGCGACTTTTCGCACGCTCGCAGTGAGATTGCGCAGCGGGCGGGTGACGCGCGACGCCGTCCAGAAGCTGAGCGCGAGCGCGAGCAAAACGCCGGCTCCGCCCACCAGCGTCGCAGTGCCTTGAATGTAGCGCTTCAAGTTGGCCAGTTCCGCGCGCGAGTTTTCGATCAACAGGATTGCGAGCAGTTGCCGATCGCGGCCGCGCAAGGGTATGGCGGTGACGCTCGCGGCCTCGGTGACCTGTGTCAACTGGCGAGGCTGGCGGCGGACCTCATCCACGAGTTTGTTGCCGGGGCCTTGGTTGGTGGAAGGGGGCGGCTCAAAAGTGCGATATAGCTCGAAGCGCTCGGTGTCGGTAGCGGGCAGGGAATCCAGGAACTCCTTATCCAGGCGCTGGCCGCCGGCGATATACAGCAAACCATCGCGCGCCTTCACGCTGCGTACCACCATCAGGCCGAGCGCGGCGCCGTCGGCGAGCTCTTCCTTGCGCAAGAAAGCGGCCTGTGTGTTCCAATCCGCGGCCTCGACCAGCCAGCCTTCTTTGTATCCGAAGCGCGCCGGCCACTCCGCCGAGCTGATGATCGCGCCGTCGGGGCCCACCAGTTCCAGGAAATCGAGCGACTGTTCCTGGGCGAGCGACTGTGCCTCGGCGTAATCCTCGGAGGTGTCCACGCCCGCGCCCAGATTCACGGCCAGCCGCTGAATGGGATCCGAATCGGCCACGGCCTGGACGCGGCGGGCGACGTCGGCGCCGCGGCGGTCCATCTCGCGCTGCAGTTGCGTGACGAGGGAAGCCGTGCGCTGGGCATCGCGCCGCTCGAACGATTGCGTGACCAGCGCCGAGACCACGGCGGCCACCACCCAAACCGCCACAATCACGGTGGCGGCGATGCTGACGAAGATTTTGGTTCGAAAACTCACGGGTCGACCCAGCAATCTTCGAGATGCAGAGAGAATTGATCGCGTGAGGGCTGAAAATGAACCCTCGGGGAAATCGCGTACGTCTTGCGCAGGTGGACGAGCGGGATCAGATGTGCGCCCTCGATCAGTGATTTCTCGAATTCAAAGAGCGCTTCCGGCTTGGCACGGTCGAGCTGAGGCCGGTCGCCAAGCTTCAACTGCGCGGCCATGTGCTCGAGGTCATGCGCGGGGTCCGTGGAATTCAGCGGAAATTCGAGCAACCGCAGATCGCCCGCGGGCTTGACCTGGATCACGATTCCCGCGTCGCGTGCATTCAACGCGACACGCTCAGCCACGGATCGCAAGAAAGCATCGTTGCCGGGGGCCTCGATGCTCGGCGGCGCCGGATGAAGTTGAGCGAGAATCTGTTTCGCGCGCGCGAGGTCAGGCGTGGTCTGAAACAGAAATTCGTAGCCCGAGAGCCATTGGGGGAGCAGCCCGAAGGCCGGCTCGGCTTTGTGCTGTGCGAGCACGTTGGCGATCGGTGCGCGGTCGATGGCCAGCGCCAGCGCCTTTAGCAAATTCGTATCCACGCGCAGTCCTTGGAGCGCAACCAGCGTTCTCGGCTCGGACGACCACGTGGTCCAACCCTCCGGCACGATGCGGCGGGACGGCCCGACGGGAATGTCGAACATGTCGGCACGGCTGGCCGAACCGTTGTCCGCAAGGATCACGCGGTCCAAATATGGCCGGCCGCCCCAATAGTCTTCAAAGGCTGCAAAGGTAAATCCGTGGGATTCCGCCCCGGTCTCGCGAAAGGGTCCCGTTCCGATGTTCGCAACTCGCTCCACGGGCGCCTCGGAGAGCAATTCCAGCAAATCGGGCATCGGCTGGCTGGACTTGATCGCGAGCGCCTGGCCTCCGGCCTCGATCGCAACGTCCGTGTATCTTGGCTTGAGCGCCGCAAGGAGCGAAGGAACCGCCGACGCCGCGGTGAACCGCTCGCCATCGTGAAACACGACCTTAGGCCGCAGCGAGAAGCGCCAGCGCTTATAGTCCGGATCGTGCTGCCAGGCCACCGCCAACACGGGCTCGACCCCGCCACGCGCATCCAGGCGGACCAGCGTCTCGAGGACCGGAATCGAGGGCGGAGCCCCGAACATCTGCTCGAAGAGGGATTCTTCAATCGTCAACATGCCGCCGTAATGCGGGCGTGTGGCTCCGGCGAGCGGAACCGCAAGGGCGCTACTGAGTGCAAGCCACGCCCAGGCGCGAAGCTTCATATTCTCCACTTTGCAGGTTGTGGACCACTAGGATCGCTTCCTGGCCCGACGCCTCGGGCCAAAGGGCTGTCACCGGGCCGGGCAGGGACA
>JASHQT010000452.1 GCA_030039005.1 Bryobacteraceae bacterium
GTGTAGGCTGGCCGTATGGCGGCTCTTTCGGATTCACCGCTGGCGCGCGTGGTCGAATTGCGCCATTTGCGCGGCGGCGATCTGGACGCGCTGCTCGAAGAAGAGACCAAGGCTTGGCGCGACACCTTGGATTGGGATTTCCGGGGATCCGCGAACCTGGTGCGGCGATTTCTCGAAATGCAGGCGCTGAACGGATACGCGTTGCTGATCAACGGCTACCCGGCCGGGTACACATATTTCGTGGCCGAGGAGCGCAAAGGGCTGATCGGCGATCTCTACGTGATGAAAGACTACCTGAGCGTGGAGAACGAGGCGCGGCTGGTAACGGCGGTGGTGCAAGGGCTCATGGGCACGCCGCTGATCAAGCGCATCGAATCGCAATTGATGATGCTGCGGACGGGGCCGAAGATCGCGCTGCCACAGCCGAAGTACCTGCGAGCGTTCGTACGCAACTTCATGGAGATCGATGCGGGAGCCGCGCGGCGCCTGGCGGAACGGCAACCATCGCGGGCGCTGTGGTTCGATAGCTGGAGCGAGCGGAAGCAGGACGAAGCGGCGAGCCTGATTGCGAGCGCGTACGAAGGGCACATCGACAGCGAGATCAACGACCAGTACCGGTCGGCCGCGGGCGCGCGGCGATTTCTGATGAACATCGTGCAGTTTCCCGGATGCGGGAGCTTCTTCCAGCCGGCGTCGTTCGTGGCGCTGGAACCGGGCGCGGCGCGGCTGGCGGGCATTTGTTTGGCGAGCCTGGTGCAGGCCGATGTGGGACACGTGACACAGGTGTGCGTGGCGAAATCGGCGCGAGGGACGGGCGTGGGATACGAGCTGATCCGGAAGTCGCTCGAGTCGCTGGTGCGGCACGGATGCCGCAAGGTGACGCTGACGGTGACGGGGTCGAATAGCGAAGCCGTGGGCCTGTATGAGCGAATGGGATTCCGCAAGACACGCAATTTCTTCGCGTACGTGTGGGATACGGCTTGGGGTCCGAGCTAATTGGGCGCCAAACTAATGGGCGCCGAGCCGCGCGGCTGATAAACATAAATGCCGTCGAGAACCGGGGCAGGAATGCGTTTTACCAGGGCGTAGCGCTTGCGGATCTCGGCGAGTTGGGCGGCGGGTAAGCTCGAAATTTCGATGTCGAGGGGGGGATGCGGCGTACGCACGTCTTCCAGCAGAACGATGGTGGAGAATCTGCCGGCGGCGATTTCGCGCCGCAGCGGCTCGGGGTCGACGGCGCCCACCGAGACCAGCAGGTTGTAAAACGCCATCTCGCAATCCAATCGCCCGCGCAGGCGAACGACAGCGTTGTAGTCGGCTGAGAGGACCGGGCCGCCCGAGGTAAGAAAGCCTTGAATCGCGGCCATTTCGGCGCGATTTTGCTGCTCTCCGGCGTAGCGGGCGAGAATCGCCGGCGCGGTGATGCGGTAATTCACAACCAAGAACAGGCCGAGCGGGAGCTGGAGCAGCGTCACCCAGGTTCGTGCGCGGGCGAGCGTGAGCGGTAGAAAATCGAGCGCGTGCAAGGCCAGACCGGCGCAGAAGATCAATAGGACGGTGAATTCGAGCTGATAATTCAGGTCCGATCCGATGCGGGCCGCCGATCCGAGGAACACGAGGGTCGCCAGAAGCAGGTACAGGAAAGGCGCCACGCCAAACTTGCGGATGGTTTTTTTCGCCCCGATCGCAACGATCAAGATGAGCGGACCGGCGACGAACAAGGTGAAGCGGATTTGCGCCACAAATTTGGAGAGCGCGAACGGATTGATATTGCCGAATACGGTGTCGGCGAGGAAGCGGCCGTGGAGAGCGCGATCGAGCGGGAGGACAATCGCGGCTGAGAGCGCGAGCAAGCCGGCGGCGAACTTGAGCGCGGCGGCTTTGCGGCCGGTGAAGAACAGGTGCAGGCAAATGGCGGCCGGACACGCCAGCATGGTCTGCTTGGTGAAGAAGGCGAGCAAGGAGCAGAGGCCGGCCCACAGCAGAGTGTTTTCGGCGAGCAGGCTGAAGCGGGAGTAAAGATAGAAGGCCGCAAGGGCCCAGAAGAGCGCAAGAACGTCCACCTGCCCGACGGTTCCCCAAGTGAATAGCAGCGAACTCGATGCGCACAGGAGGGTAGCTAGAGCGGCGGCGCGGGGATCGTTCGTATAAAGCAACGTCAGAAACCAGATCAGCGCGACGGTTCCGAGCGCGGCGGCGAAGCTCAAGACGCGGCCGGCCGTGTATATGGGCAAGCCGATTTTCTGAAGACCTGCATCGAGCAAGTAGAACAGAGGCGTGTAGGGAGCGACGGTGTAGGGAGAATGATGGAAATCGTAATAGAGAGTGCCATCGTCCGCGAGCATGCTGGAGTGGGCAGCGACGACGCATTCGCCGCCGGTGAAACCGTTTTGGGCCCAAAACGTGAGGGCCGCGTGGGACAAGATCAGGAGGCCGGCTGCGAGGGAGAAGGCAATCAGGATCAGGCGGAAGCTGCGCTCCGCCTGATCGGGGCCAGGGATCGGGGGCGCCGGTGCGATCGAGGACATGCAGGGCTTTCGAGCGTCTGATCGGCAGATGAGGATGGAAGCTTCAGTTACTTGCTGGCGGCCGGGGGCGCAGCGGCGGGGACGGT
>JASHQT010000453.1 GCA_030039005.1 Bryobacteraceae bacterium
GTCATCCAGCTTTTAGTGGCGCCGTAACTGGAGCCCCGGTTGGCATGAACGAAGGCCGCGACGGAGGCCACGTTGATGACGGCGCCGGAATTCTTCGCCGTCATGTTGCGCAGAGCAGCGTGAGTCAATCGCATAGTCGCGTTGATATGCAGCCGGTGCATGCGCTCCTGCGCGTCGAGCTCCGAATCCCAGAACCGTCCCTCGACGCCGAAGCCGGCATTGTTTACCAGGAGCGCGAGCTTTGGTTCGTCCGCGATGCGCTGAGCCGCAACACTCAAGGCATTGTCGTCCGTCAGGTCGCACGGAAATGCGTCCACAGCCGATCCGTGCTGCGAGTTCAGTTGATTTGCGAGCGCCTGCAGCCGTTCCTTGCGGCGCGCGATCAGCAACAGGTCGTGATCCGGCGCGAGTTTTTGCGCGAACACCATGCCGATGCCGCTGGACGCTCCAGTGATGGCAGCCAAGGGTCTTGCCAAGCGAGCCTCCTTAGAAAACAGATTCTATTGGAACACGCCGCCACGATACACTCTTTAGGAGTGAATCAGGGGATCGCGTTTTCGAAGACGCTGCGAGCGCTAGAGGCGGACGATTTTCGCGCGTCGAAGCTAGGGCTGCTGGCGGCCGCTCTAGTGATCGCCGCGTGGGTGTGGTGGCTGGTGGGGGCGCGCGTCCCGGAGTATGCATCGACCACCGATGTACGGATTGAGAATGGACACATCCTGGCGTACTTTTCCTCTACCGGCGGAATCGCGGTGGGCGAACCAGCATTGCTCCACGTTGAGGGCAAGACGATTTCGGCCCGGGTTCAGTCGATCGGGCGTGGGTTCGCCGAGCTGGGCCTAGCCCCCGGTCTCCAGTCGCCAGTCCCGGCTTCGATTGAGATCGAAACTTCGCGCGTCTCCCCCGCAACTCTTGCGCTTCGCACTCTCGGGTATCACCCGCGATGACGAAGCTTTTGGTTCCCGAGGTTGTCCAGACCTCGAACATGGACTGCGGGCCGGCGGCGCTCAAAGCGCTGCTCGAAGGCTTCGGAATTCCGTTGAATTACGGGCGCTTGCGCGAAGCGTGCCAGACCAACGTGGACGGCACGTCGATCGATACCATCGAGGAACTTGCCAATCACCTCGGCTTGCAGGCCGAGCAGATCATGCTGCCGCGCGATCACGTGCTGATCGATGCGGCGCGCGCGCTGCCCGCGATTGCCGTGGTGGTGCTGCCCAACGGCGTCACGCATTTCGTGATCGTATGGCGCAGGTTTGGCCGCTTTGTGGAGTTGATGGATCCGGCGGTGGGGCGGCGCTGGATGACGGCGTCGCGCCTGCTGTCCGATCTCTACGTGCATACACAGAAGGTCCCTGCCGAAGACTGGCGCGAATATGCGGGCTCCGAGGATTTTGTCGCGCCTCTACGCGAGCGACTGCGCAGCTTGGGCTTAAGCGATTTGACAGCCGGTGCCCTACGCGACTCGGGCTGGCGATCGCTCGCGGCCTTGGATGCAGGCGTGCGAATGGCAGCGTCGCTAGTGGATTCTAGCGCGCTGGCTCGCGGACCGGAATGCGCGCGCGTGCTTCAAGAATTCCTGAAGCACGACGAGACGATTCCGGAACATTACTGGTCGGTTCGCGCAGATGGCGGCGGATTAATCCTGCAAGGTGCGGTACTGGTTAGGGCGTTGGGGCTTTCGGGCGCGCGCGGAGAACTGCAGCCTGAGCTGGCCGCGGCGCTGGACCAGCCTTCGGCGCGGCCCGGAGCGGAATTACTGCGATTGCTGCGCGCGGATGGCGTGCTCACGCCACTGGCGATCGCGGTCGCGCTGGCGCTAGCGAGCGCGGCTGTCATTCTCGAAGCGATTCTGTTTCGCGGATTGATCAGCTTCGGCCGCAGCCTGTTCGCGGTGACCGTGGTGCTCTCAGCCGCGCTGCTGTTGCTGGAGATTCCGGTCACCACTTCCCTACTCCGCTTTGGGCGCCGGCTCGAGATCCACCTGCGGCTGGCGTTTCTCGAAAAGATTCCGCGGCTGGGCGACCGCTATTTTCAAAGCCGGCCCAAGTCCGACATGGCCGAGCGCGGCCACAGCATTCATCTGATCCGCCGGCTGCCCGAACTCGGAGGCCAGCTGCTGCGCTACAGTTTCGAGATCGTGTTTACCGCGGGCGCGATTGTTTGGATCGATCCGGCCTCCGCGCCGCTTGCGATCGCGGCGGCCGTCGCGGCACTGGCGATTCCACTGGCTTCGCAGCCGCTGCTGGCCGAACGCGATCTGCGCCTGCGCACGCATGCCGGCGCGCTCACGCACTTCTATTTGGACGCCCTGCTCGGACTGATCGCCATTCACACGCATGGTGGGCAGCCGGCGGTGCGGCGCGAGCACGAATCGCTGCTGAGCGAATGGGCGCGGGCGGGATGGAATTTGCAGCGCGCGGTGCTTTCGCTCGAAGCGTTGCAGTTTGTCTTAGGTTTCGGTTTGGCAATTTGGTTACTCGCGTCTCACTTGACGCGCGCGGGCGATGCCGGGGCGACGCTGTTGCTGGTGTACTGGGCGTTGAATCTGCCGGCGCTCGGCCAGGAAGTCGCGATCATCGCGTGGCAGTATCCTTCGTATCGCAACATTACGCTGCGATTGTTGGAGCCGCTCGGCGCGCTCGAGCAACGTGCGCCGGGCACCGGGGCAAAATCCGTCGATCGCGGCGCCGGCGTGGAGATTGCACTGCAGAGTGTCAGCGTGGTGGCGGCGGGGCATCTGATCCTGCGCGAGATCGAGCTTGCGATTCCGGCGGGATCGCACGTCGCGATCGTAGGCGCCTCGGGCGCGGGCAAGTCGAGCCTGGCGGGTCTGCTGCTCGGGTGGCATCACGCGGCGGCGGGGCGCGTATTAGTGGATGGCGTGGAACTGGACGATTCCCGTCTGGACGAACTGCGTGCGCACACCGCATGGGTAGACCCGTCCGTGCAGCTTTGGAATCGGCCGATGGCACAAAATCTGCGCTACGGTTTACCCGATAGCCCCAGCATGCTTATCGAAAGCGCAATCGAGGCCGCGGAGTTGAAGCGAGTCATCGAGAGCCTTCCGGACGGTCTTGAAACACCACTCGGCGAAGGCGGCGGATTGGTTTCGGGCGGCGAGGGACAACGCGTTCGGTTGGCCCGCGCGCTGCTGCGGCCGGGGGTGCGCCTGGCGATTCTCGATGAGCCGTTTCGCGGGCTGGATTTCGAGCAGCGCCACAAATTGATGGCGCGGGCGCGCGAGACCTGGCGTGGGGCGACGCTGCTTGCAATTTCGCACGACATCGCCGAGGCGCTGGCGTTCGACCGTGTACTGGTGCTCGAAGACGGGCGCCTTGTCGAAGACGGCGATCCGCGCGAACTCAAGCGCGATCCCGCGTCGCGCTTCCACGCCATGCTCGAAGCCGAGCGCGCCGTGCGCGAAGAGTTTTGGAAGGGACCCGAGTGGCGCCATCTGCGTCTCGAAAATGGCCGACTTCTCTGAATCCTGGCTCTGGCCTGCGTCGCGCCTCGGTGATGTGGCGCACACACTCATGCGTGCTGCGTCGACACTCGTGTCGACGCCTCCGCCGAACGCGGATCTTGACTCCCTCGGGCGTTGGCTCGAGTCCGCCGCACTCGCGATGGGCTTCGAAGCGCAGCCCGCGGAGAGCACGTATGCAACGTTCGCACGCGATTTGGCGCGGATGGGTCCCGCACTCATCTATGTTGCGCCGGCGAACGGTTTTCTAGCCATCGCTCGCGACGGCTCGTTGCTCACGCCTTCGGGGAGGCAGCGGTTGGATGCGGGCGCGGTGCGCTCGGCGCTGTGCGCGGAATTCGAAGTGCCCGTGTTGCAGGAGATCCGAAAGACGCTGGAGCAGGCGCAAATCCCTCCGGCGAGACGAGCGCGCGCCGAAGCCGGTATTCTGCGCGAGCGGCTCGGCATGCGTCGCATCCGCGGCATCTGGCTGCTGCGTCTGCCGCCGGGCGCGAGCTTCTGGGTCCAATTGCGCCAAGCGCGTGTTCCCGGCCGGTTGGCTGCGCTCGCGGGAGCGCACGCCGTTCAATACGCCCTGTGGATCGTCGCCTGGTATGTAGTTGGAACGCATGCGCTCGCGGGCAGCACGGACCGCGCATGGCTGATTCCCTGGGCGCTGCTGTTGCTGACGCTGGTGCCGCTACGGGTGCTCATCACCCGCTTGCAGGGGTGGGTGGCAATCGGCGCGGGAGCGCTGCTGAAGGAGAGACTGTTCGTGGGCGCGCTGAGATTGGAGCCCGACAGCTTGCGTCACCAGGGTGCGGGGCAGCTTCTGGGACGCGTCCTCGAATCGGAAGCGGTGGAAGCGCTGGCGCTGAGCGGAGGCTTTCTGGCGCTGGTGGCGCTGATCGAAATCGTCGCGGCGATCGTCGTGCTGGCGCTGGGCGCGGGAGGTGGGTTGCAGTCGGCGCTGCTGGTTGTTTGGCTGGCGATCGCCGCCGCGATGGCGTGGAGCTACTTCCAACGCAATCGCAAATGGACCGATGTGCGCCTGCGCATGACGCACGATCTGGTGGAAAGCATGGCTGGCTATCGTACGCGGCTGGCGCAGCTCCCTTCCGATCGCTGGCACGAAGGCGAAGACGAGGCGCTGGAACAATATTTGAAAAGTTCGCGCGCGCTGGATGCGTCCACCGCACGGCTGGCCGCGTGGGTGCCGCGCGGATGGTTGGTTGTGGGGCTGCTCGGTTTAGCGCCGGCAGTCGTGCGCGGCAGCGCGACGCCCGCGGGGATCGCGGTTGCGGTGGGCGGCATTCTGCTCGCGTATCGGGCTTGGCGACGATTGGCAGCGGGCGCGTGGCAATTGGCGGGAGCGGCTGTGGCGTGGGAGCGAACCGCGGTGCTGTTTCGCGCGGCGGCCAGGCAGGAGTTGCCGGGGTCACTTGAAGAGCGCGACATGCCACCATCGCCGCTGGTCGTGGATGCGAGCAGCGTGTCCTTCCGCTACAGCGATCGCGCCGAACCCGTGCTGCGCGGGGCGAGTCTCGCAATAGCGCCGGGCGACCGGCTGGTGCTCGAAGGTCCTTCGGGCGGCGGGAAATCGACACTAGTTTCGCTGCTCGCGGGCGTGCGCGAGCCGGACTCGGGGCGCATCCTGATCGACGGCTTCGATCGAGGGACGCTCGGCGCCGCCGAATGGCGCAGGCGGCTGGCCGCGGCGCCGCAATTCCACGAGAACCACGTGCTGGCTGAAACATTCCAGTTCAATTTGTTCTTGGGCCATCCCAGGGTTCTGACGCCCGCGGATCTCGAAGAAGCGCAGTCCATCTGCCGCGAGCTCGGGCTGGGCGATCTGCTCGATCGCATGCCGGCGGGCATGCTGCAAATGGTGGGCGAAACGGGATGGCAGCTTTCCCACGGAGAACGCAGCCGGCTGTACATCGCGCGCGCGCTGCTGCAACAAGCGGAACTGGTGGTGCTGGATGAGAGCTTCGCCGCGCTCGACCCGGAAAACCTGAAGCGCGCCGTGGAGTGCGTGGTCAAGCGCGCTCCCACGCTGCTGGTGATCGCGCACCGTTAATGGCTGTCCGTCACTTCAGGCCGTTGGCCAGGTACAACGTGGAGACATCGCGCTCGTAGGAATACGCGTAGGCGGCGCCGTCCGGCGTAATGACCACTGAATCCAGCCGCACGCCCACCGGATCGGCCGGCTTGATCTCCTTCCAGGCCTCTTCGCGGCGGCTCGCCAGGTCCAGGCGGCTGAGGGTGGCCTCCGCGGGACCTTGGTCACGCCGCAGGAAGATGAAGCGGCCGTCGGCGCTCCAGGCGATCACGTTATCTCCTGCCTGTACATCGAGCGCCGGCTTCGCTGCCGCGCCGTCCACTGGCACGAAGGTGAGCTTGCCCGCGATTACGTCAGCCAGATATTTTCCGTCCGGGGACACATGCACTGCCGTGGTTCCTTCCGGCGTGAGCGCCATGGGAGCGCCGCCGCGCGTGTCCTGCACGAAGGTGTGCATCGGGCGGCCCGGCTCATTTCCGGTGAACAACAGCCGCCGCCCGTCGGGAAACCAGGTCACGCGATCGTAGTGCATACCGGGCGAGCTGAAGACGCGCGAATCTCCGGGGCCGGTGGGCAGAAGGCTGAGCTCGGTTTTGGCGCCATCGTTTAAAATACAGGCGACGAATTTGCCGTCGGGCGAGAGCGCGGGGCGGTTGCCGTCCCCCAGCCGGACGGCGGGTGAACCGTCGGTCTTGCGCAGGTAGATGGCGGGATTGCGGGCCTCGCCGGAAGAAAGCTCGACGAAAAGTATGTTCTCCCCGTCCGGAGAGATATCATAGACGCGGCTGGAATCGAACCAGGAGAGATCGGCCTCCTGCTTGGCGCCGGGGGCGAGCGCGGAGATGCCTTGGCGGCTGTCGACCGCGGTGACCAGCGCCCGTTTATCGCGAGCGATATCGTCCACCAGCAGGGAAGCGGGCGTTTCCACGACGGTGCGCTCTTTGCCCGCGAGCGACACGGCGTATAAAGCCGGCTGGGCACCCTCCTTGGCGCCTCCGAACCAGACTTCGTCGCCTTTGGGCGACCACGCCAAGCCTTCCGGGGTCCTCCAGCCGCGCGACAAGACGCGCTTCGCTCCGTTCTTGCCAAGGACCGCGAGGGTATAGTCACCGGTATCGTTGTCGCGCTCGAAGAAGGCGATCCAGTCACCCCGCGGCGAGATCCGGGTTGGCATCTGGATCGGCATCTGGATCAACCCAGGCGGAGGAGCGTCGCTTTCGTAGCGTACATTTCCGATGGGATATTCGATTCGGGTCTTGGCACCCACGACGCGCGAGACGGCGAGGGTAGAGCCATCGGGCGACCAATCGGCGTCCACCACGTTTTCGAGGATCTCGCGAGGCGCTCCTCCCGATAGAGGCACGCGGGCAAGCGTTCCGGTGGGAGAATCCGGCGCAGTTGCCAGGAGAATGGCCATTTCGCCGGCAGAGCTAATGGCCAGGATGCGCGCCTGCGGCAGGTCGAGCGCGCGGTATTCGCGGCTTCCCGGGCGGATGGAGAAAATGTTGGCCGGCTCGCTGGCCCATTGGGCGCTGAAGACGACCGTGCGCCCGTCGGGGGAAAATTTCGCCGCGGGGATCTCGCCGCGCCGGTACGTCAGTCGTTCGAAGCTGGGCTGGACGGGCTTCAGGAATCGCCAACCGGCGTAAAGGCCCGCGCAGAGAGCCAGGGCGATGATCGCCGGCCAGAGAAAAAGCCGGATCTTGCGGTGCGGCGCCGGGCTCGCCGCCTCGCCATTGGCGGCCGGCAATTTGCCCGACTCCAGGTCGTCGAGAACATCTTCGAGCGCCACTTTGATATCGGCCATGCTCTGCCAACGGCGCTGCGGATCCTTGCGCAGGCAGCGGCCGATGATGCGGTCGACGTCCTGGGGAATGCCCGAACCGATCTGGCTCAGCGGCACGGGTTCGGAATGCAGCACCGAAGCGAGCGTAGAAAGCTTGGAATTGCCGGAGAAGGCGCGCTTGCCCGTCACCATTTCATAAAGCACGGCGCCGAAAGCGAAGATATCCGAGCGCGCATCGACGGTGTGCCCATCGGCCTGCTCCGGCGACATGTAGGCGACCGTCCCGATGATGGTTCCGGCTTCGGTGCGCAGGGCGGCATCCACGTGGACGCTCTGGGTGACTGCGAACACATCGGGCTCTTCGATCTCAGTCAGCTTGGCGAGGCCGAAATCCAGAATTTTCACCTCGCCGCTCTCATTCACGATGACGTTGGCGGGCTTGAGGTCGCGATGCACGATACCGGCCTCATGCGCGACAGCGAGGCCATCGGCGATCTGGATGGCGTAACGCAAGGCATCGGCCAGTTTCAGGCCCTTGCGGCCAATCAGCCGGTCGAGCGTTTTGCCGTTGACGTACTCCATGGCGATGAAATCCACGGGCTGGCCGTCGATGTGGCCGGTGTCGATATCGAAGATGGTGATGATATGGCGGTTGCTGAGCGCGGAGGCGGACTTGGCTTCCTGGGAGAAGCGGGCGCGGCGGTCGGCGTTGACGACAGCGGTGGAAGGCAGGACCTTGACGGCGACGAAGCGGTCCAGATGCGTATCCAGGGCGCGATAAACGACGCCCATCCCGCCCGCACCGAGCTTGGCCTCGATGCGATAATGCCGCAGAGTCTCGCCGATCATTTTCGGATACGCCGAGCGGAGTTAGCAGTCCGCGGGTCTATCTTACCATTGCGGGTCGTTGGAACGTTTATCGACTCATTTGTTTAGGTGTGCTCGGCGCCGGCGAGCGCCACCGGCCAATGGCCAAGGGCACGCGAGCGCAGCGAGCGTTCAGCTCACCATGGAAACCACGCCACGCTCCTTGAGGCCGCTGATGGCAAGGCCGTAACGCCCACGCACCCCGGTCTTTTCGAAGATATGTTTCAAGTGGATCTTGACAGTTCCGGGGCGGATACCGAGTTCGAGTGCGATCTCCTTGTTCTTGAACCCCTGTTCCACCATTTCGAGAACCTGGTGTTCACGCGGGGTGAGTTCGGAACGCGGGTAGCGCTCCGGGCGGGCCGAATCGCGGAACACGCTGTCCTCCATCCAACTCTTCCCGGAAGCTACCGTGCGGAGGCAACTGAGGATGTTGTCCAGATCCGCGGTCTTACGCACAATGCCCTTGGCGCCGGCTTGCAGCAGCCGGAGGGCTTCGGCCTCGGTCATCGATACGCCCCAGACCATGACAGCGGGCGCCGCATCGGCCAGTTTCAGATCGTGAATCCAATCCAGCACGATGCGCATGCCAAAACCTTTGTCCACCACCACCACATCGGGCGGCCGAGCCGCCACCAGTTGCGTGGCTGTTTCCAATGAATTCAACGCTGCCCGGAACTCCAGGTCTCCGGCCGCGGCCAGCAAGGTTCGCAATCCTTCCGCCGTAATCGGTTGAGTGTCGCACACGACGACAGTTTTCGGGGAGTGGTCTTCTGTTGCGTGTTCGTGGGTTGTGTATTCGTGGGTTGTGTGTTCGTGGCTCATTTTCGCTCTCTTGACATCGATCTCTTGCCAGGCGACACGCCTTTCTCACGCGGGCCTCAGTTTGATCCGAGAATCAAACTAAGCCTTATCGACGAGCGCGATCGAATGTTTAGTTGATCGGGTGAGCGAAGGCTCTCATGTTATCATCGACACTAGCCGATTTAATGGGTTAGGACCTCCTGATGGAAAGTCCGTAGTGCGCCGATGCCCCAGCCTGATGCCCCGAGACTCAGCGGTAACTGGAAGGCGCTGTTCATTTGCCCTAATCAAAAGATAATTCGGGACTTGGCGCCACTCCTGCGCGAGCGCCTGCCCACTTTTTCGGGCCACGATCTCAACGTTTATCCCCCCCGGTATCAGTTAGCCGAGGTGGTCAACGCCGAATCTCCCAATCTTTGCTTCCTGGAGATTTCCGATCCGCGCGAGCCGGCTCTGGCGCTGATTCCGGATCTGCTGCGCATCAATGCCAAGCTGCCCATCATCGTGGTTTTGGCGAATAACGATCCGGAATTGGTGCTGCGCTCCCTACGCCAGGGCGCGAGCGATTTCTTGATCCCGCCGTTTACGCCCGATCAAGTGGAAGCGGCCCTGCAAAAGATCGCCCGGCTGCAACCGGCGCAACCCAGCAGTTCAGGCAAAGTGTATTGCATCATGCCCGCCAAAGGCGGCTGCGGGGCTAGCACCATCGCCTGCAATCTCGCCTACAAGCTGAAGCGCGGCGACAAGCGGGTGCTTCTGGCGGACCTGGATCCGCTGGCCGGAACATTATCTTTTCTGCTGAAGATCAAGTCCAACTTCAGCTTTCTGGACGCGCTGGCGCGCTCGCAGGATATCGATGCCGATTTGTGGCGCGCCGTGGTCACCGCGCGGCACGGCGTGGACGTGCTGCTCTCGCCCGAAGTGATCACCGAAGGCATGAGCGAGCTCAAGGATGCATCGGGCATTGTCGAATATGCTCGCGGCATCTACGATCTCATCGTGCTGGATACCGGCGGCGTCTACGGAGAATGGAATTTGAGCCAGGCGCAGACGGCGGACGAAATCCTGCTGGTGACCACCAACGAGCTCACCGCTCTGCAAGCGGTGCAGCGTGCGTTGAGCTACCTGGATGCCAACAACATTCCGCGCTACAAGCTGCGCCTCATCGTCAACCGCTATGACCGGCACACCGGTCTCAGCAAAGACGTCATCGGCACCGCGCTGCACACCGACGTGTTCCACATCATGCCGAGCGATTACGAAGCCATCCAAAAGTCGCTGATGGAAGGCAAACCGCTGGCGCCTGCTACCGCTTTCGGCAAGAGCGTGGCAGGCCTGGTGGAGCGGCTGGAAGGCGCGGCCGAGCCGCCCAAGAAGAACAGCTCGCTTTCGGGGCTTCTGTCCCTGTTTTCGCGCACATCCTAGTTGGCTCGCCTGCGGTTCGCCGCGATTGGCGATGGGCCGGACAGGCACCTTGGACAAAGGATGCTGCAGCGTACCGCTGACCCGAGGTGAGGGGATTCCGATCCCGATTCCGCCTACCTCCCAGAGACACATTCTCGCGAGGTCCTCCGACAATGAATTTCCTGAGGCGTAAGCCGGCACTCTTCACTTTACTTGCGATCATAACTGCTCCTGGCTGGAGCCAGGTACCCACGTTCACCATTTCTACCGTGGCCGGTACCGGCAAGGCGGGCGACTCAGGCGACGGCGGACCGGCGGTGGACGCCGAGCTCAACGGCCCCCGCGGCGTCACTGAAGACATTTACGGCAACCTGTACATCGCCGAATATTATGGCCAGCGGGTTCGCAAGGTGACGCCGGGCGGAACCATCACGACGCTCGCCGGTACGGGAGTGGAGGGCTACTCGGGCGATGGGGGACCGGCCACCAGCGCGGAATTAGACGGCCCCTATCGAGTGACTGTGGATCTGGCGGGGAACGTCTATATTCCGGACTCGGGCAACGCGGTTGTGCGCAAAGTATCGCCCGACGGCACAATCACCACGGTAGTAGGCAACGGCAACCAAGGTTACAGCGGCGATGGGGGCCTGGCAACCAATGCCAGCCTGACTTATCCGGAAGCTGTCGCCTTCGATTCTCATGGCAACTACTATGTCGCTGACGAAGGCGCCAACGTCGTGCGCTTCGTCAATTCGTCGGGCGTGATTTCCACCGCGGCCGGAACGGGCGCCGCGAACTACACCGGCGACGGGGGACCCGCCACCAGCGCTACGCTCGACGGGCCGGTCGGCGTTCAGGTCAACGCGGCGGACGATCTTTATATCTCCGACCAAGGCAACAACGTCATCCGCGAAGTGATCAACGGCACGATCTCCACCATCGCCGGCACGGGCGTTTTCGGCTACGCAGGCGACGGTGGGCCGGCGAAAGACGCCGAATTCGAGTATCCGGCGAGCATCGGACTCGATTCATCGGGCAACCTCTACATCCCCGACGTCAACAACAACCGGATTCGCGTGGTGTGGACGGATGGAACCATTACCAGCGTGGCTGGGGACGGCGTGGAAGGCTATGGCGGCGACGGCGGACCGGCGCTCGATGCGGCCATCAACGTCCCGCGCAGCGTTTCGGTGGCTCCCAACGGCAACGTTTATATTGGCGACTTCGGCAACAATCGAGTGCGCATGCTGACGCAAAACCAGCCTTCCAACACCCCCACGATCGCCAACGGCGGCGTCGTCAGCGCGAGCGATTTCGGGAAGTTTACCTCAGTCGCGCCCGGCTCCTGGATCGAAATCTACGGGAGCGATCTGGCTGCCGCTAGCGGCCAATGGGGTTCGTCCAATTTCAACGGCAACAACGCCCCTACGTCCTTGAACGGGACCTCGGTGAAGATTAATGGACAACCGGCCTTCGTTTACTACATCAGTCCGGGGCAAGTGGATGTGCAGGTTCCGAGCAACGTTGGTACGGGCATCCAACTTCTGACCATCACATCCTCCAGCCTGACCAGCCAGCCTTATCAACTGGTTGTCAACAACGTCGAGCCGGGAATGGATGCTCCGGCGAGTTTCAACATCAACGGCACGCAGTACGTCGTAGCGTTGTTCAGCGACGGGAGCTACGCGCTGCCCTCGGGTGCGCTTTCCGGAGTCGCGTCGCATCCGGCGAACCCCGGCGATACGATCACGCTGTATGGCGTCGGATTCGGGCCGGTGACGCCGGCCGTTCCCGCGGGCGAAATCGCGCAGGGATTGACCACTCTCGCCAACTTCAGCGTTACGATCGGCGGGGCGCAGGCCACGGTTTCCTATGCGGGCATGGCGCCAAACTTCGTGGGCTTGTATCAATTCAATATCGAGGTTCCTCAGGTGGCGGCCGGCGCCGCAGTTCCCGTCGTGTTCACGCTGGATGGAGCCGCGGGAACGCAAACGCTGAACATCGCGGTGCAGTGATGTGAATCGGCGGGTAGAGGGAGGCGCTGTCAGCGTGCCGCGCTTCTTTTACAAACATTTCACGTGGACAACGCCAGCGGTACGTCCACTAAAGTGCGAGGGCAAGCGACAAGACTGAATGGTCTCGTGATCGCACCGAGGCCCCGTTTGAAGGAGTGCATCGCATGAAAAGGATTCGTGTGTCTGGAATTGCCATTGGCGCTGTCATACTGGCCGCAATGTCCGTCCCACAGCAAGGGCTGATTCGACAAACAAGGAGACCGTGGTGACCGTATCGGGAGAAGTTCAAATCCCGGGAATGGTGCTGGAACCCGGCGCCTATCTCTTCGAACTTGCGAATAGCCAGGCGGATCGCGACATCGTTCAAGTTTTTGACGAGGATCGGACTCATTTGCTCACGCAATTTCTTGCGGTCCCCGACTACCGTTTGGAGCCCACGGACAAGGCGGTGATCCAGTTGCAAGAGCGCGAACCAAACGCTCCGCAGGCGATCCACGCATGGTTCTACGCCGGGGCGTCCGATGGTCTGGAATTTATTTATCCAAAATAGAATGCGGCTAATGGTGATGCGGGATGCTCGCGACCCAGGAGCTCCTCCGGTTGAACGAGTGAGCAACTTGCTCGCCGAACGCCGCGCGGCGTGGGAGCGCAACAGGAGCGCCAACCGCTACACTGAAGGCGGAGGCAGTTCATGGCCGACAAGCAGGACCTCCGCCCGCCCACTCAAGTTCTCACCCGCGGTTTCGATCCCCGGCTTTCGGTGGGATCGGCGCGGCCCGCGGTGTTCCGCAGCTCTACCTACGTATTTCCCAGCCCCGAGGCCGCCGAGCGCGCATTCGATCTGATCGCCGGGCGGGTGCAGCCGGAGCCGGGCGAACAGCCCGACCTGATTTATTCGCGCTTCAATCAGCCCAACGCCCAGATCCTGGAAGAACGCCTGGTGCCGCTCGAAACGGGAGCCCAGGCGGCGCTGGTGTTCAACTCCGGAATGGCCGCCATCATGACCGCGCTGCTCACGTTCGCGCGACCCGGGCAAACGATCCTCTATACGGTTCCGATTTACGGCGGCACGCAGCACCTGATTGAGGATTTCCTCAGCACGCTGGGCATTTTGGGCATCCCGGTGGAGGCCGGAAATACGCACGAAATGGACGAGGGCATCCGCTCGGCCAAGGACTTGGCGATCGTGCTGATCGAAACGCCGGCTAACCCGACGATCGTGATGACCGATATTCAACGCGCTGCCAATGCGGCAGCATGGCTCAAACCGAAGCCGCTGGTGATGGTGGACAACACGATGCTCGGACCGGCGTTCCAGCATCCGCTGGTGCACGGCGCGGATTTGAGCCTATATTCGGCCACCAAATACATTTCGGGGCTGAGCGATCTGATTGCCGGCGCGGTCCTGGCGAAAGATCCCGAGCTCATCCGGCAGTTGCACTCGAAGCGAAACTTGTTCGGCAACATTTTGCAGCCCGACGAATGCTGGATGCTGGAAGGCCGGCTGCCGACCGTCACATTGCGCATGAACCGCTCGAGCAAAAACGCCGAGCGTATTGCGACGCGGCTGGCAAAGCACCCGAAGATCGCGCGCGTCCTGTATCCGACGCTGTTCAGCGATCCGGAGCAGTTGCAAATCGCCCGCGATCAATGCGATTTTCCCGGCGGCATGTTGTCGATCGAGCTGCGCGGCGGCAAGCAGGCTGCTTTCGAATTCCTGCGCAATCTGCGGATCGCGCGCAACGCCGTGTCGCTGGGCGGCGTGGAGACGCTGGTGTGCCATCCGAAAACCACCACGCATTCCGGATTCACGGAAGACGAGTTCGCCGCAGCGGGCGTGACTGACGGGCTGGTGCGGATTTCGGTGGGCATCGAGGACTGGCGCGATTTGATGCGCGATTTCGAGCAGGCGCTGGATTTGGTTTAGACCGCTCGCTCACGCGCGCCGCTCGTCCCTGAGTAAGAACTTCACGACGGCTTGGCCCAGGTGAATCTCGTCGCCGTCCGCGAGGCGCGTACCGCGACCATCGCGATGCACTTCCTGGCCCATGCCGTCGCGCACGATCCACAGGCCGCAGTTGTTTTCGGCCTTGCTGCCGTGGGTATACCAGCGATCGTTGAACAAGCGATACTCGCCGCTATCCTTGTCGCGAATGATATGGGCGTGCTCGCGCGAAACCGTGCAATTGATGGGCGTATCAGCCGCGAACGCTAAGTCGTTACGGCGGGAAGGACCTTGGGCTTTGTAAACTTCGGCGAGCCGGCCGATGTTGGTGCGCGGTTTTTCGAGCGCCAGCTCGGACCGGTTGGCCGTTCCAGCCGCGACCACGAGTACCGCGGCGCCCGGCGCAATCGGGGCCGGTTCAGCGGCGAGCGGCGCGGCGTCTTCCATCAACACGTCTTGCATCAGCAATTCGACGCGCAGCCACTTCCCCCCCTCGCTCGCAGCTTTCACCTCGACGCGCAAATCCTGGGGAAGGCGGCAGCCTTCTTTGGATAAAGTCTTGCGGACTTCCTCATCCAGGAAGCGGCGGAAGAAGTCGTGCTCGAAGACGGAGCCTTCCTCAGCGGAGGCGCGAATATGCACGCGCAAGAAATTGTAGGGGAACAGCGCGTGGCCGCCGGCGCGCTGGATCTTGTCGCGGATTTCATCGAGCAGCGCGATGCGAATTTCGGCGGCTTCGGGCGCATCGCCGATGGCCTGCGCGGCCGCGCCGAAGGGCGCTTCAAAAACCGTACGGCCGAGGCGTTCGATGATATCGGAAAGTTTCATTGAATGAGCCCCAGTTCGGCCGCGGCGTCGACGATTTGGCGCGCGATGGGCGCGGCCGTGGTCCCGCCGTAGCCGCCGTGCTCCACGACTATGGCGAACGCGATGCTTTTCGATCGATCCCCGTCATAAGGAGCGAACCCGGCGAACCAGGAGTGCGGCAGGCCTTGGTCCAGTTGCGCCGTGCCGGTTTTGCCCGCGACACTCACGTGCTCGCCTTTCATCGCACGCCGGGCAGTCCCTTCCAGAACCACCGAGCGCATCGCACCGGCGAGGAACGCGGCGAGATCCGGCGCGAGAATCTGCTTGGGCGGCGCGGTTCGCGAATTGCTGGGATCGATGACCCAGCGCCCTTGCGGCATCTCGCCGCGATCGGCGATAGTGGCGGCGACGCGGGCCATCTTGAACGGCGTGACCAGGACCGGGCCTTGTCCATAGGACGCGAACGGCATGGCGGCCTGGATATCCGCCACGCTGCCGGCCGGAATTTCCAGCAGCTTCGCGGTATCGCTCAACTGCTGCGCGCCCACGGAGAAGAC
>JASHQT010000454.1 GCA_030039005.1 Bryobacteraceae bacterium
GGTGCGCCTGCCGAACCTGTACCACCCCATGCTAGTGTTGTGACGGCGTGGTTGTGATCGGGAGCTGCATCGCATCCGGATGTATCTGCCTGGGTATAAGCTGATGACATGCGGCGAGCTTTCATCTGCTGGGTGATTGCGTGCCTGGTCTGTGGGAGCGCGCTGGCGGCGCCCGCTCCCGGCTGGCTGCTCGCCCGAAGCCGGCATTTCGCCGTTTATGCACAAGTGAACGAGCAGCGCGCGAGAGAGATTCTCGCCTGGTTTGAGCAACTGCGCGCGTTTTTCGATTTGCCGTTTATTGATTTGCAGGGAGCCGCGCTGCCTCTAGGTACGGAGGAAAAGCCCGGGCTTCCGGGGCAGGTGCAAGTGCCAGTGCAAGTCATTGTCTTCGGCTCCGAGCAAGCCTACGAACCCTACCGGCTGCACCCGGCCGCGGACGCGTATTACACCGCGAACGGCCCACAGAATTACATCGTGTTGGGCAGCGCCGATCCGGCCAAGTTCGCCATCGCCGCGCACGAATACGCACACCTGGCCTTGGGCGCTTCCGGCTGGAAGCTACCGCCCTGGCTCGCCGAAGGCTTGGCCGAATTCTTCGCCACGCTTCGGATCACCGAGCACTCGACTGTTTTGGGAGGCGCACTGCCCGGCCACGTTCGGGCGTTACAAACGCGGCCCTGGATCCCCTTGCACGATCTCTTCACGATCTCCGAAGACGCGCAGCAACGCCAGAATCGCGCCGAGGCGGATTTGTTTTATGCCGAAAGCTGGGCGCTCGCCGAAATGCTGATTCTTGATCCGGATTACGCACCCGCTTTCCCGAAGTTCGTCTCGCGCGTTTCCGACGGAGCGCCAGGCGCGGAAGCTCTGGCGGCTGTGTACGCGAAAACGCCGGAATCGCTCGAGCGCAATCTGCGCCGCTGGGTTGCTCAATTAAAACCGACTCAATGGAAGCCGGCGATCGAGCTGCCCCAAGTTCGAACCGGTGCGCCGGAGGTGAGCGTTTCCGGCGTGCCGCCGGCCGCCGCTCGCATACTGCTCGCCGAGCTTCTGCTGGCTTCGGGCGAATTCGATCGCGCGGAGGCGCAGTTTACCGGCATTCTTGCGGACGCACCCGATTCGCCCGAAGTCTGGGCGGCGCTCGGGACGATCGCGCTGGCCAAGCACCACTCCGAGGGTGCGCGCCGGGCCTGGAAGCGCGCCATGGACCTCGGGATCGCCGACGCGCGGCTGTGCTACCAGTACGCCGTTCTGGCCGATCAAGCCGGTCTCGCGCCGGAAGAGATTCGCGCCGCGCTGGAGCGTGCCGTCGAGTTGCAGCCCGATTTCGACGATGCGCACTATCACTTGGCCCTGATCGACAAGAACGCCCGCCTTTACGAAGCCGCGCTGCGGGAGTTTCACGCCCTGCGCTACGTCCCGGAACCTCGCGCTTACGCTTACTGGCTGGCGCTGGCCGACACCTTCAATGAACTTGGCCGGCGAGACGAAGCTCAATCCGCCGCCCTCCAGGCGAGCGAGCACGCCGTCGACCCCCGCGAGCGCGCCCTGGCCGCCGAGCAGATGCATATCGCGCAGACGGACATGGCGGTCCGGTTTGCGCGCGATGCTTCCGGCGAGTTGCAACTGGTGACCACGCGCATCCCGCATGAGCAAGCGGATTGGAACCCATTCGTCGAGCCTGGCGACGACATGCGCCGCATCCAAGGCGCTTTGCGCGAGATCGAATGCGGTGACATCGCCAAAATCCGTGTCGAAGAGGCGGGGAAGCTGCTGACGCTCGACATTCCCGACCTGAAGCACGTCCAGATGCGTCACGCACCGGCGGAGTTCGTGTGCGGTCCGCAAGCGGGGACGCCGGTGACCGTCGATTACGCGCGCACTCCCAAGTCGTCGAGCGACGGCATCGTGCGTGGGATGACGTTTTAGTCGCGCAGGTTACCCGATTTGCCCCACCTGCCGCTCGCGGATCGCGTTGTATTCGCACCCGAACAGCGAAATCACCGCCAGCACGTACATCCAGACCAGCAGCGCGATGGCCGCGCCGATGCTCCCGTACACAACGTTGTAGCGCGCGATATGCCGCACGTACAGCGCGAATCCCGACGTCGCGAGCAACCACAGCACGGTGGCCAGAATCGCTCCCGGCCAGACACTGGCGAACTTCATCGGCCGGTTGGGACCGGTGTAGTACATCAGGCCCGTCACCAGCACCGTCGCCGCCAGCGCGACCACGTAACGCAACGCACCGAAAGCCAGCACCAGCGAAACGCGCAAATCCTCCTCGGGTCCCAGGCCCAGTCGCGTCAGCAGCCATTGTTCGGTGCGCGCGCCGAAGACGATGAGGGCCGAAGACCCTACCGCGGGCGCCGCGGCGATGAACACCAGCAGAATCGCGACACCCCGCTGGCGGAGAAACGAGCGCCCGGAGGGCAGACGATAGGCGGCCTGGAAGCCTTCCATCAGCGTCATCATCGCGCCCGAGGCCGCCCAGATCGCAAGCAGAATCGCAAGCAGGATCAGCCAGCCCGAGCGTTGTGGCCGCGCGACGAATTGCGAACGCACCAGATCCTCGGTCCCTGGCGGGATGATTTGAAACAGCAGCCGCGAAAAAACGCGCGCCACGGCGCTCGCGTTGACGCTGGCGAAGATGGCGGCCAGTGATGCCAACACCGGAAAGAAGGCCAGGAGCGACGAATAGGCCGCGCCCTTGGCGATTCCGAAGCAGTTGTCTTCGAGCGCCGCGACGGATGCCTGCCGGAACAGGCCCCAGAAGCGCTGGATCGGCCCTGGGCGTTCGAGGTAGAGGCTCGGCGGGGAAGGAGTCATGGCCACTCTCGATTCTAAGCCGTCAGGCGAATCCCGGGTTGCGGCTCGAATTTGAATTGAGATAGCGAACAGCGCACCAGTCGATCTTGCCTCAAATGTAGGCTAAGCTGAAGCCTCCCTGGAACGCCAGTCTCCCGCCGGTCAGAGCGGGGGTACTGGGGCGACAAGCAGCAAGAGGGAAACTAAGGGGTCAGATCCACATCGGCGCCAGTAGACGGGCACGAATCTGTTCGGGGCGGGCGTAGGGGCCCATACCGGGTGAGTATGAGTCCCTTTCTGCTTGGCCGATTCGAGGCTGAATGACGCCGTGCCCGCTAGGAAGCTTCCTTTTCGACTGCAGAGCATCGTTACTTCGTGCCGTTGGCTGAAGGCAAGTGAGCAAGTTCTTCTTGACTCGACCGTCCCTTCGTCTTGACCGGGAAGTGAAAAACCTCGCCTAGTTCGGGAACGGTCACGTCGCGGACGAAATTTCCCGAGCTACTCCGGACAACCGTCACGGCGAATTTCTCCGATGACTTTAAGTCATAGCTCTGAGCCGCGATATCGGCCAACGTCTTGGCACCACTGTGAATGTGAATTCTGGCGCTCGTGCCGATGCCGTCGATGGTAACCGAATAGTTGCCTGCGGGCAGCGTGACCATGCCCCAATGAGCTTCGTACGGCAAGCGGAACTTGTACGCCGGAGCCTGTGCGCTGGCAGTCTCGGAGGTGCAGCCGATCGCGATAGCCGATACCACGGCAAACTGCATAAAATGGAATGCTCGAATTGCTTTCATATAGCGTCTCCCTTGTCTCAAATTGGCCTTTCGTTTGGCCTCACCCGGGACAGCGGAAACGCGCGGGGAAAACTCTCATCCCCGGAATTTTTTTGTTGGCTTACTTTTTTGTGGCGGCGGAGCTGGTTTGGCGGGCCTTTGCAACCAAGGAGTTGAAGCGGGGGTCGCCGCGGAGTGGTTTCAACTCCGGGTCGTCGGTAATGTATCCCGGCGAGACGAGTCCGTCCGCGACGGCACGATTCAGGTCGGCAAATGCTTGGTCAGCGCGGCCTCGGGCAACCTCGGCGGTGGCGAAATTGTACCAAGCTTCGGCGACCGCGGCAGGCTGATTGGTCCTCTGCGCCGTTTGGATCACATCCCGAAACATTTTCTCTTCCTCGGCATAGCGCCCCTCCCGGCTCAGGAGCAGAGCTTCGAGTTCCATGCTGTTCAAGGTGGCAGCGTGGGCTGGGCCGAGCACTCGCCGCTTGATCTCGATGACCTGGCTCTGGAGTTTGTCTGCTTCGGCGTAACGGCCTTCGTGCATGATGGCGTTCGCCAGCTGCGTCATGGCCCGCAAGGTCTGAGGGTGCTCGGGACCGAGCACGCGGCGTTGACCGGCGATCACCTCCTTATACAGCTTTTCGGCTTCGGCGTAGTGGCCGCCGTCGGACAAATTCTCAGCGGCATGGGACATCGAAAGGAGAGTGGCGGGATGGTCCGCGCCTAGGGTTCGCCTCTGCGCGGCGATCAGTTCGCCATAGATCTTGTCGGCCTCCGAATGGCGTCCCTGTACGGTCAGAGTCTCCGCCAACTCGTTCAAGGTGTTTAGCGTCTGCGGATTGTTCGGCCCCAGTACGCGGCGCTCGGCTTCCAGGGTCTGACGGAAGACGGCCTCCGCTTCGGCGTGACGGGCTTCGTTGGAATAAACGTAGCCGAGGCGATCCATGGAGGTTAGAGTATCGGGATCGTCGGGCCCCAGGACTTTGCGCTGCGCCTCCAACGTCGCACGCAAAAGTTTTTCCGCTTGCGCGTTGTGGCCCTGCGAGCGAATGAGTTGTGCGAGAAAACTTTCAGAGGCGAGCGTGGCCCGGTCCTGTTCTCCATGCCGCGAACGTTCAATGGCGAGCGCGCTCTCCATTAACGTCTGCGCTCGACCGTAGAGCCCGAGTCCCGTGTAGGTCTGTGCCATGGTTTCCATCATCTGGGCTTGGAGCTCCGGGGCCCGATCGAGACCGGCGCCAATCTGGCCGGAACCTTTGTCGAGGATCTCGCGGGCCGTGATGGTGTTGCCGCGCGCCTCGCTGGGATTCGAGACCTTGAACATCTGGGTCATGAAATCGGCGATACGCGTGGCCCGGTCGCGCTCGCGGGTGGCGCGGTCCCGCTCACGGCGCGCTACCTGCAATTGAACGGACTGCATGACCGCCGACGCGATCAGCAATGCGATAAAGGCCGCCGCGGTTAATAATCCCACCCGATGCCGGCGGGCAAACTTGCGCATGCGGTAGGCAGCCGACGGTGGAGCGGCTTCCACCGGCTCGCCCGCCAGATAGCGCTCCAAATCCCGCGCCAGCGCGCTCACCGTTTCATAGCGCCGCGCGCGATCCTTCTCCAGGGCCCGCAGCGCCACCCAATCCAGATCGCCCCGCACCGCGCGGGCCAGCTTCGGATCGCGCAGCCGCGTACTCGGCGGCGGCGGTTCTTCCTCACGAATCCGCCGCAGAATATCCAGTTCGCTCGAATTGCGCAGAGTACGATTATTCAGCGGAGTGGATCCGGCAATCAGCTCGTAAAGAACCGCGCCCAGAGCGTAGACGTCGCTGCGCGTATCGATGTCTTCGCCGAACGAGCCCGCCTGCTCGGGACTCATATACTCCAACGTGCCCATCACCGCTCCCACTTGCGTGTGCATGCTGCGTTCGGTAAGGGGTTCGTGCATCGCCTTGGCGATCCCGAAGTCGATCACCTTGGGAACGGGTTTTCCGTCGTAAACCGCCACCAGGATGTTGGAAGGCTTGATGTCGCGGTGAATGACGCCTTTTTGGTGGGCATGTTGAATCGCTTGGCAGATGGAAATGAACAGAACCAGACGCTGCTGGAGATTGAGGCCCCGCTGGCCGCAATACTCAGTGACTGGCAAGCCGTCGACCAGCTCCATGACGAAATACAGCCGTCCGCTGGGCGTCGTCCCGGCGTCGAGCACACGCGCGATATGGGGGTGGTCCATCAGCGCCAACGCCTGGCGCTCGGCCTCAAAGCGAGCGATCACGTGCTCGCTGTCCATGCCCGGCTTGATGACCTTCAGGGCGACGATGCGCCGGACCGGATATTGTTGTTCGGCGCGGTAGACCACTCCCATGCCCCCGCGTGCAATCTGTTCGAGAATCTTGTAGGAGCCGATCAGAGTTCCGGTGTCCATGGACGCCGGTTCGATCTCGTTGGTCAGTTCGCGCGCGGCGGCGCGCATGGCCGGCTGATCGAGAAAACTATCTTCGGTTTGATCATGGGCCAAAAGAGATTCCAGCTCGCGCCGCAGCCATTCGTCCTGCCCGCAAGCCTTCTGGATAAACGACGCGCGCTGGTCCACGGGCTGTTCCAGCGCCGCATGGTAGAGTCGTTCCAGCTCCAGCCAGCGCGCCGAATCGCCGGCCGGTTTGTCGCTCATGACTCTTGCCCGCGGATCAGCTCGCGGCGAAGCCATGTCTTGACGAATCGCCAGTCGCGATGGATGGTCTGCGGAGACACCCGGAGGACTTCGGCGGTTTCCTCCACGCTCAAGCCGCCAAAGAAGCGCAACTCCACCATGCGGCATTTTCGCTGGTCGAGATCTTCGAGCGCCTTCAGCGCGTCGTCGAGAGCAATCCAATCCGGCGCGCGGGAGCCCGGCGCCAGGAGCGCTTCTTCGAAGGTCACGCGAATCGCTTCGCCGCCCCGTTTGGCGGAGCGGCGCGAGCGCGCGAAGTCCACCAGGATCCGGCGCATCAACTGGGCCGAGAGAGCAAAGAAATGAGCCCGGTCCTGTAAGCGCACACTGCCGCCGTCCACCAGCTTGAGATAGACCTCGTTCACCAGCTCGGTGGTCTGTAAAGGCGCGCCAGGCCGTTCCTGGCGCATGTGGCGATGAGCCAAGCGGCGGAGCTCTTTGTGGACGATGGGCACCAGCGCATCGAAAGCGGCTTTATCTCCCTCACCCCATGCCGCCAGAAGGCGCGTGATTTCCAGCGGAGCCGTGTCCATCGGGGTTGCACCAATTATAGACGCTCTGAGTAGTTCACGCGGCCGAGCCGCCTTGCCGCTTCAGATAGCACGCTGCAATCGAGACCGACTCGTGAGACACCCAAGGGTGCCGCCCGGGTCGGGACGCGGCGCGCAAACCACTGAACACAAAAACGACAGCAAGGCGGAAATTAGCGCGTTCAATTTCCGCATGGCTCGTGACCCAGTGGCTCGCGACCCAGGCACAGGTAGTGTCCTAAGAGTGCGTGAAGCCCCGAATCTATAAACAGCGTCCGCTCGCTGTGCTACCGTGGGTCCGATGGCGAGAAAGAATCGCACTGACCTACGCGCGCTTCGCAACATGATTGATGAAGCGCATCTGCTTTTGGAAACAACGGAACTACCCGAGAATCGCTCTAGGCGCGCCCTAGAACTCCTCAGCACGGCGCTGAAGCTCGCCGATCATCTACTCAGCGAATCGCCCGCCGTGACCCTAGGGAAGCTCGGCGGCAGGAAGATAGCGGAACGGGGACCGGAGTACTTCCGGGAACTGGCAGCCAAGCGGAAAACACACGCTGGTGGACGCCCGCGCAAAGACGCTGAGTAATATCCGACGATACAATCACTGGCGGGGGAAACGATCCTTTTATGCCAGTGTCGAAAGAACTCGAAGACCAAATCAAGGCGCTCCTCGGGCAGGAGCTATCATGCCGTGAAATCGCGAATAAATTAGGCGTCGGCGTCCAGGTGGTTGCTGGCTATCAGGCCGCCGTAACGAAACGGTCAAGTAGCCAGTCAACCGAATTGGCAGAAGCGCTTGAGACTACCTTCGGCCTTGAACGCGATCTCCAAAGGGCGCTCCGAAACAATATCGAGCAACTAGAGCGTGGTTTCAAGATCATCGACGGTGGCAAGGAGCGAAAGGTAGAATCCGGCTTCATCGATATCACTGCGAAAGATAAGAACGGAACCATTGTTGTTATCGAATTGAAGGCCGGTAGCGCGGATCGCGAGACCGTTGGACAGATCGCCGGTTACATGGGAGATTTGCAGGCCGCAGGCCAACCAGTGAGGGGTATCATCGTCGCTAGCGAATTTCCTCCAGCCGTCATCTCAGCGCTTGGCGCTCTTCCAAATCTCCAGTTGCGCAAATACAGGTTCAATTTCTCATTTGAGGCAGTTCAGCGCGAAAAAGCGACTGAACCCGCCAGCAGTTAGAATGGTTCCTTACAAAAATGAAAAACCCGACGCGCGAACGTCGGGCTCTTCGATAACGGACGTGAGACATCCACCATCGTAAAGCCTCTTCGCGTGACGGCGCAAGAGGCCATGCTCGAATCCGACTTTTGGAAGGATCTTGCCGAAAAATTCCGCGTACTCGATCCGAAGGGAATTCTTTACGCGCACTGGACAAGCTTCCATAGACCGCATTGGGAACTAATACGGGGCGAGTTTCCCACGCTGGCCAGGCGATATGAGCCTCTGGCGAGAAGGGGTGGAAGCCGATTGGATCGGAGTCGCGACTCGCTTGAGGTGTGGCTCGACGCCATGAAAGCGGAACCAGACCTTGTTTACGACGAAATGACCAGCGTAGAAACCGGAGAGGTCCTTTCATGCTCGATATACTATCTCTGCCAACGGTCCGGGGACTTTTGCAACATTTTGGAGAGCCGCGCCATCGAGAAGGAGCGCGGCACCCGCAAGCTTCTACCAAAAAGAAAAAAGAAACGAGGAAATAAACCTGGCACAGTTCGGCAGCGGCACGTAGATCCCGCGCCTACAACGCGAGAGCGAATCGAGGCATTCATTTTGTATGTATGGCGCGAAACCGGGAAGAAGATCAACAAAAGCGATATTTGGCTCGTAGCGGGATATGAACATCGCGAGGAGTTTCAGCGGTTTCAACGTGACGATCCAAAAACAACCCAGCGGGCACGCAAAGTGTTTAGCGAAACGCTGTCGCTGGTCCCCAGTAAGTTTCTAGAACGCCTCGCGAAACGACGAAACTAGTCGCTCCCTACATTTCCCTACCTCTCACTACATTGCGTCCCTACTAGGTAGGGACCGTAGGATTGAGTTGGCTACGGAGTAGGCTAATCGACATGACGTAGATACGCGGACCACCACAAACGCAACAGGGAGCGGCATTACCGCTCCCTGTTTTCGTACTTGCGGGCGTGGCGGAACTGGTAGACGCAACAGACTCTAAATCTGAATCCTTCGCCGGAAACTGCGGGTTCGAATCCCGCCGCCTGCACCATTCCATTTTGCTTTGTAAGATATTGAAGAGGCAAGCAATATAGTTACAAAAAATGTTATCACGCCTCTAGTACAACAACGGCTGGTCGCTGTATAATTAACTCATGGTTGCTGAACTGGGACAAGCGAAAACAATGACTTGCAAAGCCTGCAAAGCCGAAGCCAAGCGCTTTGCCGTTAACCGCAACGGGACGCTCCGTTTTCGCTGCCCGAAGTGCCGCAAGACGTTCAGCGAGGCACGCAAAAACCAACTCGGCAACATGTCGCTCCCCGCTGAAAAGGTTCTGGCGATCCTCAACCTATTCATCGAGGGCACTTCCGTGCGCTCCACTGAGCGGTTGACCGGCGTCCACCGCGACACAATTCTCAAGGTCCTGGTAGCCGCTGGCGAGAAGTGCGAAAAGTTGATGGGCCGGTTGATCGTCAATGTTCCCGTGAAGGACGTTGAGTGCGACGAAATCTGGGGATTCATTCAGAAGAAAGAAGGCCACAAGGGACCGGAGGAAGCGCACGATAATTCCATCGGTGACGCCTACTGTTTCGTCGCCATCGAGCGCCACACGAAGCTGGTTTTGAATTTTGCACTTGGACGACGCGACACGGCGACGACCCAGATTTTCGTCGAGGGCTTGCGCCAAGCGACATCGCACCATCGTTTCCAGATCACGTGTGATGCTTTCCGGCCCTACGTTAACGCCATCTCCGATACGCTCGGTGATCGCGTGAGCTTCGCCCAGTTGATAAAAGTCTACGGCACGGTCGAGGAGGGGCGCGAAGCGCGCTACAGCCCGTCTCGGATCGTGGAAACGGAGGCAGTCCCAGTCTTCGGTGATCCCGATCCCCAACGAATTTGCACTAGCATCATCGAGCGCCAGAACCTCACGATCAGAATGCAGATGCGTCGCCTCACTCGGTTGACGAACGGCTTCTCGAAAAAGTGGGAGAACCTGTGGGCCGCGTACTGCCTGCACTTCGCCTATTACAACTTCTGTCGCATCCACCGTTCACTGCGCGTGACACCCGCAATGGAAGCTGGCATCACCGATCATGTGTGGGATTTAGCCGAACTTCTAGCCTAGGATTACACAGTATAATCGTCGAATCTTCTCAGAGGAGGCTCCATGGAGCGTACCGAAGTAGTCGTCACCGATATACGGATGCCGTTTTGGTCGATGGTGATCTTCATGATTAAGTGGTCCATCGCATCAATCCCGGCTGTGATCGGTCTGGTTATCATCGCGGCTTTCGTGTGGGGCATCTTCCTAGGCTCGCTTCGGCACTGACGAACCCGGCTAAGCTGTTCCACTGTTCTCCTGGAGGATCTATGATGTTACCGTCGAGGGCAATACTTATGAATTCGAAATATCTACTCTTGCTTACGCTCTGCATGGCTCTTCTTGCTGAGCCGTTTCCACAAAACAAGGAATCGGCGAGAAGTTTTTATGGAACTACTGGCCCAGTCCTTTGGCAGCAAATCGAGGTCGTGTCACCATATGCGCATCTACACTCGGAGCTTCTGATTTTGCCCGATGCATTTCTGTCTTCTGGCCACATTCCAGCGGTCACCGGGGCGTTGGAGTTCGGACGGCGCGCAGCTGAGATTTCAGGCCCATTCGATGACGTTGACACGGGAACATGTAGCGCGCTTGTTTTGAGTTAGAAGTTCTCAACGCACCTTTCAGGGATCTAGCCGAACTGCTGGCGTAGAATTAGAGAGAATTAGTAATGAAAGAGGCCCGGTTGCAGCCAGGCCCCTTTCAAACTATCGATTGGGTGCGCCAGTCCCATGATCGCATGGAGGTGTGCCCGAATGGAAATAGAGGCCGCAGCAAGTGAGCAATCGAAGGTCTGGACGATGATTCCAGACCCCGAGGAAATTCCGGTGACTTTTCAACTCGGTATCATCGGCGAAGACGGTGTTCTGCTAGCAAGCGACACGCTCTGCACTGCCATTACGCCATACAGATCCAGATACAACTCGCCAAAGATTCAACTCGAAGAAGAGAAGCACGTGGCCTACTGCTGGGCCGGTGATGCATTAGGGAAGCTTCTCGAACAGGAGATTTCCTCTGGGCTAGATAACTTGAAATACACCGAAGCAAAAACCTTTTTGCAACGCGCCGCCCACGCTGCGATCTCGAAGGCGTCCGCGATCAGGGCCACAGACCCCGGCAGACAGTTCTACTCCTGCACTCTGCTGATTACTGCCCCTACACACTCGGGGCGCATGGCGTTATGGAAAGTTCAAGCCTCGGCTCCTCCACTTGGAGGCCCACAGGTCACCTTCGAAGAGATCTTAGATAGAAGCTTGGCGGGCGACCAAAGCACCTCCGCCGTATTCTTCACCGAGAGATATTTTCCAAGAAATCAAACGCTGCCGATTAGGAACTTAATTCCCCTTGCCGCACATACGGTCTTGTTGGCCGGGAAGCTGAATCCTGTTGGTATAGGCGGTCTAGAAATGGCTCTCTGCCGCCCTTCTGGAGTTGAGCGAGTCACGGAGGCAGAGCTAGAGCAGATAATACTCTCCTCTGAATCGCTGGATCGGGACATTGGCTCGCGCCTATTTCCGTCGTGATATCATCGCGCCCATGGCGATCAAGAACGGCAAAGAAGCCAAACAGGAATGGGGCATCCCTGCGGAACAAGTTTTATATCGAGAGGATGGAACTTTCTATCAACTGCTTACGCATTTCCCCGGTGCCCTAGCTGACGCTCACGGATATATTCTCTTCCAAACGGCAAAAGACTACAAACAGTGTCCACAGCTAAAAATCGGGAAAAAGATTGGCGTGCCCAGAGGAATCGCCGGTATTCCTGGGTATGTCCGATGCCTCCCTGTCCCTTCAGCAGAGACAGATATTGCCCACGCCGTTGAAACGACGTTTGGCTTGGAAAGCGACCTTCAAAAGACCCTGAGAATAAACATCCAGCAGCTCGAAAATGGACTTGAAATCACGGATGGCGGCAAGGAACAGGCGATTCGCTCGGGTAGGATCGATATCACTGCTAGAGATCGAACTGGCACTACGGTAGTCATTGAGTTGAAGGCCGGAGATGCTGACAAGAATGCTGTGGGACAAATCCTCGCCTATATGGGAGAACTCGACGCCAAGAACGCAAAGAAACCTATACGTGGAATTCTTGTGGCGGAAGATTTCAGACCAAGCGCGTTGGCGGCAGCCCGCATGGTACCGAATCTTGAACTGAAGAAATATGGCATTCAGTTTTCGTTTGAAGCCGCGCCAGACTTCGCGCCCGATGAAGAGTGATGTTCACGCACTTTTAGGACACCACCCAGGCACAGGCCGCATGTTGATCGGATAAACTGAGTGGACCGCTTGACATATGCCTCTCTCGGCAGGCGAAAGGCTCGGCCCGTACGAAATTCTCGCGCCCATTGGCGCGGGGGGCATGGGCGAGGTTTACAAGGCCACCGACACCCGCCTGGGCCGCACGGTCGCCATCAAAACACTGCATGTCGAACACGGCGACCGTTTCGCGCGCGAGTCGCGCTCGATTGCGGCGCTGAATCATCCCCACATTTGCCAACTCTACGACGTGGGACCGAATTATCTGGTCATGGAGTTCGTGGAAGGCTCGGCGCTACGCGGCCCGATGCCAGCGGAGGAAGCGGTGCGGCTCGCGGTCGAAATCGCCGACGCCCTAGATACGGCGCATGCCCGAGGCATCATCCACCGCGATCTGAAGCCCGGCAACATTTTGCTGACCAAATCAGGAGTCAAGCTGCTCGATTTTGGGCTCGCCAAACTGGAGAGCCCAGGTGCAGGCGATGAAACAGCCACTCAGACTCAGGCCGGGACGGTGGTGGGCACGGCGCCCTATATGTCTCCGGAGCAAGCCAGTGGAAAGCCGGTGGACGCACGCTCGGACATCTTTGCCTTTGGAGCAGTCCTGTACGAAATGCTGAGCGGCCGGCGAGCGTTCGAAGGCGACACGGCGTTTGCGGTAGTGGCGAACGTCCTGCACCGCGACCCAGATCCGCTTCCGGTTGCGCCGGGTCTGCAGCGTGTACTGTCGCGGTGTCTTCGCAAATCGCCGGCCGATCGCTTTCCGTCGATGGCCGAAGTACGCCGGGAACTGGTCTCGGCCGGCCTGACCGAGAGGCTGCCCTCCATCGCCGTGCTGCCCTTCACCAATATGAGTGGAGATCACGAGAACGAATACTTTTCGGACGGGCTGAGCGAAGAAATCATAAACGCTCTGGCCAAGGTGCCCGGCCTCAAGGTGACGGCGCGCACTTCTGCCTTCGCCTTCCGTGGCCGCAACGAGGATCTGCGGCGCGTGGGTGACGCGCTCAACGTCGGGCACATTCTGGAGGGTAGCGTCCGTAAGGCCGGCAATCGCGTGCGCATCACGTCACAGCTGATTACCGTTGCGGATGGCTGCCAGCTCTGGAGCGAGCGATACGACCGCGAAATGACGGACATTTTTGCGATTCAGGATGACATTTCTCAGGCCATCGTGGGAGTGCTCAAGGTCAAGCTGGGCCGCGACCGGGAGTTGAAAACATCGCGGCGAGGAACCACGAATCAAGCCGCTTATGATGCGTGGCTGGAGGGCCGGTACAATTTCCAGCAGCTCACCGAGGGATGCATCGTTCGCGCCCGCGACTGCTATGAGCGCGCGCTTCACCTCGATCCGGACTACGCCGCGCCCAACGCAGGAGTCGCGGAATCCTATATGTACCTGGCGCTGTACGGAAAGATGCCGACAGCCGAGGCCATCCCTAGGGCGCTCGAAACGGCGGAGCGCGCCATCGCTTTGGATCCCGAAGCTCCCGAAGGCTATTTGGCGCGTGGGCTGATCCGGGGCGGCGTGCAATGGAACTGGCCGGCGGCCGGGCAGGATTTCGACAAAGCGCTGGCCTTGCAGCCGGAATCGGTCCTGGCACACTACCGGCGCGGCATCTGGTACTTGCTCGGCTTGGGCCGCATGGACGAAGCGATTGCGGCCGTGACTCGCGCCGTCGAACTGGACCCGCTTTCGACTTTTGCGACAGCGGTCCTCGCGCTGCTGCTGCACATCGCCGGACGTGACGAGGAGGCCGCGCCGCGCATCCGGTCCGCCGTGGCCCATTCTCCCGTTGTGTTTTTTTCCTGCTTGATGGGCGGCATCATTCTCGGAGGTTGCGGATTTCTCGAGGAGGCCGAAAGCGTATTGTCGCAGGGACTGCAAGCCAACGCGGGGAATACATGGCTGCTAAGCCACCTGGCGCTGGTCCGCGGTAGGGCAGGTAATCGGGAAGGTGTCCAACGGGTGTTCAGCGAAGTGTCGTCGCTACCAGCGCAGAAGGTTCCAGCGATCGTATGGGCGCTCATGTACGCCGCATCAGGCGATCCGTCCACGGCAGCCGTTTGGGTGGACAAGATCGCCGCCGAGCGGCAAATCTGGACCTCGCCCTTGGTTCGCAGCCCGATGATTGCGACCGCACTTGCCGGACCGCACTTCGACGCACTGTTGCATGCGATTTGCCCCGCTTAGCATCGGTCTGCGGATTCACGGCACGCTTCCTACGGACCTACGGCGTGCCGGCTATCACGCGCACCTTCCGTTGCCTTTTGACGGTTTCGATCGCGATGGATGACGGTGCGTGATCGAGGCGTAGCGCGCGTTGATCCGATAAAACTGAGTGAGCCGCTCCGTCGAGAAGCGCGATCTCTCCGCGCCCTTTTTTGCGAGCCGCGCGTTTCACCGGGCTCGCGCCACCGCCTGAATCCAGGCGTACGCTACAATCGAAATAGACTCGCGGACGACGTCCGAAGCGTCGTGCCCGCGGGTCGAGCTGCATGCACGCAAACCGTTGAATACAAAGGTGATGCCGCCGCGTCCGAATACGGTTAGCTACAAGGGGCTAGTAACAAAACCCGGTCGCAGTGTCGCCTAGTCTTGAGGAGTTCCCTGCCATCGGCCGCGTGGCCGGAAAAAGGATTGAGATTTGTGGATCGTTAGAGTCGCGATCACGCGTCCGTACACGTTTATCGTGCTGGCGCTTCTGCTGCTGATCATCAGCCCGCTGGTGATCCTGCGCACGCCCACCGATATCTTTCCCAACGTCGATATCCCGGTGATCGCCGCGCTGTGGAACTACCAGGGCCTGAGCGCCGAAGAAATGGAGGAGCGCATTGCTTCGCCTTTCGAACGCTCTCTCACCACCACGGTAAACAATTTCGAGCACATCGAATCGCAAACCGTGAACGGCCGCAGCATCACCAAGGTGTTTTTTTATCCCGGCACGCGTCCCGACATGGCGATGTCGCAGATGACCGCGGTGGCGCAGAACGCGGTCCACCAGATGCCGCCGGGCACGCAGTCGCCGTACATGATCGTGTACAGCGCCTCCAGCGTCCCGATTCTGCAGCTTGCGCTTTCGGGGAAGGGACTGTCCGAGCAAGAATTGTTCGATTACGCGGCCAACTTCATCCGAACCGAGCTGGCAACGGTAAAAGGCGCGGCCGTCCCCTGGCCCTACGGCGGAAAACAGCGCCAAATGATGATCGATTTGCAGCCCACGCTGCTGCAGGCCAAGGGCCTCTCGCCGGCCGACGTGGTGAACGCGATCAACACGCAAAACCTGATCTTGCCTACCGGCACCTCCAAAATCGGCCAGTTCGAATACGACGTCGGCCTGAACGCGGCGCCGGACACGATCCAGGAGCTGAACAACCTGCCGGTGAAGGCGGTGGGGAACAGCATGATTTACGTGCACGACGTCGCGCACGTGCGGGATGGGTTCTCGCCGCAGACCAATATCGTGCGCCGCAACGGCCAGCGCAGCGCGCTATTGAGCATCCTGAAGATCGGCGACACTTCCACGCTCGATATCGTCCACGACATCCGCAACATGCTGCCTCGGATCGCGTCGCAGGTGCCGCCCCAGCTCAAGATCGAACCGATTGCCGATCAATCGCTGTTCGTTCGCGCGGCCATCAAAGGCGTGGTGCGGGAGGCGATTATCGCCGCTCTGCTGACGGCCGTCATGATCCTGCTGTTCATCGGGAGCTGGCGCAGCACGCTGATCATCGCGATTTCGATTCCCCTTTCCATCCTGTGCTCCATCTGCGTCCTGAGCGCTCTGGGCGAAACCATCAACATCATGACGCTGGGCGGCCTGGCGCTGGCGGTGGGCATCCTGGTGGACGACGCCACGGTGGAAATCGAGAACACACAGCGCAATCTGGCCATGGACAAGGAGATCAAGCAGGCAGTGCTGGATGGCGCGCAGCAGATCGCAGTTCCAGCGTTCGTTTCCACGCTGTGCATCTGCATCGTCTTCATCCCCATGTTTTTCCTCACCGGCGTGGCGCGCTATCTGTTCATTCCGCTGGCTGAGGCGGTGGTGTTCGCCATGCTCGCGTCTTACCTGCTGTCGCGAACGCTGGTCCCCACGCTCGCCATGTACCTGCTGCGGCCGCACCAGCAAGACGCGGAGCCCAAGCCCTGGAATCTCGCGGGCCGCTTCCAGCGTGCTTTCGAGCGTGGGTTTGAAGCCATGCGCATGGGCTATTTGGGGATGCTCGAAACCTGTATTCGAAGGCGCAGGGTGTTCATTCCCGCTTTCCTCGCGGCTTGCGTCGCCTCCTGGTTGCTGATCCCGTGGCTTGGCCGCGATTTCTTCCCGGTCAGCGACGCCGGACAGTTCAACCTGCATTTCCGCGCCAAGACCGGTACGCGCATCGAAGAAACCGCGCGGCTGGGCGACCTGATCGAAACCGCGATGCGCGAAACGATTCCGCCATCCGAGCTCGCCAGCATCATCGACAACATCGGCCTGCCCTACAGCTCCATCAACACGGCGTACAGCAATTCCGCGGCGATCGGCACCATGGACGCCGACGTTTTGGTGACGCTCAACCCGGGCCATCGCCCGACGGATTTCTACGTCCACGAGCTGAGGCGAATAATGCCGCGCGAGTTTCCGGGCGTGGAATTTTATTTTCTGCCCGCGGACATCATCAGCCAGACACTCAATTTCGGTTTGCCGGCGCCCATCGATGTGCAGGTTTCCGGACCAAACCTCGACGCCAATCACGCTTTCGCCACGAATCTTCTGGGCCAGCTTCGCAACGTTCCGGGCGCGGTGGATCTGCGCGTGCACCAGCTTTTCGATCTTCCGCGCATCCAGGTGAACGTGGACCGCACCAAGGCGCTCGAAAGCGGCTTTTCACAGCTCGACGTCGCCAACAGCCTGCTGATTTCGCTCAGCGGAAGCTTTCAGACCCAGCCTTCGTATTTTCTCGATCCGAAAAACGGCGTGACCTACAGCCTGACGGCGCAGACGCCGCAATACGATATTTCCTCGCTCGGCGATCTCGACAACACGCCCATTACGAGCGACGGCTCGCGCCATCCGGAAATCCTGGGGGACGTGGTGAGCACCCACCGGCAGGCCGAAATGGCCGTGGTTTCGCACTACAACATCGCGCGCGCCATCGACATCTACGGCAACGTGCAGGATCGCGATTTGGGCGGCGTGGCGAGCGACATCAACCGCATCGTCGCGAAAGCGCGCGCCCATCTGCCGCGCGGCTCGCAACTGATTGTCCGCGGCCAGATCGACACCATGCAGTCCTCTTTTCGCGGGCTGTTGGGCGGCCTGATTCTGTCGATTGTTCTGGTGTACTTCCTGATCGTGATCAATTTCCAATCCTGGCTCGACCCGTTCATTATCGTCACCGCGCTTCCAGCCGCGATGGCCGGCATCGTGCTTTTGCTGTTCGTTTCGCGCACCACGCTCAGCGTGCCGGCGCTGATGGGCGCCATCATGAGCGTCGGGGTCGGAACCGCGAACAGCATTCTGGTGATCAATTTCGCCAAGGATCACCTGGAAGCCGAAGGCGATCCGGTGCGGGCGGCGCTCGAAGCCGGGTTCACGCGCTTCCGTCCCGTGCTGATGACCGCGCTCGCCATGATCATCGGTATGGTTCCCATGGCGATGGGGCTCGGCGAAGGCGGCGAACAGAATGCGCCGCTGGGCCGCGCGGTGATCGGCGGACTGATTTGCGCCACCATCGCCACGCTGTTTTTTGTTCCTACGGTCTTTACCATGTTGCACCGGAGACACACATCCGCCGATGCTAGATAAGAGAGAGATGCTCGATCGCGACCCTATCATTGACGCGCCCCGCGCGCACCAGGAGCCGGTTTTGCCGCCGGAATTTACGCGCCGGCCCGCGAGTAAGCTGCGCGTGACGCTATTGCTGCTACTGGGCGTGCTGGTCGTGGGCGCCATCGTGTTCTGGGGCATTAACGCGCGCATCCAGACCGCCGCGGCAGTGAAGGAGAGCACCGAAGAACTCGCCATTCCGGACGTGGCCGTGATTCACCCCAAGCCGGGCGAGGTCAAAGACGAGCTGATTCTACCGGGCAACGTCCAGGCGTTCACGGATTCGCCGATTTACGCGCGGTCCAGCGGGTATCTGAAGCAATGGTTCGTCGATATTGGCGGACGCGTGAAGGCGGGACAGGAACTGGCGATTATCGAAGCGCCCGAGCTCGACCAGCAGGTGAGCCAGGCCAAAGCCACCCTGCAACAGGCTCAAGCCGCTTTGGCCCAGGCCATCGCCAACCAGCAGCAAGGGAAAGCCAATGAGGAGCTGGCGCGCGTCAACGCGGACCGCTGGAGCAACCTGGTAGCGAAGGGCGCGGTATCGCGCCAGGATAACGACCAGTATCAGGCGCAATACCAGGCGCAGTTGGCCAATCTGAACGCGCTCGAACAAGCCATCGCCGCCGCGCGCAGCAACATCGCCGCCGACCAGGCCAACCTCGGCCGGCTGCAAGAGATGCAAGGCTATGAGATTGTCCGCGCCCCGTTCGACGGCGTCGTGACGGCCCGCAATATCGACGTCGGAGCGCTGATCAATGCAGGCAATGGCGGACCGGCGCAGGAGTTATTTCATATGGCGTCCACCGCGAAACTGCGCGTGTACGTCAGCGTCCCGCAAGTGAATTCGGAGGCCGCCAAGCCCGGCTTGAAATGCTATCTCACGCTCACCGAATTCCCGGGCCGCAAGTTTCCGGGCGAATTGGTGCGCAACTCCGGCGCCATCGATCAGGCCACGCGCACGCTGCTCACCGAAGTGGACGTCGACAATGCTTCGGGCGACCTTCGCCCTGGCTCTTACGCGGAGGTTCATCTCCAAATTCCCGAGGGTTCGCGCTCTTTGATCGTGCCGGTCAGTGTGCTGCTGTTCCGCAGCGAAGGCCTACGCATCGGCGTGGTTCGCGACGGCGATAAGGCGGAATTGCTGCCGGTGGTCCTGGGCAAGGATTACGGCAACGAAGTCGAAGTGGTCTCGGGCCTCGCGCCCGGCGACCAGATCATCTTCAATCCGCCCGATTCGCTCACCAGCGGCGCCGAGGTGCGGGTGGTCAAGTCGTCCGAAGTGCATTAAGCCGCTGTCGAATTGCTTACGTCCCTCCTCGCCAACGCGCGACTGCCTTGACACATCTACTACAATGTAGTAGATTCAGACAGCAGGCAGTAGATGCAGATGAGCCGGCCACGCCTCACAAAACTCGAACTCCAAATCCTGGAGGCGCTGTGGGCGCAGGGAAAAGCGTCCATTCGCGAGATCCAAGAAGCGTTTCCCAAGCCGCGTCCGGCATACACCACCATCCAGACCACGGTGTACCGCATGGAAGCAAAAGGCGCGGTACGCCGCCTTAGAAAGATCGGCAACGCCCACATTTTCGAGCCGGTCGTGCCCAGGGACGTGGCGCGGCTTCGCTGGCTCGATGAGATCTTGAGCTTGTTTGGCGGCCGCGCCCAGCCCATGATGGCGCAGCTCGCTGAAGCCGGGAAGCTGACGCTCGACGACGTTCGCGAGCTCGAGAAGCTCGTGAAGAACGCGGAAAGGACTCGGAAGCCGAAATGACAGGCGCACTGATGAATCATCTGTGGCAATCCACTTTGTTCGCCGGCCTGGCCGCTGCGTTGACGCTCGCCTTCCGCGCGCATCGCGCGCAAGTGCGTTACTGGCTATGGTTGAGCGCATCCGTCAAGTTCTTACTTCCATTCGTGCTGCTGACGATGATCGGCCGGAACGTCCAGTGGACGCCCGCGGCGCCACGGATTACACCGCCTTCTGTTTCGCGCGCCGTCACGCAAGCGGTGACTCAAATGAACGAGCCGTTTATCGGCACGACCGAAAGGCGCCCACAACCTGGCCCGCTCGATTGGGCGCCCCTTGCTTTGTTTGGCGTCTGGGCTTGCGGATTCGCCGCGATTGCGCTGGTCCGATTGCGGGCCTGGCGGCGTGTGCGAGCCGTGGTCCGTGCTAGCGCGCCCATGGACCTTGCGGCGGGTATGGTTGTTCGATCGGCTGCCGGACTTCTTGAGCCCGGCGTGGTGGGACTCATTCGACCGATCCTGTTGCTGCCCGCCGATATCATGGAACGCCTAAGCCCATCTCAACTCCAGGCTGTTCTCGCGCACGAACTGTGTCACGTTCGCCGGCGCGACAACCTGACGGCAGCGATTCACATGCTGGTGGAGGCGGTCTTCTGGTTTCATCCGTTGATCTGGTGGATCGGCGCACGGCTGGTGGAAGAGCGCGAGCGCGCCTGCGACGAAGAGGTTCTGCGGCTGGGCAACGCGTCGCAAGAGTACGCCGAAGCCATCCTCCGCGTTTGTAAGAGCTATCTGGAAGCACCGCTCCAGTGCGTAACCGGCGTGACCGGATCGGACCTGCGGAAACGAATCATCGCGATCCTGTCAGGCTGCGTCGCAATGGAATTGAGCGTGGCCAAGAAAATCGCGCTGGCCGGCGCCGCGATCGTCGTTCTGGCGACGCCCGTACTGATCGGAACGATGGGCAGAGCATTCAGCGCGCCCCTCCCGAAGAAACCTTCTGGCGGCGCTGCACAGGCTGCTCAGCGCGCCACTCCCACGCAACCTCAACCTGCCTACATCAGCGCCCTGGGAAGCGTCGTCGCCGAAAGTGTCGCCGTCAGGCCCAGGATCGCCGGGCAATTGCTCGGGGTGAACTTCAAGGAGGGGGATCGCGTGCGGGCCGGCCAGTTATTGGCCACCATCGACGGGCGCCGCTTCCAAATCGAACTGGAGCGCGCCGAAGCTCAACTGAGCCAGGACCAGGCCATGTTGGCCGAAGCGGTGCGCGAGTCGGGCGCCGCTCCCAATAGACAGGACCGGATCGATGAACTCGAGGCGGCCGTCAAACGCGATCAGATCAATACTCAGGAGGCTGGCCTCCAGATGTCGTACACGCAAGTGCTCGCGCCGATGGCGGGTGTTGCGGGGCTGCGTTCGGTCGCGCCCGGCAACATGGTCGATCCCGGCACGACGTTGCTCTCGATTAACCAGCTTCAGCCCATTAGCGTCTTGTTCAGTGTGTATGAGGACCAGCTAGCGCGGGTGCTGCTCGTATGGCAGACCTACGGCTACAACTTGCCGGTGGAAGCCTGGAACCGCGACCTCACGAAAAGGTTGGCAACCGGCCGCCTAGCCGCGGTAGACAATCAGGCCAACCAAGCGGAAGGCTCCGTGAAGCTGAAGGCCGTGTTCGATAACAAAGATGGAGCGCTATTCCCCAACCAGTTCGTGAATGTGCGGCTGTTCTTGAGTCCGCGCTAGTATCAATACGTAACCGACGGCAGGAACACGCCCTTGGGCTCGTTGTACAGCCCCATCGACATCAGCGTCATCGGCTGCACCACGCGCAGGCCGTGCGCCAGGCACCAGCGGAACAGCTCGCCGTTGCGCGACGGCATCAAGAAACCGGGGCCTCCGAAACCGTCGGCCGCCGCAAGCAGCGCCTGCAGGTCCGCATTGGTCTCCGCCAGCGCGTGGCCGAAGAACGCAAGCGAGCCGGCATAGCCGGTGATACGCCCGCCGTGCTCCACCACCGTCGCAGTGCCTTGTGCGATGGCATCGGCCAGTTCTCCGCCACGATGATGCCCATGCACGCGCAGGGCGACCTGGTTGCACGCTTCCAGGTCCGCCATTCCGGCCTTGCGAACCGTGTATCCCTCGAAAGTCTTCTTGATCGCCGGCCCCTGCATCACCGAAAGCGGCTCGCGCACGTCGAATCCAAGCGATGTGTAGAGCGAAAGCGAGCGGTTGTGGAACGCGGCCTGCACCAGCCGCACTCCCGCTACGTTGCGCTCGCGCGAGCGGTCCAGCACGGCCTGCATCAGCTTGCGTCCGACGCCGCGATTCTGCGACTTCGGGCTGATGGTGATCGGTCCAATGCCGGCGATCCCGTCGCGTTCGTCCAGGCAGTTGCTGCCGGCGATCGCGCCGTCCACTTCGGCCACCACGCAGTAGAATCCGGGATGCGAGAACATTTGCGTCAGCGCCCGGAC
>JASHQT010000455.1 GCA_030039005.1 Bryobacteraceae bacterium
TGGCGCATGATGTTCTCGAACAACTGCCGGGCGCGCTCGCCATTCACCGGATCGGTGTACAGAATCGCCACCGCCGGAGTGCGGATGGGCCGCGCCTGTAGGATGGGCCCGCGTTCCTTAATGATGGAAATCATCGCGTCCAGCTCCGGTTTGGCCACGGCGAACGGAGTGCTCTTCACCGTGGCGACCCGCTGGCCGGGACGCGCGTAGGAAAAATTCAGAGACGTGGCGATCGCCATGCTCGCGGTGCAATTGATTTGCTTTAACAGCTCATCGTCCACCAGGAGGCAACACCCCTCGGTGGTAAACAAATTCGCTCTCCCTCCAGCAGCGAGACGGATTTCGAGCGCTCCACAGCCGATTTCGCTCGCAACCTGCATAACAGCATCGTCTTCGCCTACTTCTCCATCTTCCAGCTCGGTGACCCAGACTTCGTTCATCCCTTCCGTCTCGAGCATCCGAGCATCTTCTTCACTGATCACGTGGCCCTTGGCAAGCAGTTTCTTGCCGCCGGCTCGAAAGATCGTGCAGCACAGTATTCTTCCGGTCGATTGTTTTACGTCGATGGTCTGCGGCTTCATAGACCGATGATCCCTCCCGGAGTCCCTATCCAATGTACGTTTACAAATTATACACAGGCCTAGTGAGAATACCAGGAAAAAATCTCACTCGATCGCTAAAATTTGAAAGGAAAGATGAAAAACACGCGTCTGGTCAGCCGCGCTTGAGGCTGGGCAATTGGATTAGCTCCCCGCTGCGATCGAGGAATAAGGCGGACGCTGTATCGCCCCTAAACATCTTCATTACAGCGATTTCGTCGCAGCATTGGAACTTGGGACAACACAAGCAGTCCTTCCACACCTTGAGCGGGAGCAGGCCCCGGTCCACTTGCTCGAAGCCCAAGCGGCGGAAAAAATCCGGCACATAAGTAAAGGCAAATATAGCCGAAAGATCGTTATCGATCGCTTCCTTCTCAAGCGCTTTTGTCAGGAAAAACCCGACGCCGCGTTTGCGCGCTTCGGGAGCCACGGCGAGCGACCGGATTTCGGCGCAGGTGGGCGTGTAGAAATGCAGCGCCCCGCATCCCAAAAGGTCGGAGCCGGAGTAGGCGACCGTGAAATCGCGGATATTTTCCGAGATTTCGAATTCGGTGCGCGGCAACATGATCCCTTCGGCGGCGTAAAAGTTGATCAATTGAAGCAGGGCAGGGATGTCGCGCATGCCGGCTTTTCGCGCTACCAGCGCCTCGCCGAGGTTCGAACGTTCTAGACCGTCTAGTACAGAAGCTTCAGTAAGTACGTTACGCATAGCGAGCCGCAACCTCCGAACTGACGAGACGCGTGCCAAGCGCGCTTCCCGAAAGCAGCCTTCCTACCACGCCGGGTACACCGCCAGGCGCGATGACAACTTCACCGATTCCCGTTTCAAGCGCTTCTAACCCCGATTGTAACTTCGCCAGCATCCCGCCGGTGGCAATTCCGTCCTGGATAAGTTGGCGGCACTGGCCGGAATTTAATGTCGGATAGACGGCATTTTCCTGATTTTTCACGCCCTCGACGTCCGTCAGAAAGAGGATTTTGTCCGCGCGCAGAGCGCCCGCCACCGAAACGGCCATCTGGTCCGCATTGACATTGTAGAAACGGCCCTGGCGATCGCCCGCCAGGCAGGCAACTACCGGGATGTATCCAAGTTCAACCAAGGAATTGAGCAACCGCGCATCGGATCGCACGGGCTTGCCCACCCACCCCAGTTCCGGGCTCATCTGGCGCGCCTCGGTGAGCAAGGCGTCCATGCCGCTCAATCCCACAGCCGGTGCGCCGCAGGCAATGAACGCCGCGACCAGCTCTCGATTGACGGTGCCGGCCAAAACCTTCACCACCGCGTCCAAAACCTCCGGTGTGGTGACGCGCAGGCCATTTACGAACCGGCTCTCGATGCCCCGGTCGGCTAGATAGCGCGTCATCTGCTTGCCGCCGCCGTGAACGACAACGGTCTGATGTCCCGCGCCCGCGGCCGCCGCGATTTCCCCGGCCAGTCGCGCGCGCGATTCGGCCGCATCGAGCAATGTGCCGCCCAGCTTGATGAGCACTTTCACAGTAAGCCTTCCGTTTCGGCGAGCCCCAGCATGAGATTCATGTTCTGAATCGCCTGTCCGGCTGCGCCTTTTACGAGATTGTCGATCGCGCTGACGATGACGGCGCGCCCGCTCGCGGCGTCGAACTTGAACCCGATGTCGCAGAAATTGGTGCCATGCACCGCGGCGATGTCGGGAAGACCACCCGGCTCATAGAGGCGCACGAAGGCTTCGCTGGCGTATTGGCGCAGGTAGACGTCGAGAAGCTCCTGCGCGGATGCGATGTTGCGCGTGCGCACGTAAATGGTTTCGAGAATGCCGCGATGGATGGGCAGCAGATGCGCCGTGAAGCTGAGCTCGGGTTCGTCCAGGCCCGATACCATCAGGACTTCGGCGACGTGCCGGTGATCGAGCACCGAGTAGGCCGAGAAGTTTTCCGTGACTTCCGAGAAGCTGGTCTTGAGCGTCGGCTTGCGGCCCGCGCCGCTGACGCCGGACTTCGCGTCGCACACGATCCCGATGGAGCGGTTGACGATGCCGCTGGCGACCAGCGGCTGAATCGCGAGATTGGCGGCCGTGGGGTAGCACCCGGGATTCGCGATCAGGCGAGCGGCACGGATTCGCTGGCGGCAGAACTCGGGCAGACCGTAGACGGCTTCGGCCAGCAGATCCGGCGCGGTGTGTTCCTGCTTGTACCAGCGCGCGTACGTGGCGGCGTCGCGCAGGCGAAAAGCCCCGCTCAAATCCACCACCTTCGCGCTGGCATCGAGCATCGCCGGCGCAAGCTCCATGGAGACTTCGGGCGGCGTGGCGAGGAAAACCAGCGCGATGCCTTCGCCGCGCACCGCCTCAGGAGTGCAGGGCGCGTGACGGGGCTGAGGCTGATTGATCGGCGTCGGCCGGGTTTCCTGATCCCGCCGGTGCTGAAGGAGGACCGGCTCGGCATGCGGGTGCGCCCCGAGTAGACGGACCAGCTCGGCGCCACTGTAGCCGGAGAAGCCAACGACCCCCACGGAATATTTATGCATCGACGTGAATAATTATACCACTACCGCACGCGTGCCGATTTTTTGTAACACTCCCCCTCCCGGTGGAGTCCCTATCGCAAATGCTTTGCCCTGAACGCGCACGATTGCTAATCGCCTACCGGGGGGCCGTTCATCAATATTCCGAGCGGGTTACGGATTTGGTCGAGCTTGCGGGCCTTGAACTAAAAGGCGATATCGAACTCACGCGACGCAAGGCGAGAGAAGCGTGGGACGCCTCCGAGCGAGCACGCGTGGCGTTAGTCCGGCACGAAGGTAATCACTTTTGTGACCACGCTGATATCACTCTCGCCCCAGCGCAACCTTGACATTCCCCCGCCGGTCCAATCGTTCGTCATAGCGGTTACGGTGGTATGATGTCCCCTTAAGAAGTTGATTTGCCCTGAACGCCAGCATTTGCTCATCGACTACCGGGACGCCACCTTCCGGTATTCAGAAACGGTTTCGAAGCTCGTCGAGCTGATCGGCCTTGAGTTGAACGCGGATTTCGACTTGCTTCGCCGCAACTGCCGGCGCGCATCGGAGGCCGCCGAACAAGCGCGGCTTGCCCTTCATCGCCACGAAGCGAATCACTTCTGCGACCGTCGCGATTTTGCGCCGGAATCATATTGGCGCAGTTAGCAAACATGGCCGATGCCACCTCTCCGATCCCCAGCCAGGATCGCGCCGAGCTCCACCAGATCCTCAAGACCAAATCCGTGCGCTTCGGCCAGTTCACGCTCGCATCCGGCAAAACCAGCGACGTGTACGTCGATTGTCGCTTGACCACCTACAATCCCACGGCCATGCCCCTGATCGGCCGCCTGTTCCTGCGCAAGATCGCAGAGAAAAGCTGGTCGCCGGAGGCCGTGGGCGGCTTGACCTTAGGCGCCGATCCCATCGCCTTCGCCATTGCGCGGGAGAGCCTGGCCAGCGGCCGCATCGTCGCCTGCTTCGTCGTCCGCAAAGAGCGAAAGGCCCATGGCATGCAAAAGATGATCGAGGGTCTGGATGCGGTGGAAGGCCGCAAGGTGGTGATCTTGGACGACGTCTGCACTACGGGCGATTCCACCGCGCTCGCGATTGAGAACGCGCGGTCGGCGGGCATGCTAGTGCTGGGCGCGGTGTGTTTGATCGACCGCGAGGCCGGCGCCCGGGAAATGCTGCGCGAGAAGTTCGGCGTGGAACTGGAGAGCATCTTCCAGTTGTCCGATTTCAGGCAGTAAGTCGACTATCCGCTTGGATGCGACGCTATCTTTCCGGATAGTCGGCCAAGCCACGGGCTTACTCGCCCTGTTACACTTCACGGCTCTCCGTCAGTGGACCCACAACTGCTAACAGTCTGCCGTGCTGGGTTGGTGGTCCGGATCCAACCCCGGGGCCCCGTGCCATCGAGAGCCCCATCCGAACTTCCTCCCAGCACTCCTCAATTTCGCGAACCTGATTCTACACCGGGCTTTTGCGCCACCAGCTCGGCTACGGCGCGGCGATGACAGCTTTCCCCCGGCTTCCCTTCGCGATAGTGCAGGATGCGCCAGTCGTGGAAGAGCTTTAGCAATTCTCCCGAAAAAGCTCGCTTGGATGTGCCTTGCGCCTGATCGTCATGAAGGTGATCGGCATCGGCCACATGCGCGATCAGGATCAAGACTCCGCCGGGCCGCAATGTCTGTTTTATCAACGGGATTAATGGGCGTTCGAAAAAATAGCAGGATAGAATTAAGTCGAACGATTCGCCGGCCGCCTGGAATTCGTCCGATTCAAGATCCGCAACTCGCGCCTCAATGGCCAGCTTCCGTTCGCGGGCATGCGCGAGCAGCAAATCGATGGCGATGCGCGAACCGTCCACTGCTGTGACTCGCCATCCGCGCTCGGCCAGATATAGTGCATTCCGGCCGGGTCCGCACGCCAAATCGAGCGCCACGCTCGGCGTTAAATCGCGCGTGAATTCAACCACCAGCGGCGCGGGATCGCGAAAAACCTGTTGGCCCGCCCGATAGCGCTCGTCCCACTCGCCCGTGCGGGGATTGCTCGATGAGCCGCCCAAGAAGCGCCGCTCAATTCGCCGCGCCGCGTTTGACGGCGGCGTGGAACACGCGCTTGAGGATCGCCACCGCGCGATCGATCTCTTTCTCGGTCACGATATACGGCGGCAGGAAGCGCAGCACAGTCTCGTGCGTGCAGTTCATCAGCAGGCCCTGTTCCATCGCATCCAAAACGAGCTGCTTGCCGGAGAACGTCAAATCGGCGCCAATCATGAGCCCCTGGCCGCGCACTTCGCGGATGAACGGAAACTGTTTCTGCAGGTCGTCCAGCCTGGCGCGAAAATAATGGCCCATTTTGTCGATGTGCGGCAGAAGCCCATCCAGGATGTCCATGAACTCCAGCGCCACGCGGCAGGCCAGCGGTCCGCCGCCGAACGTGGATCCATGCATGCCGGAACCGATGGCCTGGGCCGCGCGATCGTTGGCCACGATCACGCCCAGCGGAATGCCGCAAGCCAGGGGTTTCGCCGCCGTCATGATATCCGGCAGCACCACCGGGTCGGCGAGCTGATACGCGAAATGCTTCCCCGTGCGCCCCACGCCGCACTGGATCTCGTCGAAGACCAGCAACGCGTCGTAACGGTCGGCCAGCTCGCGCGCCTTGCGCACGTATTCGAGCGACATGGGAAAGATGCCGCCTTCGCCCTGAATCCACTCGATGACGATGCCCGCGGTGCGCTCGTTCACCACCTGTTCCAGCGCCACTTCGTCGTTGGGCTCGACAAACCGCGCACCGGGAAGCAGCGGCTCAAAATCGCGCCGGTACTTTTCCTGTCCCGTGATGGACAGCGCGCCGAGCGTCCGCCCATGAAACGAATTGTGCAGCGCGACGATCTCGTACTTTTCGGGATTGATTTGGTGGCCGTGCCCGCGGACCATTTTCAGCGCGCCTTCCATGCTCTCGGCGCCGGAGTTGCAGAAAAATGTGCGATGCAGGCCACTGGCCTTGGCCAGCCGTTCGGCGAGCGGGCCCTGATAGGCGTGGTAGTAAAGATTCGACGAGTGCAGCAGGCGGCCGGCCTGCTCGCGAATCACCTTCACCAGCCGCGGATGCGCATGGCCCAGCGCGTTGACACCAATGCCGGTGATGAAATCGAGATAGCGTTTGCCTGCCGGATCGTAGACGTAGCAGCCCTTGCCGCGATCGAGCAGCAGCGGATAGCGGGCGTAATTCTGCAGCAGGTATTCGTTTTCGAGCGCGCGCACGCGGTCCAGCACGCTCGTTTCATTGCTTTCCTCTACGGGGGCAACCGGAAAAACGGTGGACATAGCATTCATGATAACTTGCGCGAAAATGCGCGCAGTAGCGCTTGCGCTTTGAGCAGCATCTCGTCCCATTCATCTTCGGGGCGCGATTGCCAGACAATGGCCCCACCGGCGCCGATCGTGGCGACCCCCTGATGAAACACGGCCGTGCGAATGACGATATTCAGGTCCGCCGCGCCGTTATACCCGAGATAACCGATACTGCCGGAGTAGATTCCGCGCGCCTGCGGTTCCAGTTCGTCGAGAATTTCGAGCGTGCGCAGCTTGGGCGCGCCGGTCATGGAGCCGCCGGGGAACGCCGCGCGCAGGCAATCGATCGCGTTCGCTCCGCGCGCCAGGCGTCCGCCGATGGTGCTCACCAGTTGATGGACAGTCGAGTACGCTTCCACTTCCATCATGCGCGGGACATGTACGCTCGCTGGAAGGCAAACGCGTGAAAGATCGTTGCGCGTGAGATCGACGATCATCAGATTCTCGGCGCGATTTTTTTCGCTCGCCTCGAGCGCGGCGCTGAACTCGGCATCTTCTTCCGGAGTCGAGCCCCTGCGGCTGGTCCCCTTGATGGGCCGCGATTCGACGTTGCCCGCGGCATCCACGCGCAGGAAGCGCTCGGGCGAGGAGCAGGCCACGTCGATGTCATCGAGGTGCAGGTACGCCGAGTGCGGGGCCGGATTCAATTGGCGCAGCCTCTCGTAATAATCGAGCGGCGCGATGTCCGTGTCCACGCGAACCTGGTTGGTAAGACAGATCTCGTAGCTTTCGCCTGCGGCGATGCGGGCTTGACATTCGGCGATGAGGCGAAGGTAGGGTTCACGCTCCGTTTGGAGCGTGAATTCGGGGGTCGCTGCGCCTTCCTCGGACCTCGGCGCATCCGCTGTTAGCGACTGTAGGCACTTTTCTGTGCAATGGTCCGGTTCGTGACAAGAGACGATCCACAGCCGATTCTCAAGGTGGTCGATCGCGAGAAAGCGATCGACGCGCAGCAGAATGGCATCCGGCAGTTCGGACCGATGCCGGTTCGGCGAGCCGCAATCCGCCTTCAGCTCATAACCGAAATAACCCACGTAGCCGCCGAGAAAATCGAACGGCACTTCCGGGGCATGAACTTCGACACCGCGCAGCTCGCGATCCAACGCGTCAAATAGCTTCTCGGATTCGCCCACACGATAGCGGATCACCTCGCTCGCCGCTCCCATGTAGGAAAACCGGCTTTCCGGCGAGACGAGGGAGCTGTCCAGCCAGAACGCGTAGCGCTCGCGCGAAAACAAATTGCGGAAAATTGTCTCCGCCGGCGCCGGCAGCGGGATCGCGTGCGCATGCACCTCCACAATTCGCTTGCCCTGACCCAGAAAATTTCGCAACAGTTCGTTCCCGTACTCCGTCGCGATCGATTCCGGATGAAACTGCACGCCCCAAATGGGCAGCGTGGCATGCCGCAGCGCCATCACGGTCCCGTCCGCGGTCCACGCGATCTTCCGCAATTCGGGCGCGAGCGGGTCGCGGACCACCAGCGAGTGATAGCGAATCGCGCTGAATCGTTCCGGAATGCCGGCAAACAGCGGATCGGGCGCATGGATAATTTCCGCGCCGCGCCCATGCACCGGCTCCGACGCCCGCACGACGCAGCCGCCAAAATATTGTGCGATCCCCTGATGCCCCAGACAAACGCCCAGCAGCGGAAACTTGCCTTGCGCAGCCGCGGCGATGGCTTGCGCGGAGACGCCGAAATCACGCGGATAATCCGGACGTCCCGGCCCCGGCGAAATAATCACGCGATCGAAATCCAGCCGCTCGATTTCCTCCCAGCTCATCTCATCGTTGCGCACCACGATCGGCGCGCGCCCGCTGATCCCGGCTACCGCGTGCACCAGGTTGTAGGTGAACGAATCGTAGTTGTCGATGATCAGCGTCGCCATGGCAGGGAATCCCCGTGAAATTTGATGATAACGGGCGTAGACTGGACGCAAGGAGTTCCGATGCGACTGGTTCTGCTGTTATCTGTCTTCACCGCGTCCGTGTTGAGCGCCGGCGAGTTCCCGGCTCCGGCCGTGGATCCTCCCGGCGCAAGCCATTCCACGGCCACGGCTGTTTTCGCCGGAGGCTGCTTCTGGGGCGTGGAAGCGATCTACGATCGTTTAAACGGCGTCACCAACGCCGTTTCCGGGTATGCGGGCGGCGCCGCGTATACCGCGCACTACGACGTGGTCAGCTCCGGAATCACCGGGCACGCCGAGTCCGTGCAGGTCACCTACGATCCGTCGAAAATTTCCTACGGCAAGCTGCTCGAAGTGTTTTTCGCCGTGGCGCACGATCCGACGGAGCTGAATTACCAGGGTCCGGATCACGGGACGCAGTATCGCTCCGCGATCTTTTACTCCACCCCGGAGCAGAAGCGTATCGCCGAAGCGTACATTCACCAGCTCGATGCGGCGAAGGTGTTTCCTAAGCCGATCGTCACCAAAGTGACGCCGCTGAACGGCTTCTATGCGGCCGAAGAGTATCACCAGCATTTCTACGATCACAATCCGAACAATCCCTACATCGTGTACAACGACG
>JASHQT010000456.1 GCA_030039005.1 Bryobacteraceae bacterium
CCCACAGAATCGCCGTTGAAGATGGGAAAAGGGCCGCGCGGTTAGCCCGTGTATCCGGGGAAGCCCGTCAGCATGCCGCTGTTGATCATCGCCAGAAAGACCGTCGGTTCGTCATCGGGCGACGAGGAGCTGCCGCTCGGATCGGTGCTGCTTTCGCACAAACTCGAAGGCACTACATAACCGGGATTGGGCAGCGATGGGACCGCGGTCTGCTGCTCGGAGCCCAGCACGGTGAGCAGATTGCCCACGTCGCTCGATGTCTCGCGCGCCGCCACCGGAGGCACGTTCCAGATGGACTCAATCATTTTCAAGACGGACGTGTGATCGAAGACCGAATGATTCACGCGCGGCTGCTCGGGATTTCCCAGCGTCCAAGGCGAAGCGACGATGCAGGGCACACGGCAGCCGAGCAGGGCCTTGCCGTCCACCAGGTCAGTATCGACGTCGTTGGGCGCCAGGGCGCGCGGCGGGGGCACGTGATCATAGAAGCCGCCCCATTCGTCGTAATTGATGACCAGCACCGTGTTGGGCCAGTTGGGGCTGCTCGCGACTGCGTTGAAAGTCTTGGCGAGGAACGCGTCGCCGTTGCGCACGTCGGAAAAAGGATGATCGTCTTCATCGAGGTTGTCCAGCGTGGTGAAAGTGGGATCGACGAAGCTGACTGCGGGCAGCGTTCCGGCCGCGCAGTCGGCCAGGAATTCAGCGTAGAGAGCGCAGATATCGATATATTTCGTTCCCCACAGCGCGAGAAACGGAATGTTGCTGAAGTAATAGCGATGGCTGACGCCTTTGGCGGCCAGGTTGTCCCAGATGGTGGGTAGCGTGCAAATAGAGAAGTCGTCATCCAGACGGTCGGTTGCGCCCGCGTGCTGGAAGATGCGGTTCGGGAACGTCGGGCCGAGGATGGACGGGAAATAGGAATCGCAGGTGGTGTAATTGCGCGCGAGCGCCGCGCGAAACGGCAAATCCTGCTCGCGATAATAGCCGATGGCGTTGAGGCCGTTCGATTCGGGCATCAGGAAACCGTTCATCTTTCCGCCGTTCACTTCCACGCGCCCGCCCGAGTAACTGTGATCGGGATCGGGGTAGGCACAGCCGGTGAAGTCGGGCGCCAGCTCCCAGGTTGCATTGGTCCCACCGGTCTTGTTGGGAAATTCGAGGCCGGCCTGGTGGCCGTTCGAGTTGGGAAGCCATCCGAAGAGGTGATCGAAGCTGCGGTTTTCCATCATGACTACAATGACGTGCTCGATCTGAGGCGCGCCACTGGCCGCCGAAACCAGTTCGCCCAACAAAGGGGTGGTGGCCGCCGCACCCGTGGTCTTGAGAAAGGTTCTGCGATTCATCGAAGGGTGGACGCTTTCCGTCTCTCCGATTTAATGAATCTTTGGTTGCAAATCGTTGAATTCGAGGCGAGCGAAGGGAAGCAACCGAATGCACGCGGAGGCGTCTCACGGTTAGGAGAAAGGCATGAACAGGGTGATAGGAGTCGGCGCCTTGGCGCTGGGGCTGGCGGCAGCGGGGTGCACCGCGAGGGATCAGGATCGCGCTCGCCAGGAACAGGATAAGGCGCGGAACCAGTTAAACCAGGCACGGGACAAGCTGCGCCAGGATCTGAAGCAGGCTAATGCACAAACAAGCGAGGATCTCGAAAAGGCGCGAGAACAACTGAAGCACGCGCTAAGTCAGTCCGAGCGCGATGCCGACAAGGCGCGGGAGAAGCTCCGCAAAGAACGCGAAGAGCATCAGGACCAGAACGACGATAATCGCTAAGCCCGATTATTTCAGCGCGGCGTATTCTTTGCGGGCTTGGACCAGCAGCGGGATGTCCGGGTCGGCGTCCTTCCAGAACACGAAGAATTCTTCGTAGGTTTTCTTAGCGCGGGCGGTGTCGCGCATGGCTTTGGAGGCACGCGCCAGGCCGACCTGAGCGGCGGGATACTCGGGTCCCCAATTCACGAACTCTTGATCGACCATTTTCGAGAACAAGGCTGCCGCTTCGGCCGCTTGCCCCGCCGCCAGCAGCGCCGCCCCGCGAGCGTAACCCTCCGGTCCGGTTCGCGGCGAACTTCGTGCCGGCTCCGCCGCAAGCTTTTTCGCGGCCGCCGGATCGCATAGCGCCGATCCGCGAGGAGATCCCAGCGCGCCTCGGCTCGCGCACTTGCCGAGCAGCGCGTCGGCGGTCCGGGCTTCGCCGAGAAGATACTGGCTGGTCAAGTCAGACGGGTGATCGCGCGCATAGTCCGCGCCTTCGCGGTACAGTCTCTGCGCTTCGGCCAGGTGCCCACGCGCGGCGGCGCCGTTGGCTTGTTCCCGAAGGACGCTAGCCTGTTCCTGGTGCGCGGTCAGCCATTGCGCCTCGCGGGTTTGAGCCTGTGCGTCCCCTTCGGCGGACGCGAGATACAGGAGCGTGTGGTGAGACTCCGGCGTGTCGAGGCCATTCTTGGCGGCTTCGCGCAACACGGCCTCGGCCTCGGCGGCACGATTCAGAGCGATGAGGACACGCTCAGTTTGAAAGTAGCCTTGTACAATGCGGGGGTTGTTCTTGAGAGCGGCTTGCGCCTCCGGGAGTGCTTTCTCCGTCTCGCCGGCCCGCATATACTCATTCGCAAGATTGCTGTGAAACACGGCGTCGCGCGGATAGCGCCGCGAGAGCAACTCGCCGACTTCTAAAGTTTCTTTATTGTCACCGCGCACATAGTGGTACGCATATTCGATAAACAAGCGCTCCCGGTCGGTGACACGATCCTTTAACAAGAAGGCTTTCTCGGAGGTTTTTTTCGCCGCTTCGAAGTCCTGCACGTTGTGCTGCATGACTGCCAATACCGCACCGGCGAATGCGAAATTGGGGTCAAGCTCGACGGCGTGACGGTAAAAGGGGATCACTGTCCGGGAACTTCCACCTTTCAAATACCCCTCATCGCCCATGTAGAAAGACTGCAAAGCATCGAGTGAACTGGTAGTGACGGCGTTTTGATAAGCGCGGTTTTCGCCCTGAATCGTGCTCAGCGATTCTCCGAGTTTGCCGCGCATCGAGTTTGTGGCCTTCGCGAGTGCATCCACGACGTGCTCCTTGCCAGATGCCTCGGTCTGGTCGCGTGCGAACGTTTCGCCGGTTTGGCAGTTCACCGCCTGCAGTGCGATCAGGTAACGCGTGCCAAGCTGCGCGATGGAGCCTTCCAGTGTGGCTTTCTGGGCTTCGCGAAGACAGATGTCGCGCGCGATTTCGCCCGTGACTCGCGCGTCCGGCGACCGCCCAGAGCGCTTCAGCGTGTCCCGGACCTCTTCCTCATCCATCGCCTTGAGAAAGGGCGACTGCTGGAGATCGAAGGCCAACGCCTGCTTGAGTGCGGTGTCGAAAACGGGATCGCCGGTCTTATTGTCGAAGTCCGCCACTACCAACACATCCTGATCCGTGAGTTTCGGCTTGGCCTGCACGCGCTGCTGCCAGAAAAACAGGCCGCCGATCGCGAGCCCGGCCAGGACCAGAGCGGCGACGGCATATTTGATCCAGCCGACGCTCGAAACTCCCTGCAGCGCGGCACTCAACTCGCTGGCCGATTGAAAGCGCTTGGCTGGATCTTCGGCCAGGCACCGGCGCACGATCGCCTCGAGCGCGGGCTGCTTTAACGGCTTTCGTTCGCGGCCCGGCCGCGATCCGGCCACAAGTTCGTACAGTACGCAGCCAAACGCGTAAATGTCGGATCGGGCATCGGCCGGTTTGCCTTGCCACTGCTCGGGCGCCATATAGGCCGGCGTGCCCAGGATGCCGCCGGCGCGTGTCAGCTCCAGCGTCTGGGTGTCGTCCCCGGATTGCCCCTCGTGGCTTTGTTTCGCCAATCCGAAATCGAGGACCTTGACGCCGCGCGCCGTCACCAGAATATTGCCGGGCTTCAGATCGCGGTGAATTATCCCGTGTTTGTGCGCTTCTTCCAGCGCCTCGGCAATCTGCATCGCAATCGGCAGCGCGTCCTTGACCGCCAGGGGACCCTTCGGCGAGGTCCCCTCGATAAACTCGAAGACTAAGTAGTTCGGCCCGACGTCGTAAAGCTGGCAGATGTGCGGATGGTTGAGCGACGCCACCACCAGCGCCTCGCGCTCGAAGCGGTCGGTGAACTGGTCCTTGGAGGTCTTGATCGCGACGGTGCGGTTCAGGCGCGTATCGCGCGCCCGATAAACCTCACCCATGCCGCCCGCCCCGATGGGTGCAAGAATCTCATACGGCCCTAGCTGGTCGCCGGCGGAAAGCGGCATTTAGGCGATTTTATCGCAGCGCGGCTGCAATTACTTGCAGCAGCGGCGGGGGATGCGGTCAAAACAAAGCGGTCGGGCGGCGGTTCCAGGCCTTGCCCTTTTCCTTGGAGACCGCTTCCACGTCCTTAACGTAGGCGCCGGCCTGCGTGAGGATGTGGTGCAAATCGTTTCCGACGCTGATGAAGGGGAAACCCTTTTCGAGAAATTCGCCGACGCGCGCGGTTCCGAACAGGAACAGGCCCAGGATCACGTTGTTTTTCTTGGCGGCGGTGCGGAGCTTATCGGTGGCGGCGCCCAGTTCAGGCGAGGTGTACATGTCGGGGAACTTGTATTTTTCGTACAGGCCCATGGACATGCATAGGTCGTTCTGGCCGAGGAACAGCAGATCGACGCCCTTCACGGCGGCGATTTCGTCGATGTTCTTGATGCAATCGGCGGTTTCGACCTGGAGCGCGACAATGATGTTCTCGTTGGCGGCGCCGGCATAACCCAGGAGTCCAGCCTTGTCCATGCTGCGCTGAGGGAAGTAAACCGAACGAGTTCCAGCGGTGGGATAGCGGGCGCAGCTCACGGCCTGGCGCGCTTCTTCGGCGGTGTTGATGTAGGGGACGAGCACGCCATTGGCGCCCATATCGAGCGACTGTTGGATGCCGCCGCGGTCGTGGTATCCGGCGACACGCACCATCGAAATCGCGCCGCCGTTGGAGATTCCAGCCAACATTCCCGATAATTCGAGATTGCCCATGGGCCCGTGCTGGGTGTCCACCAGCAACCAGTCATAGCCGGAATGGGCCAACTGCTCGGCGACCGTCGGACTGTGGGAATTGAGGAACAGGCCGAGCTTGGGCTGTCCTTCACGCAGTTGTTTCTTGAACTCAGCTCCACTGAGCACTTCACTCATTCGTTTTTGTCTCCTGGATTCGCGGCGGCCTTGCGGCGGACCGGCAGTATCTATCTCTCCGGTGCGCCCGGTTTCTGGATTGCCGTCCGAACGCCCAGTCTTGCAGTATACAACGGCGGGGAGGAGCCTTAGGCAGCGGGCGGCCCGGCCCGGGCCTCCGCCACGCGCAGGCAAGCATAGAAAAACAGGCCGGTTAGATGGCGAAGTCCGCGACTATTTCTTACCCTAACCCTAAGAAATTTGAGGGTTCTTACCGATAGAAAAAATAGGGACCAATGTCAACCGCCCTGGCGATCGGACCGCTGTGTCTGGCGTGTGCCGCCTGCGCGCTGGTCTACGTCCAGACGCGGCGGTTGCGGGAAAGCCGGCGGGAGCAGGATAAGCTGGAGCGCTCCTCGCGGGTCATCGAAGAAGAGCGGCGGGTGCTGGAGCTGATTGCCAAAGGGTGCTCGCTCAAACAGGTTCTGAACGCCCTGACGGCGGCCATTGAGCGCATGGCCCTGGACTGCTACTGTACGGTTCTGCTGCTGGATGAAGAGGGCAAGCGGCTGTGGGAGGGGTCGGGCGGCAGTCTGCCGCCGGAGTACATGCAAGGAGTAAATGGCCTGGAAATCGGCCCCGAAGTCGGCGCATGCGGCACGGCGGCGTACCGCAACGAAACCACGATTATCGAGGATATCGCCAACGACCACCGTTTTGGGCCCGCCCAGGGCTTCATCCTGAGTTTCGGACTGCGCGCCTGCTGGAGCGTGCCCATTCGCGATTCCAAACAAAAAGTACTGGGAACGTTCGCGATGTATCATAAACGGCCAGCGAAGCCCAAGGACCGGGATTTGCGCGTGGTGGAAGCGGGCGCACACCTGGCGGGCAACGCCATCGAGCGCCTGCGCGCCGAGGAGAAGCTGCGCGAGAACGCCGAGCGCATCGCCATGGCGGAGCGGGCCGCGGGTTTTGGAATCTGGCAGTCGGAAGTCGCCACCCAAACTTTAGCGTTCTCGGAGGGTTTCGCCGCTCTGGTGGGCTGGGAGAGCCAGCCCAACCGAGTCACCCTGGACCGCTGGCGTGAAATGATTCACCAGGAAGACCGGGAATCGCTCGACGCGGCGGCGCGGCGCGCTATGGCGGAGGCTGGTTCGTTTACCACGGAGTTTCGCATCATCCTGCAGGACGGCCGCGTCCGCTGGATGCGCTGCCAGGCGCACGCCGAGCACGAGAACGGCAAGCCCAAACTGCTGGGCGGTGCGATGATCGACATCACCAAGGAAAAGGAAATGCTGCTGCGGCTGGAACAGGCGCTGGCCGCCGCCGATGCCGCCAACCGCGCCAAATCGGAGTTTCTGGCCAACATGAGCCACGAGATCCGTACGCCGATGAACGGCATCATCGGAATGACGGAGCTCACGCTCGAAACCGAACTCGATGCCACGCAGCGCGAGTATTTGAATGCGGTGAAATATTCGGCCGAGTCGCTGCTCGGTGTCATCAACGAAATCCTGGATTTTTCCAAAATCGAGGCCGGCAGGCTGCAGTTGGACCCGATCGAATTCAACTTGCGGGATCATCTAGGCCACGCCATGAAGTCGCTGGCGGTGGGAGCCCACCAAAAGGATTTGGAGTTGGCGTGCTTCGTACCGCCCGAGCTTCCCGACTTCGTGCTTGGCGATCCCGTGCGTCTGCGCCAGGTGGTATTGAATCTGGCGGGAAATGCCATTAAATTCACCGATCAGGGCGAGGTGGTTCTGCGGGTGGAAGCCCAGCCGGAAGGCGAGGAGGCCGATCCGCACAGTCTCACGCTGCATTTTTCGGTGAGCGACTCCGGAATCGGCATCCCCCAGGAGAAACAGGCTCTCATCTTCGAGCCTTTCGCCCAAGCCGATACTTCCACCACGCGCCGGTTTGGGGGAACCGGATTGGGCCTTTCCATTTCGATGCGCTTGATCGAGATGATGGGCGGCAGGCTATGGGTGGAAAGCGAGGAGGGAAAGGGCTCGACCTTCCATTTCACGGCGCGGTTGGGCGTGGTGCAACACGTCCCGGCGCATGCCGCGCTCGCCGATCCGGCGGCGATCGAAAATGTGCGCGTGCTGGTGGTGGACGACAACGCGACCAATCGCCAGATTCTGGAAAGAACGCTGGTTTTCTGGCGCATGCAGCCGACGACCGTGCCGGACGCCACAACCGCTCTGGGCTTGCTGCGCGAGCGTGCCGCCGCCGGAGCGCCGTTCAGTCTGTTGATCGCCGATTGCCACATGCCCGACATCGATGGGTTCATGCTGGTGGAACAGATCCAGCGGTCGCCGGATCTGGCCAACCTGGCGACCATCATGCTGACTTCCGGCGGGCAGCGCGGTGACGGCCTGCGCTGCAAGGAACTGGGCATCGCGGCGTACCTGATCAAGCCGGTGCTGCAGGCGGATTTAATGGAAGCGATGTTACAGGTGCTAGCCTCCCGTTCCAGCGGGAACAAAGCGGCCCAAGTGATCACGCGGCACACGTTGCACGAAGGCCGTCTTCCGTTGCGCATTCTGCTGGCCGAAGACAACGCGATCAACCAGAAGCTGGCTTCGCGGCTGCTGGAAAAACAGGGCCATACCGTGGTGGTGGCCGGCGACGGCGCGCAGGCCTTGCGGGCGCTCGACCAGGAGAGCTTCGATCTGATCCTGATGGACGCACAGATGCCTGTCATGGACGGGTTCGAGGCTACCGCGGCCATCCGCAGGCTGGAGGAGAGCACTCGCGCGCACATCCCCATCATCGCCATGACCGCGCACGCCATGGTGGGGGACCGGCAGCGCTGTCTCAACGCCGGAATGGACGGCTATATCCCCAAGCCGGTCCACGCCGAAGAATTGTTCGACACCATCGAAACCGTGCTCGCATCGCAGCCCGTACACGGCTAAATCGGCCGGGCAGTTAGGGGCAGCCGCTAGACTGAAATTGGCATGCTGCGCGCACCCCTGGAGTCTAAAGTGTTTGCCAACGGCGTAGAGTTGGCTGTGTACGAGTGGCCGGGCGCCGGCCGGCCGGTGTTGTTCAGCCACGCTACCGGATTTCACGGACGCATCTGGAACCAGGTGATCGCGCATTTCCGCGAGTTGGGCTGCGAAAACCGCTGCGTCGCCTTCGACGTGCGCGGCCATGGGCGCAGCAGCAAACCTGCGCCGCCGTACCATTGGCGGGCATTGGGCGCGGACATCGCGGCGCTCGCCGAAGCGCTCGGAATCGAGGGCGCGGTTGGCGTGGGGCATTCCTTGGGCGGACATTCGGTGACGCTGGCGGCGGCGCTGCGGCCGGAGGCGTTCTCGGCGCTGGTGTTGCTCGATCCCGTTATCCGGCCGGCTTCCGACTATGTTGGAAGCTCGGATCAAGCCCACATCGTTCGAAAACGGCACAACCAATGGACCTCGCCCGAGGAAATGTTCCAGCGATTCGAAAATCGTGCGCCATTCGCGTCCTGGGAACGCGAGGTCCTGCACGATTACTGCGACCACGCGCTCGAGCGAAACGGCGAGGGCTTTGTTCTCGCGTGCCCGCCGGAGATCGAAGCGTCCATTTATGAGAACAGCCGCGTTTGCGAATCGAATATCTACACCGAAATCGCCACGTTGCAAATTCCAGTGCACGTAGTCCGGGGCGGGTTTCAAGACGAGCATTTCATGGCGAAATCGCTGACCGCGGGCGACCTGGCGGCGCACTTTGCGCAGGGACGCGATACGCTGCTCACGGAGCAATCGCATTTCATTCCCATGGAAGCACCGGCGCTCACGGCGAGATTGATCGCGGATGGGCTTCGTCTGTGAGTATGGGCCTGCTTTAATAGAGAAAGTGTCCACCACGACGGTTCCAGTCGACGAACAGTTGACGTATTTGAAGAAGGGCCTGGTCGATCTGATTCGCGAGGAGGACCTGCGCGAGCGGCTCACTGAGGCCGCGAAGACTGGGCGTCCCTTGCGCGTGAAGGCCGGCTTCGACCCTACGGCGCCAGACCTGCACCTGGGCCATACCGTGCTGCTGCGCAAGATGAAGCACTTCCAGGACCTGGGACATCGTGTGATTTTTCTGATCGGCGACAACACCGGGCTGATTGGCGATCCTACCGGCCGCAACACCACGCGGCCTCCGATGACGCGCGAGCAGATCGACCAGAACGCCGAAACGTACAAGGCGCAGGTGTTCAAGATTCTCGATCCGGAGAAGACCGAGGTCCGCTTCAACAGCGAGTGGCTGGAACCGCTGAAGTTCGCCGACATTGTGCGGCTGTGCTCGAAATACACGGTGGCGCGCATCCTGGAGCGCGACGAATTCGCCAAGCGCTTCAAGGAAGGCATTCCGATTTCGGTGCACGAACTGCTGTATCCGCTGGCGCAAGGGTACGACTCAGTGATGTTGAAGTGCGACGTGGAGATGGGGGGAACGGATCAGCGCTTCAATCTGCTGGTGGGCCGCGAGCTGCAGCGCGATTTCGGGCAGCCCCCGCAAATCGTCGCCACGGTGCCGCTGCTCGAAGGCACGGACGGCGTGGAGAAGATGTCGAAATCGAAAGGGAATTACATCGGCATCACCGAACCGGCGAAAGTGATTTTCCGCAAAGTGATGGGCATCAGCGATGCATTGATGTGGCGCTATTGGGAGCTGCTCACCGACAAGAGCATGGCGGAGATCGCGGCCATGAAGGCCGAAGATCCGATGACGGTGAAGATGCGCTTGGCGCGCGAGATCACGGCGGATTTTCATTCGGCCGCGGCGGCGGAGCAGGCGCAGGCGGATTTCGACCGCGAGGTGCGGGAAGGCGCGCAGCCAACGGACATCGAAACAGTCAACTGGCCTCCCGAGTCTGGGTCGAGCCTGCCCAAGATTGTGTTGGGGACGGGCCTCGCCGATTCACGCACGGATGCTGAGAGAAAGATCAAATCGGGCGCCGTTGAGATCGATGGCGTCCGGCATACCGATCTGAAGTTCGTGGTCCCGCCGCAAGGTGC
>JASHQT010000457.1 GCA_030039005.1 Bryobacteraceae bacterium
TTCATTCGCAGCGATCAGTACAGTTTCGTGAAGAAAGGCGTGCCCGCGCTCGCGTTCAAGTTCGGCTGGATTCCGGGCAGTCCCGAGGAGAAGACTTTCCGTAGTTGGTATAGCACGCGTTATCACGCTGTTTCGGACGACACGAATCAGCCCGTGGATCTGGAAGCCGCGGCGCAATTCAACAGCATCCTGACCGCACTGATCGAACGCGTAGCCGATGCCGAGCAAGCGCCCGAGTGGAAGCCGGACAGCTTTTTCCGGCGATTCACGCCCGTCAGCAGATAAAACATCGCCACTCCTGCTGGCAAAGCACTTCGCGTGGGCAGAAACCTTCCGGGGGGTCCCACTCGGGAAATCCGGAGAGAATTAGCGTCGATTCCCTCTTGCGGACACGTTCGAGTTCGCCCGTGATGCGCTCGATGGTCGCGGTGTCGATATTGGCGACCACTACATCGGCCGAGCCGGATCGCACCGCGTCGGCCGAGCCTATGAACATCGGCGAGTTCCCGCGCTCGCGCGCGATGCGCACGTTATCGGCGTCGATGTCGCAGCCGATCACAGTACTCGCGCCCATCAGCAGCGCGGCGGCTGAAAGGATACCCGATCCCGAGCCTACGTCGAGGACCCGCGCGCCCGGCTTCACGTAGCGCTCGATGGCCTGCAAACAAAGCTGAGTCGCCGGATGGCGGCCCGTCCCGCACGCCATGCCGGGATAGACTTCCAGGCGCAGCCGGCCGGGAGGTGTGGGCGAATCCCGATCCCAGGGAGCCGCCAGATAAAACCGCTCGCCGATCGAAAGCGGCGGCCAGGATTCACGCGTCGCCTGTTCCCAATCGATCGGCGGTTCGTGGCGCAGCTTGGGCGCGCACGCGGAGAAACGTTCCAGGAGCGCTCGCGGCTCATGGTCATCCTCGAAGAATGCTCTTAACGCGCCGTTCTCCTCTGTAATGCCTGTGGTCCCGCACTCCTGAAGGTCCGCGATGAGAAATTCCTCCCTGTCTCCAGCGGTGTGGAAAAGAAGTGAAAACAACCTCTAGTTTACGCAATTGTGATAATCTGAATTACCCCCTTCCGCGTCGAAGTAAGGCCATCCAAAGCTAAACAACCTGGCTACGTTTCATGGCGACCCCTGGATTTGACGAACCGCGTATCGCTTCCGGTCCGTTCGCGAGCTACATCTTAGACACGGCCTTTGACGAAATGTTCGACGCCGAGCGCCATCCGCGGCGCCACTACCGGGCGCTGTATGAGCTGCTGCTGGGCTTGCCGGTGGAAGAAATGCGGCGCAAGAAACAGGCCGCCGACGTCTCGTTCTTGCACCAGGGCATCACCTTCACCGTATACGGCCGCGACGAGGGCACCGAGCGCATCTTCCCGCACGACCTACTGCCGCGCATCATCACCAGCGCCGAGTGGCAGACCATCGAGAAAGGCCTGACGCAGCGCATCACCGCGCTCAATTTCTTCCTGCGCGATATCTACAACGAAGGCCGGTGTCTGGCCGACGGCGTGGTGCCGCGCGAGATGGTCTATAGTTGCAAACATTTTCGCCGGCAGATGCGCGGCGTCACCGTTCCCAAGAACATCTACGTCGCCGTGATGGGCACCGATCTGATCCGCATGCCCGACGGCCGTTTTGTGGTGCTCGAAGACAACCTGCGCGTCCCCAGCGGCGTTTCCTACATGCTGACCTCGCGGCAGGTGATGAAACGCATCTTCCCGGAATTGTTCCGCCACACCGACATCCGGCCGATCGATCATTATCCGGAAGCCCTGCTCACCACGCTGCGCGCGCTCGCGCCGGAGGGCCGCGGCGAGCCCAATATCGTACTCCTGACGCCGGGCGTCTACAATTCGGCTTATTTCGAGCACACGTATCTGGCGCGACAGATGGGCATCGAGCTGGTGGAAGGGCGCGACCTGGTGGTGCACGACAACGTCGTCTACATGCGCACCACCGGCGGCCTCAGGCGCGTGGACGTGATCTACCGCCGCGTGGATGACGATTTCATCGACCCGCTGGCGTTCCGCTCGGATTCCATTTTGGGTGTGGCGGGACTGTTCAACGCCTATCGCGCGGGCAACGTGACGCTGGCCAACGCGCTGGGCACCGGTGTGGCCGACGACAAGGCACTCTACGCCTACGTTCCCAAGCTCATCAAATACTTTCTGGGAGAAGATCCGATCATCGATAACGTTGAAACGTATTTGATGACAGAGGCCGCGGAGCGCCGCCACGTGCTGGCGCATTTGGACAAATACGTCGTGAAAGCGGTGGGCGAATCGGGCGGCTACGGCATGCTGATCGGCCCGCACTCGACGGCCGAACAGCGCGCGGAGTTCCGCGAGCGCATCGAGGCCGATCCGCGTAACTACATCGCGCAGCCCACCATCATGCTGTCGCGCGCGCCGTGTTTCTTCGACGGCCGCGTGGAGCCGCGCCATGTCGATCTACGCCCGTACATTTTGTGCGGCGATAAAGTCACCATCGTGCCCGGCGGCTTGACGCGCGTGGCGCTGCGCTCGGGATCGCTGGTAGTGAATTCGTCGCAAGGCGGCGGCAGCAAGGACACCTGGGTGCTGCAATAAGATGTTATCCCGCGTTGCCGACAACCTCTACTGGATGAGCCGCTATCTGGAGCGCGCCGAGCACACCGCTCGCGTGCTGGGCGTCCAGCTCAATCTCATGTTGGAGCAGGATCCGCGCTCTTCGGACCGCCGCTGGCTGCGCGTACTCGCAAGCCTGGGGCATCCGGGGAGCGTCACTGAGAACAGCGATCCGTTCACCCGTGCGCAGACCTATGCGTTGCGCAACATCACCGGGGGCATCGCCTCGGCGCGTGAAAATGCGCGGCAGGTGCGCGAGCAGATCAGCTCGGAAATGTGGGAGCACATGAATCGCCTGTATCACGAGGTGCGGCGCATGGAAGCGGCGGGATTGTGGCAATCGCAGCCGCTCGATTTCCTCACCGTGATTCTCGAAAGTTCGCATCTGGTGCAGGGCGTGACGGATTCCACGATGAATCACGGCGAGGGTTGGCAATTTATCCAGGTGGGCCGCTTCATCGAGCGCGCCGCCGCCACGGCGCGGCTGCTGGATGTTTATTTCCGGGAATATCCGGCTGGTCAGGCCATGGATTCGGCCGAGCACATGGAATGGATCGGGCTGCTCAGAAGCTGCACGGCGTTTGAAGCCTATTGCAAGGTCTATACCGCCGATTTGCGGCCCGAACGCGTGGCCGAGTTTCTGCTGCTCAACGGCGAGTTCCCGCACTCGGTACGTTTCGCGGCCGACCACTTACAGCGCTCGCTCGAAGCCATCAACCAGGCTGCGGCCAGCAAGCGCTCGCCGCGCGTAGCCAAGATCGCCGGGCGCCTGAGCGCGGGCCTGATGTTCACGCCGCTCGAGGAAGTGGTCGCCAGCCTGGCCGAGTTTTTCGCCGACATTGAGCGGCAATGCTCACGCATCCACACCGCGCTGTATGAGGTCTACATCACGTATCCAGTGGAGGCCGCGCTCGAAGCCTGAGGGCGCACGCGCCATGCATTAGGCCCTATGTATTACAGCATCCGCCACCTCACTAAGTTCCGCTACAGCGCGCACGTCAGCGAAAGCCTGATGGAGACGCGCATGCAGCCGCGCTCGGACGGTCCCCAGCGCTGTCTCTCGTTTCAACTTGTCGTGCAACCTAAGGCGCGCGTCCAGTCTTATCGGGATTACCTGGGCAACATGGTGCATCACTTCGACGTTCCGGGGCGGCACAAGCAGCTTTCCATCGTCGCCGACGCCCTGGTGGACGTGCAATCGGCGCCGGCGTTGCCCGAGTCCCTCGGTGAGACCGCGTGGGACGAGCTGGAGGAAATGATCGCGCAGGGCGACTACATCGAGATGCTGATGCCCAGCCAGTTCGGCCAATCGACGGAGCTGCTCGAACAATTCGCCCAGGAAGTAGATATAGAGTCGCGGGAAAAGGCGCGCCGCCGCGATCCTTTGAAGATGGTGCTGGAGTTGAGCGCGCTGCTTTACTCCTATATCGCTTACGTCCCTAAAAGCACGCACGTCGATTCGCCCATCGACCATGCGCTCGAGAGCCGGCAGGGCGTCTGCCAGGACTTCGCCCATATCATGATCGCCCTCACGCGCCGCATCGGAATTCCCTGCCGCTACGTCTCCGGGTACCTGTTCCACAAAGCGGGTGACAAAACGCGCTCGGCCGAAGGCGCCACCCACGCCTGGGTGGAGACGCTACTGCCGGGCCTGGGATGGGTAGGATTCGATCCTACCAATAACGTGGTCGCCGGCGACCGGCACGTCCGTACGGCTGTGGGCCGCGATTACGCCGACGTTCCGCCTACCAAGGGTATTTTTAAGGGGTCCGCCGAGAGTCAACTGCTCGTATCGGTACACGTAGCGCCTTCCGACGCACCGCCGCTCGAGCCGGAACTGGGGGTCGAAGACTGGTCGCTTGCCTTGCGCGAAGAGGGGTCGGAGTCCGACCTGGCTGCGCATCAACAGCAACAACAGCAGCAGTAAATTTGGCTATTGCTTCGTTCCGCCGTCGGGAGGACGTGCCGCGGCGTTGGCTTGCAGCGTCTGATGGGGATCTTCTATGGTGACGTACACCGGCTGCTCCAGGATATCCGGGTCGTTGCCGGTGGTTTTCACCACCAGTTGCAAGCGTCCGGGTTTGGCGAAGGGCGGAATGCGGATCTCGATGGAGTGGTCGGTCTGATTCAGGACTTTGACTTTCATGTCGAAGGTGTGATCGCTCAGGTAGACCTCGTCCACTTTGGTCTTATCGAGAAATCTTCCCTGGATCTGTATGACCGATCCAATCTTGCCGCTGTCCGGCACCGCCTGATGCATTTCGGGGACTTGAGCCATGAGCACAGCCGCTCCGGGAAAGCAGAACAACGAGAGAAGAAGCACAGGTCGCATAGGGTCCGCTCCGTACCAAGGACTTTATTCCCATACCGAATAGACCGCAATGAACAGAAAGTACCAAATAAACTGGGAAGGACTCTGAGGCGGGGATGGTAGGAGGAGCTAGGGGAATTTGGGGGCGGGCCGGTGACCCAGCCCGCCGGAGGAGGTTCACTTCACTCGCGCAGAAGCAGAATAGGAGGAACTAGCGTTCGGCCGTGAGGTGCAGGCCTTTGTGGATGGCGTAGAGCGCCAGCTCCAAGCGATCCGACACACCGAGCTTGTCGAAGATGTTGTGCAGGTGGTTCTTGACGGTCTGCTCGCTGATGAACATCTTCTCGGCCATTTCTTTGTTCTTATAACCCTGGGCGACCAACTGCACGATTTCCCGCTCGCGTTGGCTCAAGGGGGAGCGCTCGCGCGTCTTGCCCTGGCCGCCGGAAGCGGCGATCTCCCCGGGTGCGGCGAACTGCCGCATCACGGCCGCAGTGGTGTGCGAATCGAGCCAGATCTCGCCGCCATGCACTTTGCGGATGCTTTTGACGATCAGTTCGGGAGCGGTTTGCTTCAGCACGATGCCCGAGCATCCCAGCTTCATGGCCTGGACGAATTCGTTTTTGTCCTCCGAAGCCGTGAGCACGATGACGCGCGTGCGCTTGTTGGTCTGCTGCAAGGCCTGCAGGGCGGAGAGCCCGTCGAGATTGGGCATGCGCAGATCGAGCAGCAGCACATCGGGGTCGAGCTCCTGCACCTTGTCGAGCACCTCGCAGCCGTCGGAGGCTTCGCCCACGATCTGGAAGTCTTCCTCCAGGCTGAGCAGTTTCTTGAGGCCGTCGCGAACAATGGGATGGTCGTCGGCGATGAGGATGCGAATCATGCCCTTCCTTGGTTCGGCGGCCGTTTGCCGCAGCGGTTCGGCGGCCGGTTGCCGCAGCCCCTGGTCTTCCAATGTGGTGAAGGTGTCGTTCATAAATAGTGTATCGACCATCCGCATTCAGATTCTACAGAGGTACTGGTACGGAATCAATCTCAGGTAACGCTTACAGTGAAGACGAGAAACCACTTAGGTCAGCACTGGGAATTACCCTAGGCTCGCAAGTTGAACCCCTCCTAACCAGTACTCCGATTAGTACCATTTCTATCTCCCCGACAGCGCCTCTGTCAAGCGAAAAAGACTTCCGCTAGTCAAGCCAAAAGATTGGCCGCAAAGAGGGGGCCAGCCAGCGGCCCAGTCCGAGTGCTAACTGCGCGGCCCTGACAGGATTATGACGGCGCCCGGTTTTAGGCGACAACAAAGCTGCCGCACAGGCGCGCCAGGCGGGAAGACCCGCTGATTCACTAAGCGAATCGGCACAGTTTGGCAAGCGAATCGGCCAGCCTGACAGGCTAATCGGCAAACTGGATGGGTTCTGGAGGGAGATTTGCAGGCGAGCGACGGGTGATCGATGGCATTACGAACCAGCTTGAGCGCTACATGGATTTGCTCAGTGCGCGGCAGAAGCTGGTGGCTTCCAATATCGCCAACATCGACACACCGGGATACAAGACCAAGGACATTGACTTCCAGTTCGAATTTCTGAATGCCGGCGCCTCCGGAGAGGGCCCCCACGTCCTGGACGCACCGGGCCTGGTGACGAAAAGCGACGGTAACAACGTCAGTCTGGACCGCGAAGCCCGGCTGCTGGCCGAGAACGCGCTGAGATTCAGCGTGGCTTCCAGCCTGATGAAGAGCGAGCTCAAGTCGGTGGAATCGGCGATCAAGGAAGGACAATCCGGATGAGCCTATTTTCCGTGCTTTCGGTGAGCGCCTCGGGAATGGCGGCGCAGCGCCAGCGGGCTGAGGTCATTGTGCAGAACCTGGCCAATTCCGAGACCACCCGCACGCCCGAGGGAGGGCCGTACCGCCGCCAGGACGTGGTATTTCAAAGCGTTCCCGAGACCTCGCCCTTCTCGTCGGTGTTCCAGACCCAGATGAACGAGGGGGCGAGCGGCGTCCAAGCGACCGTGGTCCAGGATCCGACGGAAGGAGAAAAGCACTATCAGCCCGGACATCCCGATGCGGATCAGGACGGCTATGTCACCTATCCCAACGTAAACCCGGCCGAAGATATGGTGGATCTGCTCGGTGCGCAGCGCGGCTTTGAAGGGAATGTATCCGCCATGAGCGCCATCAAGGACATGATCCAGCGTTCCATTGATCTGTTGAAGTGATAAATGATTTGTTGAAGTGATGAACCCCAGAAATCAGAATCCAGAAGTCAGAATTCAGAATAGGAGAGCGAGCGGAGACATTCCGAATTCTGGATTCTGAATTCTCGACCGACCTCATGAGCGCCCCCATTTCTCCCCTCCGCTTTCCCTCCGCGATTCCAGCGGTCGCGCCTGCATCCGGAGCGGGCGGGGGCGAAGCCGGATTCGGCTCCGTGCTGGCCGACGCGATCGGCCGCGTGGAGCAGTTCCAGCAGAATGCGGATTCGAGCATCGCTAAATTTCTCTCCGGCGAGGACGAAGAGGTACACAAGGTGGCGCTCGCCACCGAACAGGCCTCCATGTCCTTCGATCTGTTCCTGCAGGTGAGAAATAAAGTGGTCTCCGCCTACCAGGAGGTTATGCGCATGCAAATGTAGCCGGCGCTGGTGGCGCCGGCTACTCGCCATTGGCTATTGGCGGTTGGCCGCCGTCACGGTGAGGACCCGGCAAATGTGCCTGCTTGGCTAATAGCCAACGGCCAATGGCAGTTGTGAATTGAAAAACCTTCAGGCCGCGCTGGAACGCACGAATATCACCCATGGATCAGATCAAGAAACTGATCGAGAGCTTGAGCTGGCGCCAGATCGTCTCGATCGCGGTTGCCGCCGCGGCGGTGATTGCCGCACTGGCCTGGCTTTCGCGCTGGAACCGGGAGCGCGACTTCCGCCCGTTGTACAGCTCGCTCGCCGCCGAAGACGCCGCCGCGGTGCTGGCCAAGGTGCGCGAAAGCGGCTCCGAGTTCCGCCTGGCCGACAACGGCTCGACGGTGCTGGTGCCTTCGGCGCGCGTGGCGGAACTGCGCCTGGATGTGGCCTCGGCCGGGTTGCCCAAAAGCGGCCGCATCGGGTTCGAACTCTTCGACAAGTCGGGCTTCGGCGCGAGCGACTTCACCGAGCAGGTCAACTATCATCGCGCGCTGGAAGGCGAGCTAGAGCGCAGCGTGATGTCGCTCGCCGAAGTGGAACAGGCGCGTGTACACATCACGTTTCCCAAAGACTCGCTGTTCCTGGACTCGCGCCAGCCCGCCAAGGCGAGCGTGCTGGTGAAGCTGCGTCCGGGCGCGCAACTGGCGCCGCAAAATGTGGCCGCCATCTGCCAGCTCACCGCCAGCGCCGTCGAGGGGCTGATGCCTGAAGCGGTCTCGGTGGTGGACACGCGCGGGAACCTGCTCAACCGGGCGAGAAAAGCGGCCTCGCCCGACGATCCCGAGCCATCGGAGGAAGCCATCGAATACCGCCAGAGGCTGGAGCACGACGTGGTGGCCAAGATCAATCAGGCCCTCGATCCGCTGCTCGGCCCCAACAAATACCGCGCCACAGCCGCGGTGGAGTGCGATTTTTCGAGCGCCGAGCAAAGCGATGAAACCTACGACCCGAGCAAATCGGTGATGGTGAGTTCGCAAAAAACCGAAGACATCAGCGCGGGATCCGCGGCCGCGGGGATTCCCGGCACGGCTTCTACGCTGCCTCCGCCCGCGCCGCGCCCGGCGGCGGGAGGCAACACCGTGACGCGGCGCACCGAAAACATCAACTATCAATCCAGCCATAGCGTGCGGCGCGTCCGCGAGCCGGAAGGCGCGGTGAAGCGCATGTCGGTGTCGTTGCTGGTGGATTCTGACGTGCGCTATGAGGGTTCGGGCCCCAAGGCCAGGCGCGTGGTCCAGGCGCCCTCGCCCGAGAAGCTGAAAACCATTCACGACCTGGTGGCGGGGGTGATCGGGTTCAACGCCGAGCGGGGCGACCAGTTGGTGGTGGAGACTCTGCCCTTCGAATCCACGCTGAATCCGGAGCAGCTTCCGCCGCCGGCGCCTCCGCCTCCGGCTCCCGGCTGGCGGGAACAGCTTTTGCAGAACCGAATGTTCGTCATCGGGGTGGGCGTGGGAGCGGCGCTGCTGCTGGTGCTGGTGGTGGCGCTGCGCTCCTCCCGCCGCCCCTCCGCGCGTCCGGCCGAGCTTCCGGCCGAGCTGCCCGCCGGCGCGCCGCTCACGCCCGAACAGCTCCAGAGCCAGATCGAAAACCGCCTGGCGGAACAGACTGCGCAGCGGCAAAAACAAGAGGCCGAGGCACTGAACGCGCTCAAGCTGCCTCCAGTGACCAAGAAAACCGAGGTGCTGACCAAGCATATTGCGGAGCAAGCCAAGAAGGATGCGGCCAGCATGGCGCACGTAGTGCGGGCCTGGATGGCCGAGTCCGGCGACGAAGTGCGGAGGACCTAGAGGGGCGCACTCCCGCACGCGGATTGCTGAACGCGGATTGCTGAACGCGGATTGATGAACGCGGATTGATGAACTATGATCCAGAATCTCGAAACCGCCGCCTCCGGGGTTCCCAATGTTCCGGGGATCCGCAAAGCCGCCATTCTGATGATCATTTTGGGCGACCAGGCCAGCGCCGAAATCCTGCGCCAGTTGGACGAAGAAGAGGTGCAGGCGATCGGGCACGAGGTGGCGCGCATCACCTCCATCAGCAACGACCAGGCCGAGGAGGTGCTCGAAGAGTTCTACCAGATGTCGATGGCCCACGACTACGTGCTCAAGGGCGGCATCGATTATGCCAAGAAGATGCTCAACAACGCCTTCGGCCCCGAGCACGCCAGAAAAATCGTGGACCGGCTGATGAAGACCCTGGGCTCGGAACTGGCCAGTTTCGACGCCATCCAGAAAGCCGACCCGCAGCAGCTCGCCAAGTTCATCCACAACGAACATCCGCAGACCATCGCGCTGATCCTTTCGCACCTGAACGCCTCGCAGGCCGCGGGACTGCTGATCTCGCTGCCGCAGGAGCTGCGCGCTGACGTCGCGCTGCGCATGGCGCACCTGGACCAGATTTCGCCGCTGATCGTGTCCAAGATCGCGTCTATTATCGGGCAGCGGCTGAAGTCGCTCGGCGAGATGAGCCGCGAATCTTACGGCGGCGTGCGCGCGGTTTCGGAGATGTTCAACCGCTTGGATTCGGGCTCTAGCAAGGACATTCTGGAGGCCATCGAGCAGAACGACCCGAAACTGGTGGAGACCATCCGCCATTTGATGTTCGTGTTCGAGGACCTGCTGCTGCTGAGCCAGGAAGCCGTCAAGGAGATGCTGGGTAAAGTGGACCGCAAGATCCTGACGGTGGCTCTGAAGGGCACCAGCGAACAATTGAAGAATCATATTTTGCAGCAGATGTCGCAGCGCGGCGCCGAAATGCTCCGGGAAGACCTGGAGGCGCTGGGGCCGGTGAAGATCAAGGAAGTGGAGGCGGCGCAGCAGCAGATTATCGCGATTTTCCGCCAGTTGGAGGCCGAGGGCACGATCAGCCTCAAGGGTACGGTAGGTGAGCAATATGTGGTGTGAGGCACGCCATGTCCTCTAAACTTCTGCGCGGCCAGCCTGAGGCGGCCCAGCCGGTGGCCTGGGCGCGGGTACCCGGGTTCGACTTCCCCTCGGGCGAATCCTCGACTGAGCCACCGGCCTATATCCCGCAACCGGGCGCGACGCAGGCGGCCCCGAGGGTGGCGATGACGGCGGCCGAACTCGAGCAGCGTGTAAACGCGGCGTACAAGAAGGGCTTCGAAGAGGGGCAGGCGGCCGCGCGCCGGAGCCTGGCGGCCGATGTCGGGGCCATGCAAGGGAAGCTGGCGCGCGCGATCGAGGAACTGACCGGATTGCGGGCCCGGGCGCGGCGCGAGGCCGAGCAAGACGCGGTGGCGCTGGCGATCGCGGTGGCGCGCCGCATCCTGCACCGCGAGCTCACCGTCGCGCCCGAAGCGCTGCTGGGGCTGGTGAAGGCGGCGCTCGAAAAAATGGAAGCGCGCGAGATCCACCGCGTGCGCGTGGCGCGTTCCGATGCGGCGGCGGTGCGGCAGTTCTTCGACCAGATGGGCGCGCCGCAGCGCGTGGAAGTGCTGGCCGATCCGGCGCTGGAACCCGGCAGCGTGCGGATTGAATCCAGCACGGGAACGCTGGATGCATCGGTGGACACGCAACTGGAGGAAATCGAGCGCGGGTTCGCCGATTTGATGCGAGGTTCAGCATGAATTTGCAGGCATACTTGGAAAAACTCGCGCGGCTGGAGGTCTGCCGCTGGACGGGCACCGTCACCGAACTGGTGGGGTTGCTGGTGGAGTCCCAAGGCCCGGAATCGGCGGCGGGAGACTTCTGCGAGATCAACTCCCGCTCGGGGCGTCTGATCCGCACGCAGGTGATCGGGTTCCGCGACGGGCGTGTGCTGTCGATGCCGCTCGAAGAAACCGAAGGACTGCAATTGGGCGATCCGATTGTCGCGCGCGGCGACGACGCGCGCATCGAAGTGTCGCCGGCGCTCGCCGGTCGCGTACTGGATGGATTTGGCAAGCCGCTCGATGGAGGCCCTCCGCCCGCCGGTTCCGGCGGCGTCGCCTGCGATTTGTACGCTGCCGCGCCGGGGCCGCTCGACCGCGAGCCGATCGGCGAGCCGCTGGCCACCGGCATCCGGGCCATCGACAGTCTGCTGACCTGCGGCAAAGGGCAAAGGATCGGGATATTCGGCGGTTCCGGAGTGGGCAAAAGCACGCTGCTGGGCGCGATGGCGCGCTCGAGTTCCGCCGATGTGAACGTGATCGCGCTGATCGGAGAGCGCAACCGCGAAGTGCGGGATTTCATCGAGCACGAATTGGGCCCGGAAGGACTCAAGAAATCCGTACTCGTGGTGGCCACCTCGGACCGGCCGGCGCCGCTGCGCATCCGCGCGGCGTTCGTCGCGCTGGCGGTCGCCGAATACTTCCGGGATCGGGGCCAAGATGTCCTGCTGGTGATGGACTCGGTGACGCGGCTGGCGATGGCGCAGCGCGAAATCGGTCTGGCGGCGGGCGAACCTCCCAGCCAGAAAGGCTACACACCTTCCGTGTTCGCTTTATTACCGAAAATCTTCGAGCGTGCGGGGCGGTTCCGCACGGGCTCCATCACCGGTTTTTTCACCGTGCTGGTGGAAGGCGACGACTTCAACGAGCCCATCTGCGACGCGGTGCGCGCGATTCTGGACGGCCACATCGTTTTATCGCGCGAGCTGGGCGCGTCGGGGCACTATCCGGCGATCGACGTGTTGCAGTCGGTCAGCCGGCTCGCCCCGCGGCTGTGTACGCCGGAACAAAAGGAAGCGGCGGCCAAGATTCGCGAGGCCATGGCCACGCATGCGCGCTCGGAGGACCTGATCAACCTGGGCGCGTATGTCGGCGGCGCGAATCCGAAGCTGGATGCGGCCATCCGCCTGCGCCCCCTGCTCACGGACTTCCTAAAGCAGGCGAGCCACGAACAGAGTCCGTTCGAGGAAACCATGGCCGGCCTGAGTGAGCTGGCGAAGCAGACGGGATGAAACGGTTCCAATTCCCACTCGACCGCGTGCGCCGCTGGCGCGCCGAACAGGCCGCGCTCGAGGAGCTGAAGCTGGAGCGCTGGTACGTGCACCTGGCCGCTTTGGACCAAGAGCGAGCGCGTACGGAGAACGAACGGGCGGCGAGCGAGCGCAACGTTCTGGTCCAAGCTTCGGTGGAGGCGGGCGAACTTCAGGCGCTGGACGCCTACCGGCTGCACGCGCGCTCGCGCATCGAAAAGATGGAAAATCGGCGGCGCGAAGTCCTGGTCCAGGTAGAGAAGCAGCGGCTGTGTCTGATGGAAGCGCGGCGGCGCGCGGAGCTACTGGAACGTTTGAAGACCAGAACGTTCGATGCCTGGCGCGCCGCCGCCGACCGGGAAGAAGAGACACTCGCGGGCGAACTGTACCTGGCCAAATGGGGCCGGGGAACGCCAGGCGCTCGCCGATCGTGATGTCTTGCGCAGGTTATTGTACGGCCGGCAGCAGGACGCCCACGTGAGTAGCAATAATCGCAATCACAACCAGGAAAAACATGGCTTTTTCTCCTTTGGCGGATAGTTGGGCACGCCACAGGCCACCCGCATCCGAAAGCAGAGCTCCTTGCCGATGTTGAATATCCGGACGAACAGGGCCGCCGGTCTAACCGAAACGTTCATTTGCGAGAAGAATTCGGTTCTGGAAAGGCGGCTACAGCTTGGAGGCTACCTTGGTTTCGCGCGTCTTCAAGAAACCCACGAATTCGGCGACATTGCGCGTCAGGCCGGGGAAGGTGGCGAGGGTGCGCTCGTCCGGGTCGACGATGGCGTAATAAGGAATGGCCACGGTGCCGAAGCGCTTTTCTTCGAGCTGCTGGTTCTGTTCGGATTCAGCGTCGGTGCCGTCGGTATACAGATCCACCAGCACGAAATCCTTTAACAAAGGCGTGATCTCGGGCCGCGGGAACATGTTGGCCTTCATCCAGTGGCAGTTGGTGCAAGCGTAGCCGGTGAAGTTGATGAAGACCAGCTTGTTTTCGGCGCGCGCCTGGGCGAGCGCTTCCTTGTATTGATTCTTCATCCACACCGGCGCTGGTGCGCCGCTGGCGCCCGAGAGCAGCGCCGTGTTCTTGGCTTGAACGGGGATGAACGCCTCCACGTTGCCGAGTGAAGCGCCGAACAACCCCGGGAGCAGGCTGATGGAAAAGGTCAGGAACAGCGCGGCGATCAGGACGCGGCCGACACCTAAGGGGTCGTCGGACTGGATGCCTTCCAACCGCAGGAATCCGAGCAGGTAGAGGCCGGGCAGCGCGAACAGGACGATCCACAGCGCGAGGAACATCTCCCGGGAGATGAAATCGGTCTGCAGAATCTGATCGGCCGAGCTTAAGTATTTCACCGAGATCGCGAGCACCACGAATCCGAGCACCACCTTCACGCGCATCAGCCAGCCGCCGCTCTTGGGCATCCTTTGCAGGAACGAAGGGAACAGCGCGAGCAGGAAGAAGGGCGCTGCCAGTCCGGTCGCGAACGATGCCATGCCCAAGATGGGCTGCAATCCGCTGGTCTGCACGGAGGCGACCAGCAGCGGCCCAACAATCGGCCCGATGCAGGCAAACGAGGTCAGCGTGAACGTCAGGCCCATGAGCAGGGTGCCCAAATAGCCGCCGCCTTCGGAGGCTTGATTCAATTTTGTCAGCAATCCCGAAGGCAATGCCAGTTCATACGCGCCCAACAAGCTAAGCCCGAAGACAATGAAGACCGCCGCGATGAATCCATTGACCCAGGGACTGTTGCCTAGTTGCACTACTCCGAATGGTCCGGCGATGGCCTTCACCAACGCGCCCAGGCCAGTGAACAAAACCACGATGCCCAAGCAGAAGAGGACGGCATGGGTCACACCGTCGCGCCGCGAGCCGCTCTGCCGATTCACGAAATAAGAAACCGTGAAGGGAATCATCGGAAAGACGCAGGGGGTGAAGATGGCGGCGAGGCCCGCGGCGAATGTGGTCAGCAGGAAAAGAAGGCTCAGGCCCGCGGCAGGCGCCGTGGGCGGGGCTGGAGCGGTTGAGGCTGTGGTCGAAGCGCTAGGTGCGGACGTCTGCGCCTGCACAGCGATTGGCGAGTAGCCGGCGGGGATGGCGAGCGCCGAGGTCTTCGCGGAGGGGTCAATCGTGATCGAGGCGGATGCGGCCTTTTTCTTGGGCGGCAGGCAGATCCGATCGTTGCAGGACTGGTAGCGCACGTTGGCCGTGACGTCCGCCGTACCCACGGCCGCGGACTTTGCCAGCTCAATGTCTATCAAGAGCTGATACTGGCCGGAAAATGTCTCCGTGTCGATGCCGAAGCTAGGGTCGAGCTTGCGCTCGGGTTTAGCCTGATAAATCCGGAAGCTCGCAACCGCGGGGTTATCGGCAATTTTGGCTGTGGTGGGATTCGGACCGCCGGGAGGCGTGGTCATCGAATACACGTGCCAACCCTGCTCGATGGTCCCGGTCAGTTTCGCCAGAACGTGCGAACCGGGCGCGGCGGATTTGGAATCCAAGGTCAGCGCCCATTGCACAGGGTCCTCAGCCGCGGCCAGCGGCAGAAGGGAAAGCAGAAAAAGGGCGAGCGGCCGAACCATATTAATCCGCGTTGGCGGCTCTCGAAGAAGGCGAATGGCCGTTGCGGAGCTCCGCCTCAATCTGCTCGTTGATCCTGCCCTCGGCGAACTCGGCGGCCACGCGGATGGCGTTCTTGATGGCGTTGGCGTTGGAGCGGCCATGCGTGATGATACACACGCCTTTGACGCCCAGCAGCGGCGCGCCGCCGTACTCGGAATAATCCACGCGCTTTTTGAACTCCTTGAACGCGGTGCGCGCCAGCACGTAGCCGATCTTGCGCGTGATGGTGGCTTCCAGCGACTCGCGCAGCATCTTGTACACCATCTCCACCAGGCCTTCGCTGACTTTGAGCGCGACGTTACCGATGAAGCCGTCGCAAACGATGACGTCGGTCTCGCCGGTGTAGATGTCGCGGCCTTCGACGTTGCCGATGAAATAAATGGGCAGCGCCTTGAGCAGAGGTGTGGCGGCGCGGGTCAGCTCGTTGCCTTTATGTTCCTCCTCGCCGATCGACAGCAGCCCCACGCGCGGCCGCGCGGTGTGGAAAATGACGCGCGAATAGATGTCGCCCATGACGGCGAACTGCGCCAGCATGTTGGGAGTGCAATCGACGTTCGCGCCCACGTCCACCACCACCACGGGAGTTCCTTTAAGCGTGGGGAAGGCGGAAGCGAGCGCCGGCCGATCCACGCCGGGCAGCATGGTCTGGACGAACTTGGCGGTAGCCATCACGGCGCCGGTATTGCCGGCGGAAACGAAGCCATCGGCCACGCCGTCGCGCACCAGCCGCGCGGCGATGCGGACGGAGCTGTCGCGCTTCTGGCGGACGGCTTTGATGCTGTCGTCCATGGTCACCACCTCGCTGGCATGGTGCACATGGAGCGGCAGCTCGTCCGCGTCCTCAGTTTTCCTCAGCTCGGCGCGGACGATGTCTTCTTTGCCCACCAGGATGACGCGGACGCCCAGAGTTCGAGCGGCGCGAACGGCTCCTTCGACTTCCGCTTTGGGGGCGTCGTCGCCGCCCATTGCGTCCACCGCGATGGTCACCATGGAATGACGGCGTCCACCGCGCTATTCTTCCGCGACTTCGATGACTTCGCGGCCCTTATAGCGTCCGCAATGCGGGCAGGCGCGGTGGGGGAGCTTGGGTTCGTGGCAATTAGGGCACTCGGCGCGACCGGCGGCGCGCAAATGGTCGTGAGCGCGGCGCGTGGAGGTGCGCTGCTTGGAGTGTCGTCGCTTGGGATTCGGCATCTTGTTCTTTTTCCTCTTTTATCACTCGCCCACAACGAAAGCCCGGGCGAGCTTACTTTTCATCTTCAGGTGCGCCCGCGCCTCTGTGGGCTAGTTTGGGCTTTCTTTTAGCGGTACGTTCTTGAGCGCGGACCAGCGGTCGTCCACGAGCTTGGCTTCGCATCCGCAGTGTACCAAGTTCCGGTTCTGGCCGCATACCGGGCAAATTCCCTGGCAATCGGCGCGGCAGATATGCTGCATGGGCATGCTGAGCAGAATCTGTTCGCGCATAATGTCCTTCAACTCGATGCCGGCGCCTTCGTAAAAGCCGATTTCCGCTTCGCCTGCATCGATTTCCACTTCGGCGTCTTCAGCCGATTCGGGCTCGTCCGCCGGGCGGTAAAACAGATCGAAGCTGGAATCGATGGGGAACAGGGCCGGCTCCAAGCAGCGATTACAATCGCAGCGCATGGTGACCGCCAGGTGCCCCCGCACCCGGATTTCTCCTAAAGTATGTGGGAGAAGCTCGGCGGACCCTGCGGCCTGAAGCGGCGTAGCCTGACTCAACCGGTCGCCATCGTCTTGAAACTCGATTTCGCCGGGCGGGAAGGCCACCTCGAAGCGAACCTTCTTAAGTTCCAGCTCCTTGACGCTGATAAACACACTAACACCTCGCCATTTCGGAGCGTTTAAACGATTAGTATAGCAGGAGTTGAGGCTCGCGAGCGAGCCTCAACTCCGCGATTTGCGATTGGCGGCTTGGCACGCTGGTGGTTGGTACTGGTGAGAAGGAGGGGAGAGCAAATGAAAGGAAGCACAAACCGCATCTTGACTACTCACGCCGGCAGCTTGCCGCGCCCGGCGGATCTGCGGGAGTTGTATCGCGAGGAAGCCGCGACCGAGAAGCTGGAGCCGCGTCTGGCGAGCGCGGTCGCCGAGGTGGTGCGGCAACAAAAAGACGCCGGCATCGACGTAGTAAACGACGGCGAATTCGGCAAGCCGATGTCCGAAGAGGTGGATTACGGTGCGTGGGCCTTCTACATGTACCACCGGCTGAGCGGCTTTGAGATGCGCGAGGCGCCGCCGGATTTCGTGGCGCTGAATTCGTTCCTGGCCAATAGCAAGGATCGCGTGGATTTCGCGGAGTTTTACCAGAGCGGCGAGGCATCGGTCGGCCGTCCGCGGCTGCGCAGGATTCCGGTGAACGTGGGGCCCATCCGGTACACCGGCCACGAACTGATTGAGCGCGACATCCGGAATTTGAAAGCGGCGCTGGCGGACACCCCGGCCCAGGACGCGTTCCTGACCGCCGTGGTGACCGGCGTCACCTGGAACAGCGAGTACTACAAGAATCCGGAGGAGCAAGCGATCGCCGTGGCGGAAGCCATGCGCGAGGAGTACAAGGCCATCACCGATGCGGGACTCACCGTGCAATTGGACGACCCGATCATCGTCAATGTGTACGAATGGCAGTATTCGCTCTCGGGCGATATGGCCGCGTTCCGCAAATGGGCCGAGGCGCACGTGGAATTGGTAAATCACGCGCTGCAGGGCATTCCGGAGGATCAGGTCCGTTATCACATCTGTTGGGGGAGCTGGAAGGGGCCGCACAGCTCGGATCTGCCGCTCGGCGACGTGATCGACCTAATGCTGAAGGTGAAGGCCAGCCAATATTCGGTGGAGGCGGCGAATCCGCAGCACGAGCACGAATGGAAGGTTTGGAAGAACACCAAGCTTCCCGCGGGCAAAGCCGTAATTCCCGGTGTGGTGACGCACAAGACGAACATCATCGAGCATCCCGAAGTGGTCGCGGACCGGATTCTGCGTTACGCCGATGCCGTGGGGCGGGAAAACGTGATCGCGGGTACGGACTGCGGCATGGGCGGGCGAATTCATCCGCAACTGGCCTGGGCTAAGCTGCGCGCGTTATCGGCCGGCGCCGCCCTTGCGAGCGTGCAGCTTTGGGGCCGCTCGCGCTCGGGTTGACGTTGCTACTTGACGGCGACGTTTAGTGGCGCGCTGCTTTTGCCGCCGATGGTCAAAATCACGGGCTGATTGCCAGTTCCGACGCTGTTCGGGATCTGAACGTTCACCTGGAAGAATCCAGCGAACTCTTGCGGGACGGCTCCGGCGTATTCCGGCGTGACCGTCACGCCTCCAATACTCACCGATACGGAGGCCACGGGGCGGGGCAGGTAAGCCGCGCTCTCGGTGGCGATCTGGCCATCCACGCCCGGCGGGTTGGTTTGTCCTTCGCCGGTGCCATAGATTTGAATGTACGACCCGCGGGCAGCCGGATTTCCCGGACCGTTGACGGAATTGTCCTGGTTGAGAATAGCGCCCTGTCCGTTGCCCAGCGAGAAGATGGCGGGGGCAGTGGCTACCACCTGGACGGTAAAGTTACTGCTCTGCTGGCTGAGGCCGTCGAGCACTTGTACGTTGACGGTATCACCCAAACTACTGGCCAGCTCGTATGGGGCGACGGCGTTGATCTGGCCTGGGCCCACGTAGAGCAAGGGTGCATAAGTACCGTTGACGCTGACCGCGATGCCGTCCAAATAAGTGGAGACATCGCCCTTGGAGTCGAGCACGAGTGTCCCGGGGTTAACCGGTCCGAGCGCAGAGCCGAAGATGGTGAAGATTTCGCCGGGCGAAAGGCCGGTGTTGGTGAGACTGGCGCCATTCACCACCGATCCGACTACCGGCCGTCCGGCGGCGACGCTCCAGTTGTTGAGCATCGCGTAGACGTCCATGGAGCCCCATCCGCTCGCCGGGTCCCAACCGGGACCGGCCTGATAACCGAGGAATCCGCCAGAGCAATCCGGGCTGCCGGCGGCGCAGGGAACGATGTTACCACCAGTCGTAATATCGTGGAACACCGTGGGTGTGGCTTGCGCCATGTAGTACAGGTTCGGATTGATGTTTCCCAAGCCATTGCCGCCGATGAATTGGTTCAGCAGGGTCAGGATACCGGCGAATACCGGAGTGGAGGCCGAGGTGCCGCCGACATGGTCGACCTGGCCGATCTCGACGGTTACATAGGAATCATCATAGACGGCGGCATCCAGCGCCACGTCGGGCACTCCCCGCATGCGCCCCGAGGTGCCCGGACCAGCCTGCCAGGAAGGCCGTTGGAAGTAGATGCTGAAGCCGCCTCCGCCGGCCGACAGGTTGGTGTTGCCGGGCTCCGTGTACTCGTTCCAGACGGTTTCGGGAATGTAGGATTGCGCCGAGACGTTGGTGGTGCTGTTGGTGTTGCTCCAGTAGTTGCCGTTGTTGACGGCGAACTCGGTGCCACCCACGCCGGTGATCTCCGGGACCGCGGCCTCGATGCTGACGGCCAGGCCGTGTTCGGCCGGCTGCGTGGTGTCGCACATAGCGGCGCCGTCGTCGCCCGCCGCGACCACCCAGGTGATGCCTTCGGCGTTGGCCTGCTGGGCCAGGGTTTGTAATTCGCCAAAGGAGCTCTGGCTTTGCTCGGGCTCGCAACCGGCGTAACTATAGCTGATGACCGGCGCCAGGGCCTGGTCAATCGCGTACATCACCGACGTGATCACATCGGTGGAAGTCACGAACAGGATATTGGCGTCGGGTGCTATTCCGCCCGAGTATTCCAGATCGAGGTCCGATTCTCCTTCGTCCCCCATGACGTATCCGGGATCAGCCGAGCCGGGAACCAGGATGATCTTTGGCAAGTAATGCGGCACGCCGAAATAAGAATGAAACTCCTCGATATCGGAAGTGGAGATATCGCTTTGCCCGATGACGGCCAAGGGCCAACCGGCGCCCGTGGTGTCGTACTGCTGATAGACGGGCAGGATATCGTAGATGACGGCGAGATCCCCGGGCGTAATGTAGTAAGTCCCGATGGTGGCGGTATAGTCCGGCTGGGCTGACTTTTGGCGGGACTGTGCTTTGGGCTTGAAATCGTCCAGTCCCAGGAAGCCCATCACCAGCGGCTGGATGGCCTCCGGCACCGAGGGTTCGGTGGAGTTGGCGAAGTGCAATTCCCCGCGCACCTGGTAATGGTGAATCTCCGTTTTCAAGGCATTTTGGATCTGTTGCACCGTGGCGTTGAAGGCGATATAGCGCCGGCCCCGCGCCACAGTGATAATGTCGAACCCTTGCGCGCGCATCCAGCCGAGCACTTTGTTGATATCCGCCTGGCTTACGCCGAACCGGTCGGCATATTGCTCGGGCGTCAGCCACTTGCGGAAATTAGGGGAACGCGGGTTCTGCTGGTCGCCGAGCAACTGTTGGAGCGCCGCTTGCTGCGCCGCCGACGGCTGGAACATTAAACGGACATAGTTTAGCTTCGTCGCGGGATCCACCGGCCCCTGATCCCATTCGGGCCTGGCCAGCGGCTTTACATTGCCGGAAATCTGCGCGAGGCGCGTGGCGTCAATGTTTCCGGCGATGCGATCCGCCTGCGCCAAGAGCGCAACGGGCATACCGATGGAGATAGCTAGCGCAAGGAGGCTGCTTTTCATATAGGGCTTATACTACCATCGGCCCGAGTTGGCCGCTAGAGAGGGTTTATTGCCGTAATCAGTGGGGAACGGACGCCTTATTCCCGAGGCCGCGAAGACACTTAGGACCGCGTAACTGGCGGCGTTTCGATCGGCGCGTGGAGCGTTGCGTCGAGCAAACCAGCGAGGATGTCGGGAATTTCGAATACGGCCCGGTTGGTAATGGCTCGGGCGTTGGCGCGAAAACGGGGAAGGCTTTCTCCAGCGAGCAGTTCGCGCAGTCCGGCTGCCGTCGCGCGAAACGATGGCAACACCACGCCCACTTGTTGGGCGCGAATCCATTCGGTGTTGAAGCGCTCCTGGGGAAGCGTCCAGGCGTTGCGCTCTACCAGCACCGGGAGATGCATGGCAATCGCTTCGCTGATGCTGCCCGGTCCCGCCTTGCCGATGAAGAAATCCGACAGATGCATGTAGTAGGGGATTTCGCTGGTGAATCCTTCGACGAATTTGGGGAAATTCGTACGCATGGCCCGCAGGCGATCGGCGAGCTTCCGGTTGCGACCGCAAATGAAGATCAACTGGAGACGGAACTCGCGCGCGGCGCTGACGCGGCGGGCGATTTCGGGCATCACGCTGGAGCCCTGGCCGCCGAACAGCACCAGGCCCGTGGGGAGATCCGGGTCCAGCCCCAGCTTGCGGCGCTCGGCCGCGCGATCCACGGCGATGGGCTGATAAAAGCTGGGCCGCAAAATCATTCCCGATGTCTTAAAAATATGTTCGTCCGGATGCCCCAGGTCGCGCGCCTGCTCCACGGCTTTCTCGGTGCCGCAAATCAAATACTGATTTTGGCGTTCGATCCAGAAGTGCGGGGGATAATCGGCCAGGTCGGTGAGGATCGTGACCAGGGGCGTGGAGGGAAGGCTCCCGGTCATGCTGTCGTGAAGGGCCCGATTGAAATTGGGGATCAGCGAGACGACCAGATCGGGTTTGTCCTGTTTCCAGAACTCTTTCAGCAGGCGCACCTGGCCGCGGTGGTACAGGCGAATGAGCCCGTGCATCAGCACGGTCATCTGCGCGGAGCCGAGCGTCCAGCCTTTTTGCAGCATAACGTTGTAGACGTCCTGCATGCGGATGCCCGTATATTTGCGGAAAATGTCGAGGGGATCGAGGATTTCCTGGAGATTGACCAGGCGGATTTCCCAGGGCCTGGCCTGCTGCTCGATCACTGCCTTGAGTGCGTTGGCGGCGGAGCGATGGCCTCCGCCGGCATCGAAGAAAACGAAATCGAGGCGCTTCACTGGGGTCTGCCCCGCGAGTTTAGGGGATCTAACCTAGTACCTGTCTCTAGCCGACGATGAATCAATAGAACAGTTTGTCACAGTTGCGTTTGCAGTCAAGTTAGTACCGCGGCGGGATTAAAAATCATTTGCACGAATCAAGACGAAATCATTTCTTCAACAAAATGTAATCACGGCGCGGGTATATTCTGAAGTAGGATGGTGCGAAGTCTAATCACCAAGGGCGACCACAGTGTCATGCGCCGCGCCAACAACTGGGAAGCGCCGCGCTGGGTCCGGCTGTACCTGATCAGTGCCACGCGCGGCGGGGACGGCTGGCTGTGGTACGCGATGGGGCTGGCGATCCTGGTCCTGGGAGGTAAGACGCGTTTCGAGGCCGTGGGCGCCGCGGGCCTCGCTTCCATGCTCAGCGTTCTGCTGTTCCAGTGGCTGAAGCGGCTCACGGGACGGCGGCGGCCGTGTGAGATCGAGCCGCATTGCTGGGCCACGCTGCTTCCGCCGGATCAATTTTCGTTCCCCTCCGGGCACACCATGACGGCGTTTGCCGTGGCCATTCCGCTGCTGTTGTTCTACCCGACGCTCACCATCGGATTGCTGTTTTGCGCGGTGAGTATAGCAATCTCGCGCGTTCTGCTCGGGATGCATTTCCTGAGCGACGTGGTGGCGGGCGCGGCGATCGGCACGGCGCTCGGGTACCTCGGTTTCCTGGCTTTTCAATAACCCTCCTCGTTCTCTCAGCTCTCCGGATCGTTTGGTGGGACATGCTATGATTTGGGTGGCTTCGATCGCCTGATCGGCCCGAACCGCTCCTCGCCCAAAGGGGCGCGTTCATCCAGACCAGCCATCGCCCTCCCATTGCGAGGAGGACTATCATGAGCACCCTACCGCATCACGTTGCCCTGGTGTCAGATACGAGCACGGTGAGTTTTGCGGACATATCGACGGTGGCCGCAGCCCTGCAAAAGCAGGCGATCCGGGATTTCAGCCCGCTGTGGCAGGTGAACGCGACGGTGAGCGCGTTCGATGCCCTGGAATCGGTTCCGGTGGATTATTGGCCGGTGATCGTGCGCGACGATATCGACCAGCCGGGTGCGGCCGGTTATCACACCGACGAGAACGGACAACCGTTCGCGCTGGTGCAGGCCGACGATCAGTGGCAGCTCACGGTCAGTCACGAGACTTTGGAGATGCTGGCCGATCCGTTCGGCAATCGCACTGTGGCGGGCGCGCCTCCGCCGCAGGCGCCTCCGCCGCTTTCCTCGCTCAAGCGCGTGCTGTACCTGGTGGAAGTGTGCGATCCGTGCGAGGATACGCAGTTCGCGTATGGGGTGAACGGGCAGCAGCTTTCGGATTTCCTCACGCCGCATTACTACGATCCCAAGGGCGCCACAGGGACGCTGTACAGCTTTCGCGGGAACATCAAAGGGCCGCATACGGTGCTCGAGAACGGTTATGTGAGCTTCGGCAATCCGGTGACGAACGAGTGGTATCAGATCGTGGTGGCGAACGGCCAGACGCAGGTGCAGGATCTGGGGAAGCTGAACCGGAACGGCCGGAGCCTACGGGAAACCGTCGACGACCTGGTCCGCCAGGTGCGGAAAAATGAGCATTACCGGACCAAACCGCCGGCCGCGATGGAAGCCACCAAGGGCGCCGCAATCGCCGAGTCCAGCCGCGCGCGGGCCAAGTACCTAAGGGAGTTTATCGGCAAACTATGACGGACAAGGAGACTCGGGAAAAGCAGGAGGAACGCAGTAAACGGATACGCGATG